>NZ_VDAF01000142.1:0-201 GCF_019584525.1 Enterobacter sp. EC_50 | reverse complement strand
AGTGGACTTGAACCACCGACCTCACCCTTATCAGGGGTGCGCTCTAACCACCTGAGCTACAAGCCTGCAGAGATTTTTACTGCTGTTTTTTCATCAGACAATCTGTGTGAGCACTGCAAAGGCAGGTTCTTTAAGGTAAGGAGGTGATCCAACCGCAGGTTCCCCTACGGTTACCTTGTTACGACTTCACCCCAGTCATGA
>NZ_VDAF01000141.1:0-202 GCF_019584525.1 Enterobacter sp. EC_50 | reverse complement strand
AGTGGACTTGAACCACCGACCTCACCCTTATCAGGGGTGCGCTCTAACCACCTGAGCTACAAGCCTGCAGAGATTTTTACTGCTGTTTTTTCATCAGACAATCTGTGTGAGCACTACAAAGGCAGGTTCTTTAAGGTAAGGAGGTGATCCAACCGCAGGTTCCCCTACGGTTACCTTGTTACGACTTCACCCCAGTCATGAA
>NZ_VDAF01000140.1:0-202 GCF_019584525.1 Enterobacter sp. EC_50 | reverse complement strand
CCTGTTACCGCCGTGAAAGGGCGGTGTCCTGGGCCTCTAGACGAAGGGGACACTGAAGTCTCAATCGCAAGACGCCTTGCTATTTACTTTTCATCAGACAATCTGTGTGAGCACTACAAAGGCAGGTTCTTTAAGGTAAGGAGGTGATCCAACCGCAGGTTCCCCTACGGTTACCTTGTTACGACTTCACCCCAGTCATGAA
>NZ_VDAF01000014.1:0-151893 GCF_019584525.1 Enterobacter sp. EC_50 | reverse complement strand
GGTCAGCGTCAGCGCGAACGACTCGGACATCGCCTCGCGGCCCGTCAGTTTCCAGAACAGAAGCCCCTCCACCGGGAGCTGAACGGTAATTCGGTTGAGCATAATCTTTATTCCATCTAGCTTATGCGATGCAGATAAGAGGTTCTGCATCTGTGATAAAGCGTCATTCAAGAAAGGGGCTTTTCCCTCTTGATCATCCAAAAAACAAGAGAGTAGATTTTCAGTGACTCTGATGTGACAAATAAACCTACATTCAACCAGATGTTTGAAAAATCAAACATACTTACTAAAAGAGGGAACAATGAGACCGAACATCTGAATGAAATCAAGCGAAATAATTCCTGAGCGAGGGCAAGTTTAACCGCTCCGATCTTTCGCTTGAAGAATAACCAGGCCGAAGTAAACAAAGAGAGTAATAAAAGTAAGTCAAGCACAAAAAAAAGCATGACCAAAATGCTGAAACCATCACCTGCATAATAATTCAACGAATCACTAAACGCTTTTGCGTCAGAAATGAATGGAATTCTGTCGTGGCGAACTGAATTCACGCAATAAAGTAACATTGCGAGAAGATCCATACCTCCCCAGAAATACCATAGATGGCTATTTAAATGAGCGAGCTTGTTTTGCGTACGCCCGTTATTGTTATTTAAAAAAATGGGGGAGCACATATTGGCTTCAACTCAACCCTCCGGGTTAGGAATAAATTCAAAACGCACAAACAGGAGAGACAATCTTCTCGTACTCCTTTGAATGAAGCCTAAGACTTCGAAGATCGTACACTTCCATAGTCTCCCCTGTTTATATTCCTACGGATTCACCAGCCAGGTGCCCGGCTTGGTAATATCCAGCGTCTGGCCACGCGTTCTTCCGTTGCCCTGCAGTTCAATCTTCGCCTCACCGGCCGGCAGCTTGAGCGATGCATAGCCGTTGGTTCCCGGACGCAGCGCTTTTGGCTCGCCGTTCACTTTCAGCGTTTCGCCGTCGAGGATGCGGATATAGACCAACGCAACAGGGCTCGCGGCAGGCGGTGGCGTCTGCTGTGCCGTCGCCGGTTCGCTCACCTTCGCCGTTTCTGGCTTCACGTCTGGGGCGTTCGCGGCGGTTTCGGTTGGACGCGTCTCTGCCGGTGCCTGCGCAGCCTGCTCTGGCGCATCTTTGCCGCTGCTGAACAGCATCGCGCCAGCGACAACGCCGACCAGCACGCCTGCGGCAACCATGCCCGGGATCCTGTAGCGACGCCAGTCGAGCAGCGACGCCGGCTGTTCTTCCTCCACCGGTACCAGCATGGTGCCGGGCTTTTTCGCCGTCAGCACATCGTTGATACCCGCGACCGGCATCTCTATCAGCGCGGCGAACTCGTCGATGGACTGCGGACGGTCTTCCATGTGCAGCGCCAGCGCGCGGTCAATGGCCTGCAGCAGCGGAATGGAATAGCCCTGCGGCATGATTTCCACCAGCGGTTTGCAGGTATCCTGAATCGAGCGCACCACGCTGACCGGCGGCGGAGAACCCACAATCAGGGTACGCAGCACGGCGCCGAGGGCGTAAATGTCCGTCCACGGGCCCTGCTCGCTTTCGTTGTCGTCGGTGTACTGCTCAATCGGCGCAAAGCCCGGGCGCAGCATGGTTTCCGTTTCGTCGGAAAGGTTACCGATGGTGCGGCGCGCGGAGCCGAAATCGAGCAGCACCGGCAGGCCGTTATCCTGGATCTGGATGTTATCCAGCGAGATGTCTCGGTGCAGATAGCCTTCGTCGTGGATGGTCTTGATCGCACCGAACAGCATCGGCAGCGTGCGGCGGATCCAGGCCTCGTTGATCAGTTCCGGCTTTTCCTCGCGCAGGCGCGAAAGCGTGGTGCCGCTGTAAAACAGCGTCCCCATGTAGGCCGTGTCGTTTTGCACCCAGAAGCGCAGAACGTGCAGCAGGTTCGGGTGGTTAAAGCGCGCCAGCAGACGGGCTTCCTGGATAAAGCTGTTCAGGCCTGCGGAAAACGCTTTGCCAAAGCGCTCGCTGCGCAGCACCAGGGTCATGTCGTCGCCGCGTACGGCGAGCGAGGAAGGCATAAATTCTTTGATAGCGATAGTGCGTTCGAGCTGGTGATCCCACGCGCGATAGACAATGCCAAAACCGCCGCCGCCGATCACCTCTTTGATTTCAAACTCGTTGAAGCGGTACCCGACCGGGAGCGCGTTTGGGACAGTCCGATTGTTATCATTATCCGTCATCTTTTACAGTTCTCTTGATGATTATTACGCGGCAAACTGACAGTGAAACTCGCCCTGCTCGCAGGTGACGTGCAGACGTCGGTACTGTTCGTCGCTGCGGCTGGCGGTAAGTAAGATCTGGCTCATCTGAGGCAGCAGGGTGTTGGTCAGAATAGCATCCACCATGCGGCCGCCGGACTCCACCTCGGTGCAGCGCTGAACAATCTGTTCCACCACGCTGTCGTCAAACTCAGAAATAATGCTGTGATTCTCCTCCAGACGACGCTGAATACGCTTAAGCTGCAGGCGAACAATCTGCCCCAGCATCTCGTCGCTGAGCGGGTAGTAAGGCACCACCAGCAGACGGCCCAGCAGCGCCGGTGGGAACACCTCCAGCAGCGGCTGGCGCAGCGCGCCGCTTAAGGCCTCAGGCTCCGGAATGAGGTCCGGATCGGCGCACATGGCGCTAATCAGCTCGGTGCCGACGTTGGAGGTCAGAATAATAATGGTATTACGGAAATCAATATGGCGCCCCTCGCCGTCTTCCATCCAGCCTTTGTCGAAGACCTGGAAGAAGATCTCGTGGACGTCCGGGTGCGCTTTCTCAATTTCGTCCAGCAGCACGACGCTGTATGGACGGCGGCGGACGGCCTCGGTTAATACCCCGCCTTCACCATACCCTACGTACCCCGGAGGCGCACCTTTTAAGGTGGAAACGGTGTGCGCTTCCTGGAACTCGCTCATGTTGATGGTAATGACGTTCTGCTCGCCGCCGTACAGAGATTCGGCGAGCGCCAGCGCGGTTTCGGTTTTACCGACGCCCGACGGACCGCACAGCATAAAGACGCCCACCGGCTTGTTCGGGTCGTCCAGCTTCGCCCGGGAGGTTTTCACGCGGCGGGCAATCAGGTCCAGACCGTGACGCTGGCCGATAACGCGCTGGTTCAGCGTGTCGGCGAGGTTTAGCACCGCGTCGATCTCGTTTTTCACCATCCGGCCCAGCGGGATCCCGGTCCAGTCAGAGACCACCGCGGCAACCACGTTTTCATCCACAGCTGCAAACAGCAGCGGTTCATCGCCCTGAAGGGCGTTCAGCGCCTGCTGCTGCTCCGCCAGCTGGCCGCGCAGCTCGGCGCTATCTTCATCACCCGCCGCGAACAGCGCCGCGCGCAGGCGAATAATTTCCTGCACCAGGCTGCGTTCTTCTTCCCAGCGCAGGGCCAGGCCTTCGCGTTTTGTTTCATACGCGTCGCGTTCGGCGCGTAATGCCGTGACGCGCTCGGCATCACCCGCCCCCACGCGCGCTTCGCGTTCTGCGATCTCAATTTCCACGTCAAGCGCAGCAAGGTGGCGCAGGCAGTCTTCCAGCTGCGCAGGCGGCGCGCTCTGGCTCACCGCGACGCGGGCGCAGGCGGTGTCGAGCAGGGCCACGGCTTTGTCCGGCAGCTGACGCGCCGGGATGTAGCGGTGGGACAGCTTCACCGCCGCGCTGACCGCTTCGTCGAGCAGCAACACCTGGTGGTGCGTCTCCAGCGGCGACACGGTGCTGCGCAGCATCAGAATGGCTTTCGCTTCGTCCGGCTCGTGAACCTGCACCGTCTGGAAACGACGGGTCAGCGCCGGGTCTTTCTCAATGTACTTTTTGTATTCTGCCCAGGTGGTGGCGCCGATGGTGCGCAGCTGGCCGCGCGCCAGGGCTGGCTTCAGCAGGTTCGCTGCATCGCCGGTCCCCTGCTGGCCGCCTGCGCCAATCAGGGTGTGGATCTCATCGATAAACAAAATGATCGGCGTGGCGCTGGACTGGACTTCGTTAATGAGCGCCTGCAGACGGGCTTCAAACTCGCCTTTCATGCCTGCACCGGCCTGAAGCATGCCGATATCCAGCAGCCACAGCTGAATGTTCTGCAGCGGCTCCGGCACGTCGCCGTCGGCGATACGCAGTGCCAGCCCTTCCACCACCGCCGTTTTCCCGACTCCGGCCTCCCCGGTCAGCAGCGGGTTGTTCTGACGACGGCGCATCAGGATATCGACCATCTGGCGGATCTCCTCGTCGCGCCCGACGACCGGGTCAATCTTCCCGTCGCGGGCGCGGGCGGTCAGGTCCTGACCGTACTGGGCCAGCGTCCCCTGAGCAGCCGGAACCGCCCCCGCCGGTGCGTCGACAGCGGCAGCGGCCTGCTGCGTCTCTTTGCTGTTGGCGCAGATGGTATCGAACTGCTCAATCAGCACCTCGACGTTAAGGCGGGTGAACTGCGCCGAAATGCTTTTCAGCACGTTGGCCAGGTTCCAGGTTTTCAGCATGCCGATCAGCAAATGGCCGCCGCGAATGCGGCTGACGCCAAACTTCAGCGAGCCGAAGACCCAGGCGCGCTCCACGGCGCTGTCGATATGCTCGGAGAGATCGGAAACGGAACTCGCCCCGCGCGGAAGCACATCCAGCGCGGCAACGATATCGCGCGTCAGCTGCTGCTCGTCGAGGGCAAAGTGGCGGATGACCAGCTGCAGATCGCCATCCTGCTGCTGCATCAGCTGATGCAGCCAGTGCACCAGCTCAACATAGGGGTTGCCGCGCAGCTTGCAGAACGCAGTGGCGCTTTCCAGAGAGGTAAATAACAGCGTATCCAGTTTGCCGAAAAGCACGGCACGGCTAATTTCTGACATGTTAGTTTCCATTAACAATGATTCGGTATACGGAAGGATTACCGCTCTGCGCGATACACCAGATCGCCGCGCGGGACAGGCTGCGGCTGAAGGCCCAGCCAGGTGTTATAGCCTAATCGCCCATGACTGCCGAGCGTGGCGCCCTGCACCGCGTCTTCACGCAGGATCACCCGCGTTTCCCATTCAAACTCCACGCCGGCGTACTGACGCACCCAGTCGCGCAGCTCGGTGACCCACGCTTCACCCGGCAGAAAGCGGTTGTACTCCTCCGCGCTCAGCGGGCCAATCTCGATGCGAAACTTATGCTGCACGTCGCGGACGGCGACGCCGAGAAAGGCGGACTCACCCATGCGCGGCATGCGGCGTCCTTCCCCAAGCTGCGCCTGCTCGCGCGTGGAGAGCGGCATCCACTGCGGCACGTTACTGACCAGTTTGACCGGCGCCTTAAAATAGCTGCGCAGGATCTTCTCCAGCCCCTCCGGATCCCGCCCGTGACGGGTCAGGTGCCCGGCGTGGGTAAAGCGCGCGTGTGAGCTCAGGCTGCCGTTGTCCATCTGACCCGGCTGGCCCATACCAATCAGCGACGCCAGATAGCCCTCAAAGCGCTTGTTATCGGCGCGATCCAGCGAGACGGTGGGCTGCGCATCCGCCCACGCGCGGTAAAACAGCAGCGCCAGACGATGGTGGAACAGATCGGCAAACGCGCTCAGGCTGGTGTCCTGATGATGATAAATACGCTCGCGGGCGTACTCGGTCATGTGGACCGGCAGCGGGCCGTTCGGGCCAAACAGGCCGAAGCTGAGGATAGAGACCTCATGCAGCCCGCTCTCTTCCCGCTGACGCACCCTGGCCAGCGTCGACGGGGCAAAACTCATCGACGGCTGCTGGCCGATGCGCAGCGGTTCAAATTTTGGCAGCGGCGCGCGGCCCAGCGGATAGCGCTCGCCGCCCTGGGCATCAATGCGCCTTAACAGCTGAAACAGATCGTAGCGCCAGGGCGTCTCGCGGACGCCGTGCCAGAACGCGTCCGGCAGCTTCGTCAGGCGATGCACGCGCAGCGGTGCAGTGGCGGCGTCACTCATATCAGCGCCCTTTTACCCATGCGCGGCGCCCAGTAGCCAATCTCGCCGCGCTGCTGACTTTTCAGGGTGAACTCGGTGAAGCTGTTGATGGAGACCAGGCGGGCAAAGAGGCGCTCCATCACGCTGCCAAAGAGCCACGGACTGGCCCCCGAAAAGGCTCGCTCATCCACCGTCAGGGTAATGCCGATCCCGCGGGCGAACACCACCGGTCCGGGTTCAGGCACGCGGCGGTGAACCGGCTCCAGCACGCAGTGGTGCACCCCCTCCACCTGACGCGCAACGGGCGTTTCGGCCAGGTTGGCATAAAGCCCTAACAGCTGGCGCAGCGCGGCAGCCCCCTCCTCATTGTCACTGTCCATCAGGCTGAGGTAGTTCATCTGCAGCTGGCTGATAAGCCGCCAGGTGCTGAACCCTTCTGCCAGCGCCGGACGCGGCGGCGTCGGCCCTTTACGCAGGGTGAGGGATTTCACCGGCATGGAGTCCGCCATAATGAACTCCCCGAGCTCCTGCTGCAGCATCAGCGGCAGGTCACGGCTGGTGCAGAGCACCTCGGCAGAGATATAGCGCAGGTTTTCCTGCCACGGCGCGTGCTGTTCATCCACCAGCGAGACGAAGACCTCCGAGCCGATATAGCCGGTACGGGTGCCGTAGCGCAGGGCGTGCTCGGACAGCACGCGCTGCTCGCGTCGCAGGGAAAAATAGGCCCCGTAGTTGCCCGCATCGCCGCTCCAGGTGCTCCAGAACGGACGAAACGTCTGGTCATCACGCTGGCCGTCCGCGCTGCCATAGATTTTTTTTACCGCGTAGATTTCATAATCCAGCGGACGGATGTTATCGACCACCAGATGGTATTCATGCTGACCGTCATTTAGCTTCTGCCGCGCCGCAACTTTCGGGAAAAGGTTGATGACCGGGGTGCAGTGCAGCGCCAGATGGCTGGCATCGACCACGCGCTCCAGCTGTTCATCCGGCTTATCCAGCAGGATGAAGATGTCGAAGGCTTTTTCTTCTTCACAGCGCTGGATCAGCGTGCTCAGGCCGCTGAGGCTAATGAAGCGGAAACGGGCCGGAAACGCGAAATACTCCTGCAGCAGGCGATAGCCGTCAAAGTTGCGCAGATCGTCCGGAAGCAGCGCCTGGTCAGGCTCAAATCCCTCCTGGCGCAGCGCGTCCGTCGCCAGCAGCTGTCGCTGCGGCTGCGGGCTGACCGTCTGACAGACGATCCCGGCGTGGTGCTCCATCACCAGCTCCAGCAGCTTCAGCGCCTCGATATCCGGACCGGCGAGGAAAAATTCCAGACGGTCGAAGTCCAGGTGCCCGAGATGTTGCGGGCCGTCGCAGGCGATGCGGATCCGCAGGGCGCTGCCGATCCCCCGCTGGCTCAGACCCAGCTGTGCGAGGGGCAAATCGGCGGGAACTCCGCCCAGCTCAACCTTGTCGATTTTCAGCGGCAGCAGGTTGACCTCGTGCGCCGTGGTATAGCTGCAGGTCACGCCGGTTTTTTTCAGCGCCAGGCTGTCCATCATGGTGCCGCGCGGCACGACGAAGCCCTTGCTCAGGTCGCCCCGGCTGCTGTCGGGCTGAATCTCCGCAATCGCCATCGACGGCGTGGGCGCAAGATAGTTTGGCGCAATCATCTCCAGCAGACGCTGGGAGAAGCGCGGAAACTCCGCGTCCATTTTCATCTGCACGCGGGAGGTCAGGAAGGCGAATCCTTCCATCAGACGTTCGGTATACGGGTCCGCCACGTCGATGCCGCGCATGCCCAGCCGTCCGGCGACTTTCGGGTAGCGTTCGGCAAACTCGGCCCCCATTTCGCGCAGGTAGGCCAGCTCACGGTTGTAGTATTCGAGCAGTTTACTTTCCATGATTACCCCGCATCTTTCAGTTCAAAATGGCCGTTTTCCAGATCGACATCGGTGCGAAACAGAAACTCCAGCGGGTACGGCACACACCATAAACGCCCTTTGATCTCGATGGAGAGCACGTTGTGCAGATCCAGCGAGGAGGTATCCGACACGCAGCGGACCTGCAGCCCCTGCGGCAAAATGCGTGGTTCAAAATTGATGATGGCCTCGGTGAGCTTGCGCTGAATGTCGTGCCATTCGATGTCCGACATTCTTTTCCCGGCCAGGGGCGCGACGCCGAAGTTAACCACCGAGCGGCTCACGTGCGGTAGCGCGCTTAAATCGCCGGAGGCATCGTGGTTGATGGTATTAAACAGCCACTGCAAATCGCGCAGCACATTGCGGCGCAGGGCGGCGTGGGTGATCAAATTGCTGTTGGCCGACTCACGCTTTTTTTCCGGGTCGTTATCAGTGAGGCGATCGAGCAGCGAGGGCTGCATTTTGTCGCGCGCCCCCACCTTCTCCTGCCTGCTGCGGGCTTGCCAGCCGCTGCGCAGCAGATCGCCTTCGCCAGCGGGATTACTCATCGGCTCCATCCGTCGCAAACGTCACGAGGCTTAAGGACAGCAGCGGGCTTTCGCTTTGCTCGCTCAGCCAGGCCTTCTGGCCCTGGCCTTCATAGAGCGTGCCGTCAGTATCGAGCGGGTGCCAGTCGGTGGTCCGCCCGAGTTTAACCGCGTCAGAAGCATCGGCGGCAAACGGGTAACGCGCCGGGATCTGGCACACCTGCTCCGTCCCGTCCGTCAGGCGCACCAGCGCGTGACGCCAGACCAGGTCGGTCACGCTGGCAGGTGCCTGGAAACGGATCTCCGCGATAGCGTTAAACGGCAGCCAGAAATAGCGGCCGTTGACGATGGTTTCGCATACCGGGCCGAGACGGGCATCGCCGTCCATCAGCCAGTCAAAGGCCTGCGTCTCCTCGTTTTCGAGGGTAATCTGGCCGGGGGTGGCCTGCGCCTGCTCAAGGGCTTCCAGACGCAGCGCCTGCGCGCGCTCGCCCTCCTGGCTCAGCGCCGCCGCAAGGGTGGTTAGCCACGGCCACTGGGTTTCAGGCATCGCCGGACGCGCCTGTCCCGCCATCACCTGCGCGCGCTGCAGCTCGCCCTGAATGGACTGCTCCAGCAGCGTGACGGTGGGTTTCGCCTGCGGCTTCAGCGCCAGCCAGCTTTTCAGCTGGGTCAGGGCGCGCGTCCAGTTGCCGCTAAGGGTTAAAAACTGCACGAACGCGGCGCGCAGGTCGGCATCCGCCGGACGGGCTTTGATTTCTGCTTCCAGACGCGCAAGCGCGTCGTTGAGCGACTCACCCGCCAGGTGTTGATAGAGCGTATTCATCGCCATTCCTTAATTTGCCGCGCGCCATGCGCCAACGGCCGGATCGCGCAGCTGAGGACGCAGGGTGTCAATCAGCACGATATTCAGCGGGGTGCCGGGTGCCACCCAGGCGCTCCAGGTTTTTTTCACCGCCGCGATACGCGCCTGCAGTTTTGCATCGTCGCTGGCGGTTTCACGGGAGATCTCCACCGCGACGGTGCCGTTGCTCTTCCAGCTGTTCAGGGCGCTGTCGTAAGGCAGGATCATCCAGCTCTGGTCGCTGTTTGGGGTGCTGAATACCATGCGCTCTTTGTTGACGGAGGTGATCAGCGCGTTTTCCGGGTCGGCGCTCTGATTCAGCCCGGTGACCGGGAAGCCATGAATGTACGTTACCGCCATCTCTTTCTGCCCGCCGTTGCGGGACTGCGACACAACGGTGTGTCCGCTCAGCCAGCTGCCGTTGCCGCAGCGGGTGGTGTCAGAATCCGGAATGAAGAGCGCCGGTGCAGAGGAGCCCCCTTCCCAGAAGGTGCGCAGGTGGCAGCCGTCCTGCAGGGTAAACTCCTGCCACGGCGTACGGTCGGCGGCAACGGTGCGGGAAGCCACGTTCTGATCGGGCGGCAGTAACGCGCCGCTGGCTGGGGTGGCGGTGACGGTCGCAGCAGGCGCGGCCTGCTCCTGTTTCACCACCAGCGCCCAGTCCTGCGCTTTGCCAGCCGTGCCCTGCGCCAGCGTGGTACCCGCCGGATCGTTGAGCGTCCAGCTGAGTTTATTGACTTTACTGCACTGGTGTTCCAGCAGCGCGCCAAGACGCGGCACAAAGTTCTCCAGCACGGAGACGTCTTTCTTGCCGTTCGCCACAATGCGCAGCGCCACCTCAGGCTTACACCAGCTCTGCGGCGTGTTGTCTTTGATGTTGTCGATCCAGATATCCAGCTTCTGCGCAGGAGACTGCACGATGCGGAAATTTTCAGCCTGCGCGGTAGAGGTCGCCGCCAGAAGTGCCAAACCCGATAGCCAAAGTTTCATATCGTTCCTTGTGTGTCTAATCAGTTCCGCAGGGAAGAAATTGTGCTGCGTCAGAGAGGGTGTGCAGCAAAGTGGTGTCCTGAGGGTTGCCCATCCATACCGCCAGGGCAGTATAGTTATCCTGGGCATTCCCCTCCTGTTCGCCATTCTTTTGAATGATTTGGTTCATTAAGGTCAGCCACTCCTGCGGCGTATTCACCATATGCAGCGACTGCTTCATTTGCTCTTCGCTGACGCCGTGCCAGAACCCGTCGGTGCAGAGTAAAAAGGCATCGCCGTCTTCAACCTGCACCACGTCGCTGTAGCTCGCTTCCGGCCCGCCGTTTTCAATTCCCAGCGCCAGATAGAGCAGATTGCTGTTCAGGTTGTCGGTCTGGTGCCCGGCATCTTTCATCTGCTGCACCAGGCTGTGGTCGGTGGTCACATGCCACAGCCATCCCCGGCGGAACAGGTACAGGCGGCTGTCTCCGGCATGGGCCCAGTAGGCCAGCCCGTAATCACGGTCAATGAACAGGCTAACCAGCGTCGTGCCCATCCGGCGATAGTCCTGAACGGCCTGCTGTTCGCTGAGAATAGTGCGATTCGCCGTCTGCACGTAGTCGCGAATATGCTGCGCATTAAGATGTTTGTCGCCATCAAAGCGGGAGATAATGCTGTTGCGGGCCAGCGCGGCGGCCACTTCGCCGCCCGGCAGCCCCGCGATGCCGTCGCAGACGACAAAGCAGGCTGAACGTTCCCCAATGGTTTCTCCCGTCTGATCCTGGTTGCTGGCGCGCGTCCCCTGGCGGGAGAGAGAAGCCGTTGCGATATTCATTTGTCTTCCGATCCGCTCTGTGAGTCTTTGTACTGATTCACCTCCATGTCATACGCATGAAGGAAGGCCTCGCCGAACAGGGTGTGGAAGTCGTCCTCAATCTCGCCCGCCGTCTCGCCATAGCTGCGAACAAAGTAGTCCCACAGGGCGGCTTTGCGGCTGCCCGGCAGCGCCAGACGCGAGGTCATGCCGTTCTGCTTCGCCTGCTCTTCCAGCTGTTCCGGGTTAAAGGACTGCAGCATCGCGGCAATGATGGCGCGGATGCCGGAGATCATGCCCAGCTGGTGCGCCTGCAGGTCGATCAGCGCGTCGCGCACGGATTTGGTCGGCGGCATAAAGCCCGGCATCGGGGTGCCGAACATCTGGATTAACACGGTTTTGCCGGTCGGCAACAGCTTGAACGGGTTGTTGGCATCGTCCAGCACCATGGTCATGTCGGCTTTTACGCCGCGCTTGAGAATGGAGCGCGAGGAGAGCAGCGCCACGGTCCCCTGGGAGAACATGCCGAGGATCTGCCCCAGCTGACGCATATTTTCACGGTCAAACTGCGGGACGGGCTGCATTTCGCTGAGCCCCATCCCCTCCAGCAGCGCCTCCAGCAGCTCGCCCTGCAGCACTTCACCCTTCTCACCGCTGTTTGCCGTGGCGGCTGGCGAGGCGGCGTTATTGACCGGGTCGATGCGCAGGCGGCCCTTCGGGGCCTGCGCGCTGCTGCGCGCAACGGCCTGTGGCGTCGGCATGGTGAAGCCAGCGTAATCCGGTCGCGCGGGTTCCTCTTCAGCACGCGGTTCTTCCTGCGGCTTAGGGGCGAACAGCGGAGAATCGGCCAGCGCGTCCTCTTCCTGCTCAGGTTCCGGCACGGGGGCTGGCTTCTCGTTAATCACGTCATCCGGATGGGTTAACGGCGCGCCGCCCATCAGCCCGAGCGGGTCGTCATTACGCGCGGCTGGCGCGCTGGACTTACCGCCAAACAGGGCTAGCGGATCGAGCTCATCCGTCGCCTCTTCGTTCGGGGCTGGCTGGGTCTCAACCGGCGGCACCAGCGTGGAAGGCGTAGCGTCGTCAAAAATGCTCTCTTTTTTAAACAGCGCTTCGTCGCTGAACAGCGAGTCCGGATCGACATGCTTACGTTCGAGCGTGGGATCGCTGTCGTTGAACATCGCCAGCGGATCTTCGGCGTTACGCTCCGGGGCTGCAGGCTGGGAGAACGGATCGTGCGATGCCGCAGGCTGCGGTTTTGTACGGTTGCTGGAGATGCTGTCGGAGATGGAAAACTCCTGCATCAGGCTATCCCAGATCTCCGTTGGCACGGCGGTCGGCTCGGCTTTCCCACGGGGTGCGGCACTCGCCGGTTTCGGCTGCTGCGCAGGCGCAGGAGCCACGGTCGGACGCGCCTGCTGGTGCAGGCTGGCCGCCATGCGGCTCACGGGCTGGGTATCGTGGATCAGCTCGGTCACTTCGATACGGTAGTCATCAATACCGAGAATGTCGCCATCCTGCAGCTCAACCTGACGCCCTCGCTCCAGCGGAATGTCATTTAATACTACGCGGGTGACGCTGCCACGGTTGGTGACGCGGCATTCGCCCTGAGCGTCCACGTGAACAATGGCCTGCAGACGAGAGATGGTGCGGTCATTGTCCGGCAATACCAGATTGTTATCCGTACCGCGCCCAATGGTGCCGCCCGGGGCGTAAAAATCACAGCTGCTTTGCGGCGGCTGATGACCGGGTTTCGTAGAAATAATCGTGAATCGCATGGCGTATTCCTGCTGGTATGATTAGCGCTCAAACGCTGCCGCTCTCGGGGCGAGAACGGCGGCGTTTGGGGTTAACACATTCTATTCACTCTGCGTAAGCTTAAACTGGCCTGAGGGACCTTCTTGTAAGGTGAAGCGGGCCGCATAGCGAATAGAATCGTTTTTCCCTGACACCTTCAGAGCAACATCATATTCTCCGGCTTGCCACGCAATCCCCTGCCACTGGTGACACTGTTGGGTCGTTAACGTCACTTCAGGGCTAAACGTTGACGGCGGCGATACCGCTTTCCATTCATTTCCCGCGCGTTTCATTATGGTGGGCGAATGGCTGGTGACAGGCGCGTCTAACCCGGAGTTAGCGGGAATAGCAAAGCAGGGTTCGTTGTTCTTTAGCGTAACCGAAAGCGACTGATATTGTGCAGGATGAGATACGCAGGCACTCACCGTTAATGCGATTGCTACAACACTGAGTAACTGTTTCATAACCATACCCGCCGGTCTTTAGGATTTTGAATAAACAACGATAATACCTGCAGGTATTTATCCTTCAGGTCGGGGCCGATTATTCCCTCAAACCCAGCAATGTTCCGGAAATCACCCAGGCCGTAATTTATCAAATAATAAAAATCTGAAATGATAGAAGCCTGCTGCTCCATACCAAAGTCCGATAGTTTTTTATCGGGGGGCAGAGAATAATTATAACTTGCTGCCCAACTGAATGCACCTCGGGTTCGAACATTCATTCCAATCTGATGCTGCAATACATGCACCACTTCGTGAATAAACCAGTGTTTATATCGCGGAACCTCTATTGAGAAGTCATCCCGATAATGCGGCTCGCGAAAATAGAGCTCACCATTTGGGGTCATCGCGACATCTGTCGACTGCATATTAAACGGCAAATAGCTTTTATTATGGACTTTAACTTCTGAATACTTTATTGCGTCACTAAAAACCGAGCGCGCCAGTGCTATTTCGCCAATGGTGAGAGGACGGGCGCCTCCTTCCTGCAAACTTGCCATGCTATCTTCCTTCCCGGTTGATAATGACCGGGGAAAACTCCCCGGCCACATACGCAATTACGCTTCTTTGTTTTCTTTGATGTTCCAGCCAGCGCTGCTTTCAGCACCCTTACCACCCGACGTGGTCTGCTCCCAGTACTGCTGTTTCACTTTCGCAGCCTGGAATGCATAGGTCACACCAACGGTATCGCCGTTGTCAGCACCGGTATACTGAACAGAGGTCACCAGCACATCTTCCAGCGTGATGCGGGAGTATTCCACCTGCTGGCCGCCCGCTTTACAAACGGACAGCTCAACTTTGGTCAGGTGTTTACCGCTTGCGCAGTGTTTCAGGATAGCGGTGGTGGATTTGTCGATCAGCGCGTTAACGTGCAGGTCGTTAAAGTTAACTTTACCGGCACCGCCGCCACCGCCAACGCTCATATTACCTGGCTGGGAAGCGCCCCAGGAGAAGGAGGTAATATCAGTCCAGCCGGTGTGGTTAGAATCTTTCGATTCGCCCGTAACACCCTCGACCTTCAGAAACATATCAATAGCCATAATATCTACTCTTCGTGGATGAACAATATTGCTTTCGAAAAAGCACTTATATGGCAAACAGGAAAGCATGGGGCTGAATAAAACCGTCCATATTTTACCTCTGCCTCATATCAAATGACCCGTGTCATTTGACAGTCTTACATTCCCCCGGAATAAATGGAAAGAATGTGAAGTCTTTTACTATTGTGGATTATCCTGAATCCAGGTGCGGTCAGGATTTCCGATGATTAATTGAGGAGCGAGTTTATTAAGTTCGTCACTATGATAAAGACGCAGACAATTTAACGTGACACCTTTTACGTCGGGCTTTCGCTCAGCATGAAACCCGTTAATGTGATCTTTATATTTTCCAATGAGCGCATCCATTTTCTCAGTGCCATTTTCAGCATCAAAAGGTATCCACTCAATGAATGCACTCGCAGTGCGAGCGGCGTCAGTAGAAAACTGGCTGCCTTTATCTGCCACCTGCGCAAGGCATCGCGCCAGAACTAAATCTTTTAAAACCTGCCGGTATGTTTGCTGATGATAAAAATCAGGATAGTTATTCCCGGCACACACATAAGAGGTCATAAATACGAGGAAAAAACAGAAACGTTTCACCTTAATATCCTTTGCCATAGGATCCGCAGCGCATCAGTCCGCGTAAAATACTAATTTTTCTCTTTCCGTTTTTCTGCGACAACGTATATCCCTATCGCTAATGCATTAAGTCCAGTGCATAGAAATGCATGCATTGCGATTCGCGGGAAATCTGCCGGCCAGTCAAAGATAAAAAAATAGTAGCCGGATACCGTCACAAACAGCATGAATGAAATTATTAGCAACGTATAAATGGCTAAATAGCTGATGAATTTTCGTATTAACGCTGTCAGAGTCAAATTCATTAGCTATCTCATATTCACCGAAATGTAGCCGGCCCAATGGGCCGGCTACATTTATCACGCGTCTTTCGTCTTCAGCGACGGCAGTTTAGATACCAGGCGCAGAGAAACGGTCAGACCTTCCAGCTGGTAGTGCGGACGCAGGAAGAACTTCGCGGCGTAGTAGCCCGGGTTGTCCTCAATCTCCTGCACCTGCACTTCCGCAGCCGCCAGCGGTTTGCGGGACTTGGTCTCCTGGGAGGAGTTCGCCGGGTCACCGTCGACGTAGTTCATGACCCAGTCGTTCAGCCAGCGCTCCATCTCTTCGCGCTCGCGGAAGGAGCCGATTTTGTCACGCACGATGCACTTCAGGTAATGCGCAAAGCGGCAGCAGGCGAACAGGTACGGCAGGCGAGAGGCCAGACGCGCGTTGGCGGTGGCATCCGGGTCATGGTACTCGGCCGGTTTTTGCAGGGACTGCGCGCCGATAAAGGCAGCAAAGTCGGAGTTTTTGCGGTGAACCAGCGGCATAAAGCCGTTTTTCGCCAGCTCGGCTTCACGACGATCGCTGATGGCAATCTCGGTTGGGCACTTCATGTCCACGCCGCCGTCATCGCTCGGGAAGGTGTGGCACGGCAGGTTTTCCACCGCCCCGCCGGACTCCACGCCGCGAATCGAGGTGCACCAGCCGTACTCTTTGAAAGAGCGGTTGATGTTGGCGGCCATCGCGTACGCGGCGTTCGCCCACGAGTAGCTGTTGTGGTTCGCGCCGTCGGTTTGCTCTTCAAAGTCAAAGCTGTCGACCGGGTTGGTGCGAATGCCGTACGGCAGGCGCGACAGGAAGCGCGGCATCACCAGGCCCAGATAGCGGGCATCTTCGGATTCACGCAGTGAACGCCAGGCGGCGTATTCGGTGTTCTGGAAGATCTTGGTCAGGTCGCGCGGGTTGGCCAGCTCCTGCCAGGACTCCATCTGCATCACGCCCGGTGCGGTACCGGTAATGAACGGACAGTGCGCCGCAGAGCCGATGCGCGCCATTTCGCCCAGCAGCTCAACGTCCTGCGGGCTGTGGTCGAAGTAGTAGTCGCCGACGATGCAGCCAAACGGCTCGCCGCCGAACTGACCGTACTCCTGCTCGTAAATTTTCTTGAAGATCGGGCTCTGGTCCCAGCCCACGCCCTTGTAGCGCTTCAGGGTGCGGCCCAGCTCCTGCTTGGAGATGCTCATAAAGCGGATCTTCAGCATCTCGTCCGTTTCAGTGTTGTTCACCAGGTAGCTCAGACCGCGCCAGGCGCTCTCCAGCTTCTGAAACTCTTCGTGGTGAATGATCTGGTTCACCTGCTGTGACAGCTGTTCGTCGATACCGGCAATCAGGTTCTGAATGGTGCGGTAGGTATCGTTCGAGAAGGTGACGGTATTTTCCAGCGCCTGCTGCGCCAGGGTTTTGACCGCGCTTTCGACGGCGGAACGCGCCTGGTCGGTTTTCGGGCGGAACTCTTTGTTCAGCAGCGCGCTGAATTCATCCTGGCTGAACGCCTGACCCGCCTGCTGCTCGTGTTGTTGAGTCTGGTTGCTCATCGATTATTCCTCGCTACCTTTCGCGCTTTCGTCATTTTTCGGCAACTGGCTCAGGGATTTGAGCAGCGTCGGATCCTGCAGAATTTTTGCGATCAGCTCTTCCGCACCGTTTTTACCGTCCATATAGGTCAGCAGGTTGGAGAGCTGGGTGCGCGCTTCCAGCAGCTTGTTCAGCGGCTCAACCTTGCGGGCCACCGCGTCCGGCAGGAAGTCATCCATGCTGTCGAAGGTCAGATCGACGTTGAGCTTACCTTCGCCGGTCAGGGTGTTGTCCACCTGGAACGCCACGCGCGGCTTCAGCGCCTTCATGCGTTCGTCAAAGTTGTCGATGTCAATTTCGAGGAATTTACGCTCGTCGACGGCCGGCAGGTTTTCCACCGGTTTGCCGACCAGATCGGCCATAACGCCCATCACAAACGGCAGCTGAATTTTACGTTCTGCACCGTAGATCTCTACGTCATACTCGATCTGCACGCGGGGGGCACGGTTACGTGCGATGAATTTCTGCCCACTGTTACTCATTGCCATGATGTTCTCCATCAAAGATGCGCGGTGAAGGTGAAACGCCAGGCTCCATGCCTGACGTCATAATGCCTGGACGCGCTATTCGCGGCGCCCAAAGATGTTTTCCAGTTGGTTAACGCCGTCTGGCGCCAGGTCGCGAATAATGTCCATAAAGTTAAGTTCTGACAGCCGCTGCACCCGTTCAATCATCAGCGGTGCGGGGTGGCTCGGTTCGTACTGCGCAAAATACTGCTTCGCTTTTTCCAGCATCAGCTGGGCGTCGGCGCGGCTGGTGACCTGCACGCTGCGCCAGTCGGTCACCGGCTGAACGGGCTGCGTAGCCGTCGGCTGCTGCTCAGCCTGGGGTTCAGCCTGCGCATCACGGTTCGGCAGCAGCTTGCTGATGTCGGTCACCTGACAGGCGCTGGCCACCAGCCCCACGGTTTTCAGCAGCTGCTCCATTTCAGGTACGCCGCTTTCACCGAGATGCCCGATGAGCAGCTCGCGGATGGCCAGCAGACGTTCGTTAATGACGATGACCGCGGCGGTCCCCGGCTGGTCGCCGCGAGCCAGCTCGTCAATCAGCCGCGGGCGCCCGCCGGGATAGTCCGGGCATTCGTTTTTACTGCCGTCCAGCAGCGCCTGGGCATCCCGCAGCGAAATTTCATCGCCGTTTGAACGCAGCAGCGAGGCGTTGCGTACCGCGACCGTCAGGTCGGATTTATCACTCAGCCCGGCGAGAGCGTTGATGCGGTAGAACGGGTCGGTTTCACCGTACTCTTCGAGCAGCGGATAGAGCGGCTCCCAGTAGCGGGCGATCGCCTCCTGCACCAGCAGTAATCCGTCCGCGTAGCCTGCCAGCCCGCGACGGCGGGTCCAGGCATGGGTTAACGCCAGCAGGACGCGAAGATCTTTGGTGCGGGTCAGCAGGCTGGTGGCGTATTTTTCGACCGTGTTCCAGTCAGCAGGCTCCGCCGGGATGATGGTGTCGCCAAACTGCTGTTCCGCTTTCCCAAGGCTTGCCTGGTTCATCGCCTGGAAGTCAGCGTCGTACTCCAGGTTTTCGCCGCAGGGGTTGTCGGGGCTTATGGGCGCGAGAAATTCTTCGATATTCATGAGATCCCTGCTTATTCAAACATAGGCGGATAGAGACCGTGACGGCCCGGACGGGCGCCCCCTGCCGGATCGAACAGCAGGGTGAAAAGCTGCCCGGTAAAGTTACCGCTGTGCACGTGGGTGTAGAGCGGGTATCCGTCGCAGCGGTTGGTCCACCAGTAGCTGGTCTGACGCAGCGGGTCAAAGCACTCTGCCGCCTGAGGCCAGCCCAGCGTGCTCTGGCCGTCCTCGTCGTAGCCAATCACATCCAGGATGTCGGAGCGCTTTTGCGGCTCGACCGGCTGCGGTGCCGGAATGGACATCAGCATCTCGTCGAGCTGCGAGGCGGAAAAACTGTTGCGCACCGCGTGCAGCCCCAGGCGTCCAATCTGCTGATACCAGCTTTCGGCCTGGCTGAGCAGGCTGGTCGACCACTCTGACGGGGCGAAGCTCAGCTGAATGCAAACCGGGTATTGTCGGCCGACGCTGTCGCGCCCGGGCAGCAGACAGCCCATCTGGATCATCTGGCTGCCCAGCATGGGCGGTACCACAAAATTCCAGACGGGTGCTTTCTGAAACGGGCGCTCGCCGCTGCGCTGCTCTTCCTGCTGCCAGGCCAGCAGACCGACCTGGAACCAGTGCGACCACTGGCGCTGTAAGGTGTCAGGAAAGCGGCGCTGCAAAAAATCTCCGGCGCTGGGTAACTTGCCATACCAGCTGTAGCGGTTCATCGCAGGGGTATTCGTCATACGGCTGTCCTTGCGGTTATGGGCATGAGAAACGGGGAAGCTGGAACGGGTTGCGAATGCTGTTTGGCGCAAACTCCAGCGTGACCTGATGTCCGTCGACGTTGAAGGTGGCTTGACGGCTGAGGCTACCCGCCCCCGGGCTGGTGCTCGCTTTATCAAAGAAGCGGTTCAGCGCCCAGGAACCGTTGGTCACCAGCGTCGCCGTGCTGCCGTTCGCCAGACCCAGCTGCATGCGGACCTGGTTGGTGCCGCCCGGCCCCGGCCAGTTCATGATCTGCACCGCCTGCGGCCCGTGGCTGTAGCGCAGCAGCTGACCGTCCACGTCCAGGGTCAGGTTCAGAATGGTGTTATCCATTCGCACGGTGCGAACCGTCACCTTGAAGGACGGCGTGGTTGCGCCGTTAGCAAAGAAGGCGTCTCGAATCGACTGGGCCTGCTGGAACGGTCTCAGCAGCCCTTCGCTTCCCGGCAGCGTTTTCCCGTCGATGCCCGGCATAAAGCGCCAGTTGGCCTGGGTGGTGTCCACTTTGCTGGTCAGGTTATCGCGAAAGAAGGTATCCATCAGCCCGGTCCCCGGCGCAAACATGCGCGCGAGATCGTCAGGGGTGACCTCGGTGCTGGCGCTGCGCACCAGCGGGTAGCGACCGGCAATCGCCTGACGGCAGAACCCGCCCACCTCAACGTTAATGCGCTTACGCACGTTTTCCAGATCGCGACGCTGGGTGTCGCTGCTGGCACCCACCGCCATGTTGCTGAACATGGTTTGCAGCCCGCCCGGCAGACGACCGGCGCTGGCCTGCAGGCGGCTGATCGCCTCCCCGCCCGGCGCCGGCATGCCGCTGTTGGCGGCATCCTGCACGGCGGTCAGGTAGCGATACAGCTCATCCACCTGTTTGAGAAAATCGTCAAACTTGATGGTCTTCCCGCCCTTCTCCAGCGGCTGGGCCAGCTCAATCATCGGCGCGTAATGGTCGGTCACCAGCTGCTCCGGCGCCTGGGTAACCGCGGCGGCCTGCGTTGGCGCGTTGTCATTATTGCTGAACAGCGCTTCCAGCGTGCGGGTGGCGCGGCTGCTTTGCGCCTGCGCTTTACCCGCATCTTCCGGCGCTGGCGTATCGCGGGAGAGCGTCAGGACCTGGCTCAGGTTCTGCACCAGGCGGCGCAGCGGCGAGTTGGCGCCGGAAAGCAGGCGCGCGGTGTTGATGCGCTGGGAAAGGTCGGCGCTGTTATTCAGCTGAATGTCAGCGAGAAAGCGATCCCAGTTAGCGATAAAGTCGCGCATATAGAGCTGGCGCACGGCGTTATCGATCTGCTGTTTATCATCCTGAGCCGTGGCGGCCCCCAGCACCCAGGCGTCATCCTCGTGCAGGGCGGTGGTAACGCTGTCAATCTGGCCGTTAAAGCTTTTCCAGTAGCCGTCCGGCGTATACAGACCCGGAACGCCTTCGCTCACCGGCTTGCCGCTTTTGCGGGAAAATACCAGCTCGCTCTGCGGTCCGCCCAGGTCGGAAAGGGAGACCGGCTTCAGGTTGTCGTCATGTTCCAGCAGGCGCTTCAGGCGGCCGTAGACGCGGGTTGAAAGCGGCTGCTGGCCGATCATCGCTCTTTCGCGCGCCACCAGGGACTCGTCCTGCGCGTACGGCGAGGCCTGAATTTTCGGCTCCAGCAGCTGCGTCAGGTGCCATTCAAGCTGCTGCAGCTGCGCCTTCGTGACGTTCTGCGGCAGGTTACGCTGCAGGTTGAGCATTACCCACGAATGCAGGAATTTGCCGTCGTAGTGCTTCGGCTGATAGAGCATCTGATAGGCTTTCAGCGCCTCGTAGCTGTATTCCACATCGCTGCCGTTGTCGTTGCGAAGCCAGGTGGTGATGTGCATGGCGACGGCAGGGAGCAGCATCTGATCCAGCGCTTTCTGATACAGGGACTGAGAGGCGTCGCTGACGTCGTCCCCGCGATAAAGCCCCATACGGCGGGAGACCGGCGGATCGTTCACATCAAACGCGTCGCTTTTCGGCAGATCCACCAGGCTATTCAGCAGCGGCAGCAGTTCGAACAGGTCACGCTGGGTCTGGTTCTGTAAGGCCTTGCTCTGCTGGTCGAGCAGCGGAACCTTCGCATCCACTTCTTCCAGGTAGGCCTTGTTTTTGGCATAGCTGGTGAGCCACAGTCCACCCAGGATCACCAGCAGGGCCAGCAGCGCCGCATAGCCAGACCAGATCACGGCCCGGTTGCGCAGCTCCCACCAGCGGTTTTCTCCGGCGATCCCGGCTTCCTGGAAGATGACGTTTTGCAGCAGGTTCTTGATGAAGAAACTCTGGCCTTTTGCGCCCGGGATTGGCGATTCTTTGCTGACCGAATCCCAGTTATCGCTCTCTGCCCCTTCCGGCAGCGACAGCGCGCGGTTCAGTTCGCCCATCACGCGGTCGAACGGCATGCCTTCCTGCGTCCCGCTGGCGAAGTAGATCCCGCGCGGAGAGAACTCGGTTTCGAAGTTGGAGCGGGCGAAGACCGTGCTGAGGTAATCCGCCAGCAGCGGACGCAGCGCGGCAAACTCCTGCGGGAAAAGATACGCTTCGGCGCGGGTCTTCGCGTCATGCTCTTTGAGCATGGTTTCCGGCAGCCCGGCGTCGAGGCGCTGCTGCAGCAGAGAAAACTCCTGCTGGAAATTGCCCATCAGGTCGTAATCGGCGTGTTTGGTTTGTTCCCACGGTAGCGTGAAGCCCCAGATCTGGTCGCGCTGCGCTTTATCGTAGTCGGCAAACCAGGCGCGGAAGCCTTTAAGCAGGTCGGCCTTGGTGACCATCACGTAGACCGGGAAGCGAATCCCCAGCTGTTCATGCAGCTCGGACAGACGCTGACGCAGGTTCACCGCCTGCTGGCGGGACGCCTCGGCTGACTGGGTAAGCAGGTCAGAAATGCTGATGGTGACGATCACACCGTTGATCGGCTGGCGGCGGCGATACTTGCGCAGTAACCCCATGAACTGCAGCCATTCCCCGGCGTCCTGCACCTGCTCGCTCTCCTGGGTGGTATAGCGACCCGCGGTGTCCAGCAGCACGGCCTCGTTGGTAAACCACCAGTCGCAGTTACGCGTGCCGCCAATGCCGCGCAGGGCGGTCTTACCGAAGCGGTCGGCCAGCGGGAACTGCAGCCCCGAGTTGACCAGCGCCGTGGTTTTACCGGAACCCGGCGCGCCGATAATGACGTACCACGGCAGCTGATAGAGGTATTGCGTGCTGAAGCGCTGCGTCCACTGAGCGCCCTGTCCCGCCTTGCTGAAGTGCGCTTTTTTCAGCATCTGCGCGGCTTCATCAAAACGGCTGGCGAGGATCTGCTCCTCGTTGTTCAGTCGCTTCTGCGGATCAGCCGCTTCCGGGCTGGTGGTGTTCTCATTGAGCTTGTCCATCAGCTTGCGGTTCAGCCAGGCGTTGTAAAGACGCGGCAGAATGTGGCCCTGCGCCCACAGCAGATAGACCACGGCGATACTGATGATGCGGTTCTGTTCAGATTCAAGCGGCCGGGTGTCCACGATGGACAACAGCGGGCCAATCATCCAGATCACCGCCGCCAGCGCCGTGACGCCGAGGAAGCTCCACAGAATGCGGTTAGTCAGTATGGAAAGAAGAGTCGTCAGCATTCCTTAGTTTCCTTGCGGCAATCCGTTCAGCTCGGCCTGGGTATTTTCAGGCGACACCAGCAGAGTAATTTCCACACGGCGGTTACGGGCGCGGTTTTCAGGCGTCGTGTTCGGCGCCACCGGGTTAATCTCGCCCCGCCCTTCCGCTTTCACGCGGCCAGGCTGAGAGAGGCTTCCCTGCAGCATTTTCTGTACCGAGCGGGCGCGTTCCAGAGAGAGTTCATAGTTAGAGGCAAAGCGCGCGCTGCGGATCGGCACGTTGTCGCTGTAGCCCACCACCAGAATTTTGCCGCTCACGTTATTCATTGCCTGCGCGATGCGGTGGATGACCGGTTCATAGCGGTCGCGCACGACGGTCGAGGCAGAGGCAAACAGCCCGTCGCCTTTCAGGATAACCACGCTGCGATCCGCTTCGTCTTTCACCGCGACGAGGCCAGCCTCGATCTCCGGTTTCAGGAAGCCGCGCAGGTTCAGCACTGCCGGAAGCTGACGCGCCGGTTGCTGAATAGTGGTTTCCGGCAGCTGGGACTGGTAAATCTTCGCCAGCACCGGGTTGGTGCTGTCGCCAAGACGCCAGTTGAGCACGATATAAAACAGACAGGCGATAAACCCGGCCAGCGCCACGCAGGCCCAGAGAGGAACCATCGGCCGCCAGAGCTTGCGCAGCACCGGGCGATCTTCCGGATGGGGAGAAAGCGGCGCCGGATAGCTGCCGCGCACGCCGCGGATCATCTGCCACAGCCGCTGCTTGATGGTCTCAAGCTGGGTGCGGCCATTGTCCAGCACCCGATAGCGTCCTTCGAAGCCGAGCAGCAGGCAGTAGTTGATCATCTCCAGCAGCAGGATGTGCTCGCGCGGATTTTGCGACAGGCGCGCCAGCAGCTGGAAGAACTTCTCGCCGCCCCAGGTTTCGTTATGGAACGTCACCAGCAGGCCATTGCTTGACCAGACCCCGCTGCTGCCCCAGGGGGTGAGCGCGGCGGCTTCATCAAGCGCCGTACAGAGGCAGTAGCGTGCCCCGACGATCACTTCGTAGGGCAGCCCCGCCTGCTGACAGCGGACTTCGAAACGGCGAATTTCATCGATCAGTCGCTGGCGTAACGCCACCTGGTCGTCGTGCGATACCGAATGACGGATCTGCGGAATCGCATTGAGCAGCGGATTGGCGGCCGCCACCAGCTGATTGTTGCTACTGGCCCCGGTGAACGCGGCATCGCTGCCGGTATCCTGTCGTTCCTGCATATTAAGCGCTCGCTTTATTATTCTGTCGGGCTACGGATGGCCCAAAACTCCATATCCAGCCCCGGGAACTCCCCCGCAAGGTGCAGGGCGAATGCGCCGGACTTATCCATCTCGTGCCACAGCTCGCTGCCCTTCTCGAGCTCAAAGTAGCTGTAGCCGGCATGCCACGGGATCTGCGGCGGTGCAACCGGCATGGCGCGCAGCATAATGCCCGGCAGCTGAAGCTGAACCAGATCGCGGATTTTCGACACCGGTGCGACCTTCATCTGCGCCGGGAAATGGGTTTGCAGGTGTTCGCCCGGCACGTTGGCTTTGACCGCCAGCACGAAGCCGAACTCACGCACCATGCTGGTTTCAGGCACCGTGGCGATGTTGAGGCCATGAGAGCGCTCGTTAAGCGGCAGTTGGATAGCGTGGTCTTCCATCACCAGCGACAGCCCCTGACGCAGCATCAGCATCAGCTTGCTGAAGCAGTTCGCCAGATCGTCATGATCGTAAATCGGCAGCACGCTTTCGGCGGTCCGCTGCGACGTCCAGGTGGCGAGCTCGGTGGCAAACGGCAGCCAGCTGCGCCAGAGCGTTTCCGGGTGCAGCAGCGGGAGGGTTTTTAAATGAGACACCTCGCCCAGATGACGGTTAACCAGCGACAGCAGCGTGAACTCGATCATTTCAGAGGTGTTAAAGCGGCCGGGCTGGCGCAAACGGCCGCCAATCTGCTGGCTGCGCTGCACCAGTAAGCCGTGCAGATCGTTGATCATGCTGTAGATCTGCGGGCTGTTATTGGCATTGAGCATCGGCGGGATGTAGCTGTTGTCGAGCCGCACGTGGTTGTCGTTACGCTTCTCGGTCACAAACGCCACGCCGATGGCGGTCCACTCCGCCGTGAGGTCTTTTTCGAGCATCAGGGTCAGACGCAGGCGGCCAAACTGGACGGTAGCATCCCCCACCGACATGGCGTTATCGTCCTCCACCTCCTGCTCGAACGCGATAAAGCGCGCCAGCGAGGATGGCTCTTCGCTGAAAATCACCTCTTCTCTCTCGCCACGACGAACCGGCAGTGCGAGCACCACCTTTTCGTTGGTGAGATTGTCAGGAATTTTCAGCGGTACTGGACCGTTACGCCCGTTGCGCACCTGGAAAAAGGTGCCGTCCGGCAGCAGCCCGCTGCAGTAGCTCAGGGCAATGCATCCCTGACGAAGCATCGCTTCATCCAGTTCAACGTCGAGAAAGCCCCAGAGATACGATCGCTGCAGCGCGCCCCATTCACGAACATGGTTGAGCAGATAGCTTTCAGTCCGCTGAAAATGGTGTGGACGCAGGAACATGCCTTCGGTCCAGACGACCTTTTCTGCTTTCGTCATGATGATGTGTTTCCTGTTTAGAAGCGCGTTACTGGCTGATGACCCGAATGCCGTTCACGTCGAGAAAAACGTTGGCCTGAAGTTCATCGGCGGACCATTTCCAGAACTGGTAGATATGATTTTCGCCAGGCACGGGCAGAGGGAGTGAAACGCGCCATTTTTTGCCATCCAGCACCTGGTACTCCGCCATCACGCCGATGTAGCGAGCCTCCGGCGAGCTTTGCCCGCTGAGAGTTTTTGACAGCTGTCCCGGCATCAGGAAGAACACATCGCTGTTCAGCAGATTCGCGCCAAGCGTGGCTGACGCGTTGTTCTGCAGGGAGTAGAAGTCGCTGGACATGAAATCCGCATCGGATTTCAGCAACAACACCCGAACCTTAAGCGGCGCAGATTCATTGATTTGTGGATGAGCCTGAAACTGCAGATTGTAGCGGGAGGGGTCGCTGTGTGAAGACGACGTACAACCACTGACCAGCGCGAAAATCATCGCGTAAAAGGGTAACCACAGCTTATGAAAATTTTTATTATTCATAAAAATGCGCTCATGAAAGCCGTTTAGTTCAGGATCCAGGTACCGTTAGCGCTGTCTTTGCAGGCTTTGCTGTTACCGTCGACATCAACACAGGTCGCTTTTTTACGCGTCTTATGGCGAATGGCCTGTTTACGCACGGCGGCATCGTACTGGTCGGCCTTGATAACGGCGCGCATCGGAACGTAACCAATCAGCTGCTCGTTGCCTTCATCGGCAAGCGCCATCCAGTAGTGTTCAACCTGACCCAGCACCACGTACGTTTTTCCGGCATCAAGAGTGCGGATAACTTTACCGCCGAAGTCAGGACGGCTCATCAGAGAGGCCGGATACATGGCACGATACGGCTCGTTAACCGGCGTGAACTCCGTCGGCGGCGTCACAGCGTGACGGTGGGTTAAGGTGACGCCGTTGACCTGGCTGGTCTCGATCGTATCGTCGTTAATCACAGGTTTCTGCGGTGCTTTACAGCCCGCCACCGCCATTACAAACAGAAGTGAAAACAGTACGCGCATTTTCATATGCTTTTCCGTAGCGATATTTCGATGATGGAGATTAGGGGATGAAGTTTGACTTAAGTGCTATTGTTAAAATAGTCAGGATATTTTCGGGGCGTTACTACTTTAAGGGCATAGCTACCGCACGAGCCTTTCAGAATAAGGCCCAGTGTCTTCCTGACATATTTTGACAAACGGTAAACAAGTTTACATGAGCTTCGTATCAATTCAATATTTACCGCCGCGTAACTGTTGGTAAATGAAGCAGTCGGAAAATTATAGGATTAATCCTATGATAAAAAACGATAAGGCCCATCCTTTCTTATTCTTCCACCACAAAACCACATAACGCCATGTTTTATAGACTAAAAAACGCAAAAGAGAACCACTTTCATTAACGCAATCACGCTATTATCGCCACTACCATAATTAGTAGAATTCGCGTTTTTTTGATGTCAAAGGAATATATCCCTGATGAATTATTTGTTGCACTAACAGGGTATCTTTAATATTGAAGACGCTTCATCGCCTGGGTGAGAATATTTCACTTATGCAGCAAGATGTTAATTTCATGCCGCAAAAAAAGCGTATATTTTCGGCCGTAATAATTCCACTGTCAGGTATACCTTATATCTATTATTCATTAAGCGTGAGTAAACCTTCCTGCCATTCTCTCAATTGAAAAATGCCTCCAGCAGCCCACCAGCCGCGAATCGCGGCGATATCTCCAGCGCATCAGCTTCACTCGATGTTTTACTGGCGCTACATACTTTCCTGCTCACTGCCATCTATCTCGCCTACCGGGCGATAGATAAGATTTATTATTAAAATGATAAATATTAGTTATAATTTCTTTAAATATTTAAACACCAGACCAGATAAATTACTGTAATAAAAAGAGTTTGCGTTAAGGCATTTTCCCGTTCCGTATGTGCGTTACCATCCGGCCGTCATTGCTTTCACCTATTGCTCTTGTCAGTGATTTTTTGAGCTCAGGCGTTGTGTGATCGAACAAATCAGGAGTGGGTATGAACAAGAAAAGACGCTCGGTGCCAGGCATCAGACACTATGACGGCCCTGCCGGCGGTTGGGGCGCATTGAAAGCGACGGCCATTGCGGTACGCACCCAAATGGATACCTTTGACGCCCCGGCGACGCTGCTGCGCACCAACCAGCCTGACGGCTTTGACTGCCCGGGCTGCGCGTGGCCTGATAAAGAACACAAATCGACGTTCCAGTTCTGCGAGAACGGCGCCAAAGCGGTGACGTGGGAAGCCACCAGTAAACGCGTGACACCCTCGTTTCTGGCGGAAAACAGCGTCTCCTCGCTGCTGGCAAAATCGGACTTTGAGCTGGAAGGCTACGGGCGGCTGACGCATCCCCTGCGCTATGACCGCGACAGCGATACCTTCAGGCCCGTCGACTGGGACGAGGCGTTTCAACGCATCGGCGAAGTACTGCGCGGGCTCGAACCGGACCAGGTCGAGTTCTATACCTCCGGACGCGCCTCTAACGAAGCGGCGTATCTGTTCCAGCTGTTCGCCCGCGAATACGGCACCAACAACTTCCCCGACTGCTCAAATATGTGTCACGAGGCCACCAGCGTCGGTTTGCCCCGTTCGATTGGCATCGGGAAAGGGACCGTCTCGCTGGACGACTTCGACAAGACGGAGCTGGTGATCTCCATCGGCCATAACCCCGGTACGAACCATCCGCGAATGATGGGGACCCTCCATGAGCTGGCCCGTCGCAACGTGCCGATTATCGTCTTTAACCCGCTGCGCGAGCGCGCGCTGGAACGTTTTGCGGACCCGCAAAGCGTGATTGAAATGGCGACCTACGGCTCCACGGATATCGCTTCGACCTATTTCCAGGTGAAGGCCGGGGGCGATGCCGCCGCGCTGAAAGGGATTGCCAAACACCTGCTGGAAATGGAGGCCGCACGCGGTGACGTGCTCGATCGCGCGTTTATTGCCGAACATACTCAGGGCTTTGAGGACTTTGCTGCCGATATCGCGCAAACCCGCTGGGACGACATTGAGCGCGAGTCAGGTCTCAGCCAGGCGGCGCTCAAAAAGGTGGCAGAGGCGTATGCGAAATCGAATGCCACCATCATTACCTACGGGATGGGCATTACCCAGCATAATAAAGGGACGGCCAACGTCCGCCTGATTGCGGACCTGCTGCTGATGCGCGGGAATATCGGCAAGCCCGGCGCGGGAATATGCCCGCTGCGCGGCCACTCAAACGTGCAGGGGAACCGTACCGTCGGGATTAGCGAGAAACCCACGCCGGCCTTCCTGAACCGTCTGAAGGAGGTTGTCGGCTTTGAGCCACCGTCTCACCACGGCCATGACGCGGTGCAGGCCACCCAGGCGATGATCGACGGCCGCGCGAAGGCGCTCATCTGCCTCGGCGGTAATTTTGCGGTGGCGATGCCCGATCATGAACGCGGCTTTCCGGCGATGGGATCCCTGGATTTGAGCGTCCACGTCGGCACCAAGCTCAACCGTACCCATCTGCTGGTGGGCAAAGAGACCTTTATTTTCCCGTGTCTTGGCCGTACCGAGCTGGATGTTCAGGCCACCGGCCGCCAGTCCATTACCGTTGAAGACTCGATGTCGATGGTCCATGCCTCATCCGGCAAGCTAAAACCCGCCTCCCCGTTGCTTCGGTCAGAACCCGCTATCGTCGCGGGCATGGCGAAAGCCACCCTGCCGGAAACCCGCGTGGACTGGATGACGCTGGTTGAGGATTATGACCGTATCCGCGATCTGATCGAGCAGACCATTCCGGGGTTTGAGAACTACAACGCACGGATCCGCGTTCCCGGCGGCTTCCGTATGCCGCTGCCGCCAACGCAACGTCTCTGGCCAACGGCGACGGGAAAAGCGATGTTCTCGGTCTTCGACGGCGTACACGAGAACGCCAGCGGTGAAGGTGAGCACGTCCTGCGCCTGATCACGCTGCGCAGCCACGACCAGTACAACACCACCATTTACGTGCTGGATGACCGCTACCGCGGCGTGTTTGGCCGCCGCGACGTGCTGTTTATGAACGAAGAGGATATGGCGCAGTCAGGGCTGGAACACGGCGACCGCGTGGATATCGAAACCGCCCTGCCCGGCAACGGACAGCGTCTGGAAGACATTACCGTGGTGGCGTACAACATCGCGCCGGGGACCGTCGGGGCCTATTATCCGGAGGCCAACGTGCTGGTACCGCTTGATTATCTGGATAAGGACAGCGGTACGCCGTCGTATAAATCCGTTCCGGTTCGCATCACCCTGCGCTCAAAAGAGATCCGCATGCTGTAAGCCGATCGCGCAGAGAAAACGATGGATATTAAACAGTTAAAATATTTAATCGCGCTCGACGAGACCCGCCATTTTGGCAAGGCGGCCTCGCAGTGCAACATCACCCAGCCGACCCTTTCCATGCGCATCCGCAGCCTGGAAGGGGAGCTCGGGCTGGTACTGATTGTGCGCGGGCAGCGCTTTGAAGGGTTTACGCCGGAGGGTGAACGCATCCTCGCGTGGGCCCGCGCGCTGCTGGCTGCACATGACGGGCTACAGGCGGAAGCCGCGCTGTGCAAAGGTCAGGTGGTGGGCGAACTCCGTCTGGGAATGGTGCCGCTGGCGAGCGTGGATCCGATGATCTTTATCCGTCTGCTGACGGAAAAATACCCGGAGCTGACCTACAGCCTCTATTCCATGTCCTCCGCGCAGATTGCCGACGGCGTCAGCCGCAATCAGCTTGAGCTGGGGATTTGCTATCTCAACAGCATCGACACCAGCCTGTTCGATATTATCCAGCTTCCCAAAACGAAGATGGGCCTGCTGCACGACGTCCGCCATTTCCAGCTCGGCCAGGAGACATTGACCTGGCACGATCTGACGGATTTTCCGCTGGGGTTCCTGACCAAAGGGATGCATTACCGGGCGCATATGGAGGCCAGCTTTAAGTCTGCTGGCATTGAACCGACGTCCGTTTTCGAGAGCGACTCCACGTTCCAGATCATCCAGGCGGTGCAAAGCGGCGTGTGCTGCGCCGTGATGCCGCTGAACAACGGGCTGGAAGAGTTGAACAGCCATTTCAGGATTGTCCCCATCGCCGACGCGGATATCGAGGCCCCTGTCGGCCTGATTATGCGCAGGCAAAAACCCGTCTCCTCGCTGGCGCTGCGCTGCTTTACCGACGCGCAGGAGATCTATCACGCCAGCAATGAGGCGTAGGCCTGACGCGTCACCACGCTAAAACCGCGGATCAGCACCGCGTCGCAAACGGCCCGGTGCTCCGGCGAACTCACCAGCGCGTGGAGCGCATCGCGAAGGGCGTTCAGGGTCTCAGGCGAGGTGCGGGGCGAGGTAATGAGCGGCAGCCCTGGCGTCAGAGGGGTATGGTCAATGACCGCCAGACCCGTCAGGCTTTCCGGTTCGTGACGCTGCAGCAGTGCCCAGGTGACACAGTCGATGGCCGCGATATCCCCTGCCCCGCGTTTGACATCCTTCAGCGACTGGCGATGGCTGCCGCTAAAGGACGTTTGCGCGAAAAACGGCTCCTGAGCCACCAGAGGCGCCACTTTTTTTCGCAGCGCATTGTAGCCGGACTGCGAGTCCGCAGAGTTACAGACCGCCCGTCGTCCGCGAAAATCCGCCAGCGTGAGGTGCCGATCCTCCTCGCGCGCCACCAGAAAGCTGCGGTAGTGGATCCCTTCGCAGCCCGGGACTGCGTAGTGAAAACAGCCGACGACCTGCACGTCCGGAAGCTGCGTGACGAGTGGATAACCGCAGGTCTGGCTGAGGATAAGCTCGGGCTGTTGCCAGTGGGTCAGCAGATCGGACTCCGGCCCGTCGGGGACATCTTCGACGGGCACACCGCGTGCGGCCAGCAGCCCCTTTACCGCCAGCCAGAGCGCGCGCGTGTCGGCGCGATCCACCGCATACATGGGAAACGCCAGCAGGTTACTCATACCCTTCCCCCTGTTGCTTTCCGGGGTGAACGGTGACGTCGACGGGACTGAGCCAGAACCGGCGCAGCCATTCACCGTAGCCCCTGACCAGAAAACCGCGGTTTCGCTCCCGGTACGCCTCCCGGTTTTGCTGGTAGATCGCCTTCAGTCCGTACCACGGCACGCCCGGTAGATCATGATGTACTGAATGATAGTTGAGATTCAAAAACAGTATCCGCCAGAACAGCCCGGCCTCGTTAATGACGGAGCGCGCCAGCGGATCGTCCGCCGCACGATGTTCGAAAAACGATCGTACCTTGGTCAGCGCCAGCGCCGGATAGCTGACCGCCAGCACAAACCAGACGGGGGAAAAACCGACGTGCGTCATCCAGGCGAAAAGCGCCGCCAGCAGCGTGATGTGAACCAGCCACATCGTCATCGCCCGCAACTGAAGATGACGAAACGCCGCCACCGCGTTGCCCAGCGTCTGGACGATATCCAGCAGCGGCGCCAGCAGAAGCCGCCCGGCAAAGGTATTCCGGGCCCGGATCAGGCGCTTCTGCCAGGGGGAAAAGCGCGCCCAGCTCGCCTCGGTAAAATAGTACGACTCCGGGTCATCCACCGGATGGGTCAGGCTATCGTACCGATGGTGGGCCAGATGGGAATCCCGGTACAGGCCATACGGATACCAGACCGCTAGCGGGAGCGTGCCGAACAGCTGGTTAAGCCAGGCAAAACGGGTGGGATGCCCGTGGATAAGCTCATGCTGCAGGGACATATACCAGGCGGTAAACCCGATCAGCAGCAGCGTGGCGGGCAGCAGGCCGAGCGTTTGCCAGAACGCCAGCGTGGCAAACCAGCCCGCATAAATCGTGAACATTAACAGCCAGGTGGGCACTTCGCTTCGCCATAAGAAACCCGACGCGAGGCGGTGAATTTGATTGCGTTGTTGCGGATGTAAATAGAGGGAGCTTCGTTTACCCATTCCTTCAGACGCCGTTTCGCCAGAGACAGTGCCCTGACGATCGGGGATTACGCCTGAAATCACAAACAACTTAAATCGCTTTGCTTTGCCAGAAACGTGAAGTGCGGGCACGCTTGACTTATTCTGTGTTAAAGGTACTTTTCAGGACATGAAGAAGATCCTGATTATCGTTCCCGACGGCGGCATGCTGTTTGAAGCCGCCGGTATCGCCGACATTCTGATGCAGGCCAACCGGCTGCATCCGGAAGGGCTGGCGCATACCCGCTACCGGATTATCATCGCCACCACGCAGCCTCACCAGGTGATCCACGGCCAGTCCGGTCTGAACCTGCTGGCGGACTATCGTCTGCCGGAGCTGGATCCGCGTGAACCGCTGGACACTATTATCATCACCGGACGCGGTATGAACGAGCAGGAGAGCACGGCGGTGGTGGACTGGCTGCACCTCGCTGCGCCGCACGCCCGGCGGGTAGCCTCTATCTGCGGCGGCGCGATGCTGCTGGCCCAGACCGGCTTGCTGGACGGTCGGCGCGCCACCACCCACTGGCGGCTGCTGGAGACCCTGCAAGCCCAGTACCCGTCAATCCAGGTCGAAGGCGGCCCGCTGTACATTCAGGACGGCCCCATCTGGACCTCCGGCGGCGTGAGTTCCGGGTTCGACCTGACCCTGGCGCTGGTGGAGGACGACTACGGATTTACCCTCGCCCGCGACGTGGCGCAGGATATGGTGATGTACCTGCGACGTCCCGGCGGACAGCTGCAGTTCAGCCGCTACAGCCTGCAGCAGCCGGGCACAGCAGGGCCGATAGGCGAAGTGCAAAGCTGGATCCTGCAGAACCTCACCGCCGATCTGTGCGTGGAGAACCTGGCCGAGAAAGCGGCGATGAGCCCGCGTAACTTCACCCGCGTGTTTACCCGCGAGGCCGGGGTCTCGCCTGCCCGCTACGTGACCGAAGCGCGACTGGCCGCCGCCCGCCAGCTGCTTGAGCAAACCCGCGATCCCCTTGAGCGCGTTGCGGAGCAAAGCGGATTTGGTACCAGCATTAATTTACGCCGCATCTTTGAGAAACAGCTTCACCTCACGCCCGGCGAATACCGCCAGCGCTTTCACTGCCGCAAGATGGCGTAATCTGATCCTTTTTTGTCATTTACGCCAGCCGGCCCGACGCCTACAGTGACTCCAGACAACAGAGATAAGGAGTGCACCATGGTTAAGGTCGGTATTAACGGTTTCGGCCGTATCGGACGTAATGTCCTGCGCGCGGCGCTGGGCAACCCGGATCTGCAGATTGTGGCGATTAACGATCTGACGGACAGCAAAACTCTCGCCCATCTGCTGAAACACGATTCCCTTCTGGGCAAACTGCCCGCGCCCGTTGAAGCGGGTGACGGTGCGTTGCAGGTAGACGGCCAGCGGATCGTGGTATTTAGCGAACGCGACCCGGCGAATATCCCGTGGCGTGATGCCGGGGTAGACGTGGTGATTGAGGCCACCGGCTTCTTTACCGAGCGGGAGAAAGCGGCGGTGCATATCACCCACGGCGGCGCTAAGCGCGTCATCATTTCCGCCCCCGGGAAGAACGACGACCTGACGATTGTGATGGGCGTCAACCATGACCAGTACGATCCCGCCCGGCACGCGGTGGTGAGCAACGGGAGCTGCACCACGAACGGTCTGGCACCGGCCGCTCAGGTGCTGCATCAGCAGTTCGGAATTGAGCATGGCCTGATGAACACGACGCACGCCTACACCAACAGCCAGGCGCTGCACGATCAGCCGGAGAAAGATCTGCGCGGCGCCCGCGCGGCGGCGCTGTCGATTGTGCCCTACTCCAGCGGCGCGGCGAAAGCGCTGGGGAAAGTGATCCCCTCCCTGGACGGCAAGCTGACCGGGTACTCCCTGCGCGTGCCGGTGCCGGTGGTGTCGATTGTCGATTTAACCGTGACGCTGAGCCGCAACGTGACCGCCGAAGAGGTGAATGACGCGTTCCGCAACGCGGCCGCCAGCGGGCCTCTGAAAGGCATTCTGGGCTATAGCGATGAACCGCTGGTCTCCAGCGATTACCAGGGTGACCCGCGCTCCTCGATTATCGACGGGCTTTCCACGCTGGTGATTGGCGGGAAGATGGTGAAGATCCTGGCGTGGTATGACAACGAATGGGGCTTCTCTAACCGCCTGGTGGATCTGGCGGTATTGATGGATAAGAAAGGGCTGTAAACCTGAGGCCGGGTGGCACGAACGCTCACCCGGCTAAAAAATCACTCCGCTTTCACTTTCACACCCATAAACACAATCACCATCGCCGTCACCAGCAGCAAACCGCTGCCCGCGAACACGCCGCTGGCACCGTTAAGATCAAATACCGCCCCACCTCCGGCCGCACCGGCGCTTATCGCCAGCTGGATTGAGGCCACCAGCAGCCCCCCTGCACTTTCGGCTTCATCCGGAACGGTGGTCGCAAGCCAGGTTGACCAGCCCACCGGAACCAGTCCAAATGCAAAGCCCCACAGCGCGACCAGCAGCCCGTCCAGCATCGCCAGATGACCAAAGGCGACCATCATGAGCGCGAGAACGCCCATCGCAAACGGCACCAGCGCCAGCGTCAGGCGCAGATTACGTGCCAGCAGATGTCCGGCCACGGAGGTGCCCACAAAGTTGGCGATGCCAAAGCCCAGCAGGATCAGTGAAATGGTTTCCACGCTCGCCTGCCCCACCGTCTCCAGGAACGGACGCAGGTAGGTAAAGAAGGCGAAATGGCCGCTGAAGATCAGAATGGTCGCCAGCATGCCGCCGATCATCCCTGGACGACGCAGCACGCGGAACAGCGTACTCAGGCTACCGCTGCTCTCCGGCTTCATGGACGGCAGCACCCAGAGCTGCCACAGCAGCGCCAGCATGCTCGGCAGAATGCAGAGAATAAAGACGTTGCGCCAGCCGATCAGGCTGCCCAGATAGCTGCCCAGCGGGGCCGCGACCACCGTGGCAATTGATACGCTGGAAAAGATTACCGCCAGCGCTTTCGGCACTTTATCCGCCGGAACCAGACGCATCGTTGTCGCCGTCGACATGGCCCAGAATCCCCCGATGGCTATCCCCAGCAGCAGACGCCCCATGAGCAGGACGTGCAGGTTGGGCGCAAAGGCCACCAGCAGGCTGGAGATAATTTGCAGCACCGAGAAAAACATCAGTACCCAGCGGCGGTCGATACTCTTGGTAGCCGGGGTGATCAGCAATCCGGTGACCAGCGCCACCAGCGCGGTGGCGGTGACAGCCTGTCCGGCCATCCCCTCGGTCACGCCCAGGCTCGCGGCCATGGGTGTTAACAAGCTGGCGGGCAGAAATTCTGCCGTAATCAAACCAAATACCCCCAGCCCCAGTGAATAGACGGCCCGCCAGGCGGGTTTTGCAGGCGCTACCGCCTCGCTCGCCGCGACACATGAACTCATCTGTTGATCTCCCGTTATAAAAATGTGACTACTGTCGCAAAAGAATAGAAGGTTCACCCTGGACGATCTATGACATATAATCTCCACTTATTGATTATTCGTCCGGAGTTGCGCCATGACCGTACAGTCACCCGATTTGATCAGCGAACTTTTACGGGGCATGCGCCTGTCAGGCGTGAAATACCGGCGGATTGAAGCCAGCGCGCCCTTTGGCGTCGCGTTTCATCAGGCTCCCGGCCGGGCACAGTTCCATTTTGTGAGCCACGGTAGCGCCCTGCTGCGCATGGCGAGCGGCGCAACGTTCGAACTGAGCGGCGGCGACGCCCTCTTTATTCCCGGCGGGAATTCCCACGCTTTGCTCTCTGACGAGCAGGCCACCCTTACCCCGGTCAACGCCTTCCCGAGCGAGCCTATCTGCAGCTCGGTCTGCGCCATTACCTGCGAGCCCTGCCCGGAGAGCGAGAACACCCTCATTTTTAGCGGGTGCATGGATTTTGAGCTGGGCGGGATGCAGCCGCTGATCAAGGCGATGCCGGAAGTGATGATGGTTAGCCGGCTGATGTCCACCTGGCCGGAAATTCATCCGCTGCTGGCGGCGATGGAGCGGGAATCCGCGGCGCGTCAGGCCGGGTATGCCGGGATCCTTGCGCGGCTGGCCGACGTGGTGGCGGCGTTAATTGTGCGGGGCTGGGTTGAAGGCGGCTGTGGCAAAGCCACCGGCTGGGTGCAGGTGCTGCGCGATCCGCGCCTGAGCCGGGCCATTTACGCCATGCACCAGCAGCCAGGCCTGAACTGGAGCGTGGCGGATCTGGCAAAAGAAGCCGGGACTTCCCGATCCGTTTTCGCGGAACGGTTTCTCGCGGCGACGGGAACCACCCCGGCAAAATATCTCAGCGAGCTGAGAATGCGGCTGGCCATTCAGTATATTCGTCATGAAAACCAGCCCATTGAAACCGTCGCGCTGCGGCTGGGGTATGGCTCTCTGGCGGCATTTAGCCGGGCGTTTAAGCGCATCATTGGCCATGCGCCGGGCACGCTGCGGGAAGCCAGCCAGACCGCGGAAGAGGTCTGAAAGCGCGGCAATATTTAACGCGAAGCGGGCAATATTCGTCTAAGGTTTTCAGGTGATTGACAACAGCGGTCACGCTGTTTAGTGAAGACAGGAGACGAACTGATGATAAGACCTCGTACACTACGCCCCGCGTTTTTGCCCCTTGCGTTAGGCGGCGCGCTGCTCGGCGTAACGACACTGGGCTATGCCGACGATAACCCCGCAACCCAGACAACCTCACCCGATATTTTACTTGGCCCTCTGTTTAACGACGTGCAGAGCGCCAAACTGTTTCCCGATCAGAAAACCTTTGCGGATGCCGTCCCCAAAAGCGACCCGCTGATGATTCTGGCGGACTACCGCATGCAGCACACGCAGTCCAGCTTTGACTTACGCCACTTTGTCGAGATGAACTTTACGCTCCCTGCGGAAGGGGAAAAATACGTTCCGCCTGCTGGACAAAGTTTACGTGAGCACATCGACGATCTCTGGCCCGTACTGACGCGCACTACCGATAAAGCCAGCAACAAATGGGATTCCCTTCTGCCGTTACCGAAGCCCTACGTTGTGCCCGGCGGACGTTTCCGCGAGGTCTACTACTGGGACAGCTATTTCACCATGCTGGGACTGGCAGAGAGCGATCATTGGGACAAAATCAGCGACATGGTGGATAACTTTGCGTATGAGATCGACACCTTCGGCCACATTCCCAACGGCAACCGCAGCTATTACCTGAGCCGCTCCCAGCCGCCGTTTTTCTCGCTGATGGTTGAACTGCTGGCGACCCATGACAGCGACGCGCTGAAGAAGTATCGTCCGCAGATGGAGAAAGAGTATGCCTACTGGATGGACGGCGTCGATGCCCTGCAGCCGGGCCAGGCCAACAAACGCGTGGTGAAACTGGATGACGGCGCTGTCCTCAACCGCTACTGGGACGACCGCGATACGCCGCGCCCGGAGTCCTGGCTTGACGATGTGAATACCGCGAAAAGTAACCCTAACCGACCGGCAACCGAGATCTACCGTGATTTACGGTCCGCCGCGGCTTCGGGCTGGGACTTTAGCTCCCGCTGGATGGACGATCCGCAAAAACTCGGCACCATCCGGACCACCAGCATTGTGCCCGTGGACCTGAACGCCCTGATGTTCAAGATGGAAAAACTGCTGGCCCGGGCAAGCCAGGAGAGCGGCGATGCCGCCAGCGCAAGCAAGTATGAGACGCTGGCCACCGCGCGCCAGAAAGCCATCGAGAGCCACCTGTGGAATGATAAAGAGGGCTGGTACGCCGATTACGACCTGAAGAGCAAGAAGGTACGCAATCAGCTCACGGCGGCGGCCCTGTTCCCGCTTTACGTCAAGGCGGCGGCGCAGGATCGTGCCGAAAAAGTCGCCGCGGCAACCTCCTCTCGTCTGTTGAAGCCGGGCGGGATAGCGACCACCACCGTCAACAGCGGCCAGCAGTGGGATGCGCCAAACGGCTGGGCTCCGCTGCAATGGGTGGCCGCGGAAGGGTTGCAGAATTACGGGCAAGAGAAGGTCTCGATGGATGTGACCTGGCGCTTCCTGAAGAACGTTCAGCATACCTATGACCGGGAAAAGAAACTGGTCGAGAAGTATGACGTGTCGACCACCGGTACGGGCGGCGGCGGCGGCGAGTATCCGCTGCAGGACGGCTTCGGCTGGAGCAACGGCGTGACGCTGAAGATGCTGGACCGGGTCTGCCCGAAAGAGAAACCGTGCGACAGCGTGCCGGAGAATCGGCCTGCGGCGAATGATGAGGTGGCGCCGGTGAAAGCCTCGGCGCAGTAAGGGAGTATTGCCGGGTGGCGGCTACGCCTTACCCGGCCTACTTTTTGCCCTCACAGGGCCTTGCTCAGAAACTGTAACTTGCCCCAAGCTGATACGTTCTGTCCCGCCCAATCCAGCAGTTGGTCGCGTCGTAGCAGGTCAGCGTCTCTTTGTTGGTGATGTTCTGCGCGCTGGCCTTAAGCGTTAGCCCGGCCAGCGAAGGCAGGATTTCACCCATCCGGTAGGATGCCGACAAATCGTACTGGGTGGTACCGCCCAGCTTACCCGCATCGTTAGCGGGTGAGATTTCCATCGGGCCGGTATAGCGCGCCCCCGCCCCCAGCATCAGCCCTTTCAGCGGTGTGTTTTCAAAGGTGTAATCCCCCCAAAGGTTGAAGGCATTCTCCGGCACCTGCGTTGGACGTTTACCTTTGTACTTGTCATCTTCCGTGTTGATCGCGTGGGTGTAGGCGTAGTTGGCAATCAGCGTCAGGTTGTCCGTCGGGCGGCTGATGGCAGACAGTTCCGCCCCTTTGGATTCCACTTCCCCGGTCTGACGATAGTTCAGGAAGCCCGGATCGGAGGTAACGACATTTTTCTGGCGGATGTTAAACACCGAGGCGGTAAAGGTGGTGGCGTAATCCGCCAGCAGATATTTTACCCCGCCTTCCACCTGCTTGCTGGTGGTCGGTTTGACGTCTTTCGCCACGAGCGTGCCCTGCGGCGACACCGGCGCAAAACCTTCGGAATAGCTGATAAACGGCGAAATCCCGTTATCAAAGGCGTAAAGCGCGCCCAGACGTTTGGTGACGCGATCCTGCGATACCCAGGCCTTATCACCGTTTTGCAGATAATTAGTAGTGACGGAGCGATAATCATCGTAACGCAGGCTGGCCAGCAGATTTAACCCGCCAAACTCCACCTGATCCTGCAGGTAATAGCCGTTCTGCTGATAGCTCAGACGGTTTTTCTGAGCGGTATACAGCCCTAATGCGCTTTCGCTGATTTGCGAATAGTCAGGATTGCGCATATCCATGCCCGGCGTGGTCGATGCGTAACGGTAGTGAAAATGGGAGTTCAGCTTCTGATAGTCAAACCCGGCCAGCAGATGGTGTTGCCAGTCACCCAGCGCCACGGTTTTGGTGACCTGGTTATCGATGTTGAAGCTCTGCAGATCTTCATCGGTGGTGTAGGCAAAACGGTTGAGCTGATAAACCTCGCTTCCCGTGCCCGTTGCATAGACGCTGCGCTGGTGCGTGTCGACGTCGAAATAGCGCGCCTTCTGGTTAAAGCCCCAGCCGCTGTCAAACTCATGCTCAAAGCTGTAGCCCAGCATCCACTGACGCTGCTTAAACCCGCTCCACTCATCACCGGCGTAATCGCGCTTGCCCGCGTATGTCGAGCGCAGGTAGGCGATCGGAAGCGGGTTAGACGGCGTCAGGCTCGGGGAGTTCTGCGCCAGCGCATCCAGGGTGAGGCGGGTTTTGCTGTCGGGTTGCCAGGTGACGGACGGGGCAACCAGGTAGTTTTCATACCGGGTGGTGTGCGGCTGATCGTCATTTTCCGTCGCTTTACCCAGCAGGCGGTAGTTCCAGTCGCTGTTGGCAATCTGCCCGGTTGAGTCGAGATAGCCCTCTTTCAGGTTGCGGTTGCCGGTGTTAAAACCGAATTCGGTTCGCGCTTCCCGCTGCGGCTTTTTACTCTGGATATTCACCAGCCCGCCCGGCGAGCCGCCGCCGTAGAGAACCGATGAGGGGCCTTTCAGGATATCAACGCTGTCAATCAACAGCGGATCGATGCGCGCTTTGGTATTGCCGGTGACGTTATAGGGTAACTGCAGCCCGTTGTAGAACTCCTGGTCGACGGTAAAGCCACGAATTTTATATTCGCTCATGTAGGAGGTATTTCCCCGCACTTCGGTTGAAACGCCCGGCGCATAGCGGAGGATTTCATTCACGGAATTCGCATGGCGCTTGTCAATTTCCGGCGCAGAGAGGGTCGTGATGACCTGCGGCGTTTTACTTTCAGCTACGGCCGATTTCGTGGCGCTGTTCGTCCAGGCCGGCAGCGCGCTGCCCTGCTCTGCGCCCGTGACGACGATAGTGGATTCTTCGGCGAATGCCGGAGCGTGCAGTGCGAGCGTGATGGCGCCTGTCAGGGCGCAAAGCGTAAAACGAGAGGGAGTCATAATGTCGTCTTGTTGTTAGATGCAATACGGAACGACAATTATTATCATTTACATTAACAAATCAATACTCAGGTAAAAAAACGGCCCTCCGCAGAGAGCCGTTTACGTTATCTTATGCTCGTCGCAGTAACCTGAATATGCCCAGCACCACAATGGCGCCCACGACAGCGACCAGAAAACTGTGCAGGTCAAAACCACTTATGTTGCCTCCGAAGCCAAACATCGTCGCCAGCCAGCCGCCCACAACCGCACCAACGACCCCGAGTACGCAGGTCAAAATAAAGCCGCCGCCATCGTTTCCCGGCATGATCAATTTCGCGATAGCGCCAGCAATAAGACCAAAGATAATCCAGGCGATGATACCCATAGCGATGCCCTCTTGCAGGTTTAACGCATGTGCAGAAAACCTTCTGCACAGCTAACGTAAGTATAGGTCATCGCCGGAAAATCATTTTCTTGTCACCGACTTATCTTTGCCTGAACAGGCAAAAAAAACTCACCGGTTTGTATTAAGTTTCATTGCAGATTGCCGATAACGCTAAGACAGTCTGTCATCTATCAAGGAGCCATCCGGCGTGAGTCATTACAGTGAGCAGTTCCTCAAGCAAAATCCGCTGGCTGTATTAGGGGTATTACGCGACCTGCAAAAAGGTGAAGTGCCGCTGCGCATCAGCTGGTCGAATAATCAGTTCATCAGTAAGATCCTTGACGCCTCGCAGGAGCGGCTGGTGATTGATTTAGGCAGTCAGGAGTATGAAAACCGCGCGGCGCTGAAGGCGGAGAATATCGCCGTGATGGCCGAAACGCAGGGCGCCAAAGTGGAGTTTGTCCTGTCGCGACTGGAACTGAGCGAATACCAGGGGCTACCGGCCTTTGTGACCCCGCTTCCCACTAATCTTTGGTTTGTCCAGCGTCGTGAATATTTCCGCATCAGCGCCCCGCTTCACCCCGCCTACTTCTGCAAGGCCAAAATGCCGGACAAAAAAGAGATTCGCTTCCGTCTCTTCGATCTGTCGCTGGGCGGTATGGGCGCGCTGATGGATACGCCGAAGCCTGACGGACTGGTAGAGGGCATGCGGTTCACGCAAATCGAGCTGGATATGGGGGGCTGGGGGCGGTTTTATTTCGATGCACAGCTGATTGCCATCAGCGAACGCACCGTCGTGGACAGCAAAAATGAAACGATCACCACGCCGCGTCTGAGCTTCCGTTTCCTCAACGTCGGACCTGGCGCTGAGCGCGAACTGCAGCGCATTATCTACTCCCTGGAGCGGGAGGCGCGCGAACGCGCAAATAAAGTTCTGTAAAAAAACATCGGGCAGCGTGACCGCCGCCCGTCTGCGGCATTACATGGCATCCATCGCTTTCTGCACTTTCCAGATATAACGAGGCGCCTGTGGTGCCGGGTGATTTTTCACCACATGCTCAAAGAATTCGTCTTTGTCCATGCCGTTAATCTCTTCTATCGCCTCTTTGCGGTCAGAGGAGAAGGTTCTCAGCAACGCGCCGGCGCCGTTAACGTAAGACACCACCAGCGCGTACTGCATGACCTCCGGATCCTGAATCCCCTTCAGCACGCCATGCTCCATGATGCTCAGATAGGCCGTGCCCATTGAAATGTTGCGCTCCGGGTTCTTCAGCTCGCTGGTCGACGGCTGGCCGCTCCAGCCCATGTAGCGGTATACCTCTCTCCCCGCCGTTGACGCTTTAAGCTGCATCAGCCCCACCGCGTTGGACTTGCTGACAAGCGTGGGGTTACCGCCGGATTCCACCGCAATGATCGCCGTGATGAGGCGCGGACTGACGCCCCAGGCTTTCCCGGCTTGTTCACTGATCGGCATCCACTGCATCGCCCGCTTCACCGGCACTTCCGGGTTCCAGGGCGGGTTTTGATAATCATGTTTTGAACTACAGCCAGCGAGCAACACAATCAAAAAAGCAAACCATCTCAATTTCACGTCATCTATCCTTATAGCCGGTCATCGCGGTGCGCCGCCCCTTGAAGCAGGCGGCGTATACGCGGCATGATATAGACAATTAGTTTCTCATTCAGCAAGGAATTGCCATGTCTCAGATTCATCTCATCGCGCCGTCGGGCTACTGCATTAACCAGGACGCGGCGCAGCGGGGCGTTCAGCGTTTGCTGGAATCGGGCCACCAGGTAGAAAATCAGACGATTATCCCCCGCCGCCAGCAGCGTTTTGCCGGTACCGAAGCGCAGCGGCTGAATGATATCAACAGCCTGGTGAACCTGAAGGGTGAAAACCGGATAGTGCTGGCGGTGCGCGGCGGATATGGCGCGAGCCGGCTGCTGGAGAGCATTGACTGGCAGGGCCTGGCGGAGCGTCAGCAGCAGGATCCGCTGCTGATATGCGGCCACAGCGATTTCACCGTCATCCAGCTTGGGCTGCTGGCGCTGCATAACGTCATCACCTTCAGCGGCCCGATGCTGGCCGGTAACTTCGGCGCGCCGGAGCTGGAAGCGTTCACCGTGGAACATTTCTGGCGCGCGCTGCGTAATCCCACCTACAGCGTGGAGTGGCAGGGGAATGGACCGCACTGGGAATGCGAAGGTCAGCTCTGGGGCGGTAACCTGGCGATGGTGGTTTCGCTCATCGGTACGCCGTGGATGCCGCAAATCGAGGACGGCATTCTGGTGCTGGAAGATATCAACGAACATCCGTTCCGCGTCGAACGCATGCTGTTGCAGCTCTATCATGCCGGTATTCTTGAGCGCCAGTCCGCGATTGTGCTGGGCAGCTTCAGCGGCTCTGAGCCGAATGACTATGACGCGGGTTACTCCCTGGAAACCATGGTTGAGTTCATTCGCTCGCGGCTGGATATTCCGGTGATCGCCGGTCTGGACTTCGGTCATGAGCAGCGCACCGTGACTCTGGCGCTGGGGGCGCACGCCTCCCTGCTCCATAATGATTCCGGCTCCCGGCTGACCATCAGCGGCCATCCTGTCATAAAGGCATAAAAAAGCCGTTATACCCCCTTAATAAAACGCTGTTGCCGTCGTTAATATGTTAGGGTTTTAGTAACAGCGTTAACATTGAGGTGGGAGTAAGAGAACATTGGATGCCGCAGCGATAATCAGCCTTTTCATTCTGGGTTCGGTCCTTGTAACCAGCAGTATTTTATTAAGTTCATTTTCATCGCGTCTCGGCATACCTATTCTTGTTATTTTCCTCGCCATCGGCATGCTGGCCGGCATTGATGGCATTGGCGGTATCCCATTCGATAACTACCCTTTCGCCTACATGGTGAGTAACCTGGCGCTGGCGGTGATCCTGCTGGACGGCGGCATGCGCACCCAGGCGAGCTCCTTCCGCGTGGCCTTAGGGCCCGCGCTGTCGCTCGCCACGGTCGGCGTGTTGATTACCTCCGGCCTCACCGGAATGATGGCCGCGTGGCTTTTCCATCTGAATATCATGGAAGGGTTGCTGATAGGCGCCATCGTGGGCTCAACCGATGCGGCTGCGGTGTTTTCCCTGCTCGGCGGTAAAGGGCTTAACGAACGCGTTGGCTCCACGCTTGAGATTGAATCCGGCAGCAACGACCCGATGGCGGTGTTTCTCACCATCACGCTGATTGAGATGATCCAGCAGCACGAGACGGGGCTCAGCTGGATGTTTGCGTGGCATATCCTGCAGCAGTTCGGGCTGGGGATTGTTATTGGCCTGGCGGGGGGATACCTCTTACAGCAGATGATCAACCGCATCTCGCTGCCCGCGGGGCTTTACCCGCTGCTGGCCTTAAGCGGCGGCATTCTCATTTTTGCCGTTACCACGGCGCTGGACGGCAGCGGCATTCTCGCCGTCTACCTCTGCGGGTTCCTGATGGGCAACCGCCCTATTCGCAACCGCCATGCCATTTTGCAGAACTTCGACGGCCTGGCATGGCTGGCGCAGATCGGCATGTTCCTGGTGCTCGGTCTTCTGGTTACCCCATCGGACCTGCTGCCCATCGCCGTTCCGGCGCTGCTGTTGTCTGCGTGGATGATCTTCTTCGCCCGTCCGCTGTCGGTATTTGCTGGCCTGCTGCCGTTTCGCGGCTTCAACCTGCGCGAGCGCGTCTTTATCAGCTGGGTGGGTCTGCGCGGCGCGGTTCCGATTATTCTTGCGGTCTTTCCGATGATGGCCGGTCTGGATAACGCCCGGCTGTTCTTTAACGTGGCCTTCTTCGTGGTGCTGATTTCGCTGCTGTTCCAGGGAACGTCCCTCGGGTGGGCGGCGAAAAAAGCCAAAGTGGTGGTGCCTCCCGTGGGCTGGCCGGTGTCGCGGGTGGGGCTCGACATTCATCCGGAAAACCCGTGGGAGCAGTTCGTCTACCAACTGAGCGCCGACAAATGGTGCGTGGGCGCTTCGCTGCGCGATTTGCACATGCCGGCCGAAACGCGCATTGCCGCCCTGTTCCGCGACAATGTCCTGTTGCACCCTACCGGCAGCACCCGCCTGCGCGAAGGGGATATTCTCTGCGTGATTGGCCGCGAGCGTGACCTGCCCGCGCTGGGCAAGCTGTTCAGCCAGTCGCCGCCGGTGGCGCTGGACCAGCGTTTCTTCGGCGATTTTATTCTGGAAGCCAGCGCCAGGTTTGCCGATGTGGCGCTGATTTACGGCCTGGATGAAGGTGCTGAAGACGAAGATAGCCAGCAAACGCTGGGCGAAATCATCCAGCAGCGGCTTGGCGCTGCCCCGGTCGTGGGCGATCAGGTAGAGTTTGCCGGGATGATCTGGACGGTAGCAGAGAAAGAAGATAACGCTGTAAGGAAAGTCGGTTTGAGGCCGATGGAAGAGGAAGCGGAGTAGCGGTTTTTTGCCGGGTGGCGGCTTCGCCTTACCCGGCCTACAAAACCCTCGAACGTAGGCCGGGTAAGCGTTAGCGCCACCCGGCGAACATACGTTACACCGTCACAACCGGCACCCTCGGTGCCAGGGCACACATCAGTTCATACCCTACCGTGCCCGCCGCGGCCGCCACGTCATCAATTTTGATTTCGTTACCCCACAGCTCGACCGGGGAACCGATACCCGCCTGCGGGCAGGGCGTCAGGTCAACGGCCAGCATATCCATTGATACGGTGCCTACCGTTCCCGTGCGGACTCCATCTACCCACACAGGCGTACCGGTTGGCGCAATGCGCGGGTAGCCGTCGGCATAGCCGCCCGCCACGATACCAATCCGCTGCTCGCCCTTTGCCCGATAGCGGCTACCGTAGCCCACCGTGTCGCCAGCTTTCAGGGTCTGCACGCCAATGATTTCACTGCGCAGGGTCATTACCGGCTTCAGGCCGCTGTTGGCGATATCCTGCCACTGCCCCGAGGGCGACGCACCGTACAGAACGATCCCCGGACGCACCCAGTTGTAATGCGCCTCGGGATGCCACAGCGTGGCCGCCGAGTTGGACAGCGATCGCGGGCAGTCCAGCCCTTCTGCCGCCTGCTCAATGCGGACCATGGCATCGGCGATACCGTCCGGTTTTTCCGCGTCGGCAAAGTGCGCCATCAGCGTCATTTCACCCACGTTCTTCAGGGCGCGCAGCTGCTGCCAGACCGTATGCACCCGCTCAGGCTGGAAGCCCAGGCGGTTCATGCCGCTGTTGACCTTGAGATAGATATCCAGCGGCGCGTGGAGCTTCGCATCCTGAATCGCTTTGATCTGCCAGTTGCTGTGAACGCTGGTGGTCAGCCGGTACTTATCCAGCAGCGGCAGATCGTCGGCGTGGAAGAAGCCCTCCAGCAGCAGTATGGGCCCTTTCCAGCCGCGCTCGCGCAGCAGAATGGCCTCTTCAAGATTGAGTAACGCAAAGCCATCGGTGGCGCTCAGCGCGCTCCAGATACGGTCAATGCCGTGGCCGTAGGCATTCGCTTTCACCACCGACCACACGCGTGCGCCAGGTGCTGCCCGACGAACAATCTGCAGGTTATCCTTCAGGGCCTGCAGGTTCAGCTGAGCGAGAACAGGACGGGACATGACAGCTCCTTAGTTATGCGCGCCGTGCAGGTGCTGTGGACGCGAAGGCGTAAACCCCGATTGATAGCGCGCGACACTGAGATCGTCAAACGGAATGGCCGGCGTGCGTCCGGAAATCAGGTCGCTCAGCAGCTGCCCGGAGCCGCAGGCCATCGTCCAGCCAAGCGTACCGTGTCCGGTATTGGTCCACAGGTTTTTGAACGGCGTGCGCCCGACAATCGGCGTGCCGTCCGGCGTCATCGGACGCAGGCCGGTCCAGAAAGTCGCCTGCTCGACAAAGCCACCGCGCGGGAAGAGGTCCCCTACCACCATCTCCAGCGTTTCACGACGCGGTTTCAGCAGTTCGGTGTTGAAGCCGACGATCTCCGCCATGCCGCCTACGCGGATGCGGTTATCGAAGCGGGTAATGGCGATTTTATAGGTTTCATCCAGAATGGTAGAAACCGGTGCGCCGCTCTCCTCTTTTACCGGAATGGTCAGCGAGTAGCCTTTTAGCGGGTAGACCGGAATATCGAGAATGCCCTTCAGCATGGCGGTGGAGTACGAACCAAACGCCATGACGTAGGCATCCGCTTTGATCACCTCTTCGCCACACTTCACGCCGTAAATTTTTTCCCCTTCCGACAGCAGCTTGTCGACAGAGGTGTTGTACCGGAATTTCACCCCTGCCTGCTCGCACATCTGCGCCAGACGCTGCGTAAAGAGCTGGCAGTCGCCGGTTTCGTCATTCGGCAGGCGCAGGCCGCCCGTCAGCTTATGCGCCACTTCCGCCAGCGCAGGTTCAACCTGACCAAGCTGGCTGGCTTCCAGCAGCTGATACGGTACGCCAGCATCTTCCAGCACGGCGATATCGCGGGTGGCGTTTTCATACTGTTGTTCGGTGCGGAACAGTTGGAGCGTTCCGCCCTGACGGCCTTCGTACTCAATCCCGGTTGAGGCGCGCAGCGCTTTCAGGCAGTCGCGGCTGTATTCCGCCAGGCGCACCATGCGCCCTTTGTTCTCCATGTAGTGGCGGGTGTCGCAGTTGCGCAGCATCTGCCACATCCACTTCAGCTGGAACTGCGTGCCGTCAAGGCTGATGGCCAGCGGCGCGTGGCGCTGGAACATCCATTTAATCGCTTTCAGCGGAACGCCCGGTGCTGCCCACGGTGCCGCATAGCCCGGAGAGATTTGCCCGGCGTTCGCCGCGCTGGTTTCCAGCGCGGGGCCTGACTCACGATCGATAACGGTGACGTCATGTCCCGCCTGACTTAAATACCAGGCGCTGGTTACCCCAACGACACCACTTCCCAGTATGACAACACGCATAGCCACTCCATTATGTGCAAAAGAACAATCTTCTAATTACAGATTGATAACCTAGTTGAAAATATTATTCAACATACGACTTTTTTATGGTGACTTACCTCACACATCCCCCAGCATCAGGGGATAGTGCTAATTTGGGATCTCCTGCTGCGCGTTATTTTTAACCAGCATAAAATGCTGAGAGACGCCCTTTTTTTGCCGTATCAAAAACGCGAAATCGCAAAGAAAAAATTTCTGCCCCAGCACGCTTTTTAACACGTTGATCTATGCTTGAAAGGAGGCTCTCCAGACAGAGAGAGCACCCACAACGAGGGCGCGCTAATGGCTACTATTGATTCCCTGAACAAGGACAACACACGTCTGAGCGATGGACCCGACTGGACCTTCGAGCTGCTGGATGTTTACCTCGCCGAAATCGACCGGGTTGCAAAACTGTATCGCCTGGATACCTATCCCCATCAGATTGAAGTCATTACGTCCGAACAGATGATGGACGCCTACTCCAGCGTCGGGATGCCGATTAACTATCCGCACTGGTCGTTTGGTAAGAAATTTATCGAAACGGAGCGACTGTATAAGCACGGCCAGCAGGGTCTGGCGTATGAAATCGTCATCAACTCCAATCCGTGTATCGCCTATTTAATGGAAGAGAACACCATTACCATGCAGGCGCTGGTGATGGCGCACGCCTGCTACGGGCATAACTCCTTTTTCAAGAATAACTATCTGTTCCGCAGCTGGACGGATGCCAGCTCGATCGTCGATTACCTGATCTTCGCCCGTAAATACATTACCGACTGCGAAGAACGCTACGGCGTGGACGAAGTGGAAAAACTGCTCGACTCCTGTCACGCGCTGATGAACTACGGCGTTGACCGCTACAAACGTCCGCAGAAAATCTCCCTGCAGGAGGAGAAGGCCCGGCAGAAAAGCCGCGAAGAGTATCTGCAAAGCCAGGTGAACATGCTGTGGCGCACCCTGCCGAAGCGTGAGGAAGAAAAAACGATCGCCGAAGCGCGGCGCTATCCGTCCGAGCCACAGGAAAACCTGCTCTATTTTATGGAGAAGAACGCCCCGCTGCTGGAGCCGTGGCAGCGTGAGATCCTGCGCATCGTGCGCAAGGTGAGCCAGTATTTCTACCCGCAAAAACAGACGCAGGTGATGAACGAAGGCTGGGCGACCTTCTGGCACTACACCATTCTCAACCACCTGTACGACGAGGGGAAAGTCACCGAGCGGTTCATGATGGAGTTCCTCCACAGCCATACCAACGTGGTGTTCCAGCCGCCCTATAACAGCCCGTGGTACAGTGGGATTAACCCGTATGCTCTTGGCTTCGCCATGTTCCAGGACATTAAGCGTATCTGTCAGTCGCCGACGGAAGAAGACAAGTACTGGTTCCCGGATATCGCCGGATCTGACTGGCTGGAAACGCTGCACTTTGCGATGCGCGACTTTAAGGATGAGAGCTTCATCAGCCAGTTTATGTCGCCGAAGATCATGCGTGATTTCCGCTTCTTCACCGTGCTGGACGACGACCGCAACAACTATCTGGAGATCTCCGCAATCCACAACGAGGAGGGTTACCGTGAGATCCGCTCTCGCCTCTCTTCCCAGTACAACCTGAGCAATCTTGAACCCAACATTCAGGTGTGGAACGTGGATTTGCGCGGTGACCGCTCCCTGACGCTGCGCTATATTCCGCACAATCGCGCGCCGCTGGATAAAGGGCGTAAAGAGGTGCTGAAGCACGTGCATCGCCTGTGGGGCTTTGACGTGCAGCTGGAGCAGCAGAATGAAGACGGGAGCGTCGAGCTGCTTGAACGCTGCCCGGCGCGGTTAAATACGCTGTAGTACAGCCTTTTTTGCCCGGTGGCGCTACGCTTACCGGGCCTACAAGACCCGTAGGTCGGGTAAGGCGCAGCCGCCACCCGACGAAAAAAAACCTCTCACACGAGAGGTTTTTTATTTCAGCGGCTCTGAATCGCCAAATCACCCGGCAGCGTTTTCTGAATACGGTGCCAGATTTCACCGGAATCGTGACCGTAGCGGCGCACTGTCTCATACACCTGATCGTGCAGACCTTCGGAGCACAGCTTGCTCAGCTTATGGTAAAAGCCCAGCGCCAGGCTGCGGGCTTCGGGATTGGCAAAGTAGTGGCGGCCAATGCGGGTGTAGAGTCCCTTCATACCGTTGAGGATCAGACCATACACCGGGTTGCCGGAGGCAAACGCCAGCCCACGGAAGACGTTGTAATCGAGGGTGGCGAACGCGTCGGCGTGATCTTCCACCTCGTTGGCACTGGCCAGCACCGCAAGCGCATCTTCCGGATGCTGACGGAAAGCCGTACGAATAAAGATCGTCGCGATGTTGGTGCGAACGGAGAGCAGATTATCAATGAGCTGCGGCACGCTTTCATGATCGAGACGCGCCAGCGTTTCAAGAATGTTCAGCCCGGAGGTTTCCCAGAAGTTGTTCACTTTTGTTGGCTTGCCGTGCTGGATCGTCAACCAGCCATCGCGCGCCAGTCGCTGAAGCACTTCACGCAGCGTGGTGCGAGTGACGCCAATCAGTTCAGAGAGTTCGCGTTCAGCCGGAAGAATGGACCCCGCAGGGAAACGATTATTCCAGATGCTTTCAATGATGTACTCTTCCGCGAAACCCGCCGGGCTCTGCGCCTTAATGACCATAGTGAGATTTCCATTACACAGCTTTTGCAAATTGGACTCATCATACCAGAGGCGTGCAGTGGCAGGTAGCGCGGCAAAGAGAGAAAAGAGGGATCGCCGTTTCATTTTTATGAAATTTACAATGCAGACTTATCCGCGTCTGGACCGTGAATTTTGCGTATACTGATGTTTTGTCTTACTTGACGGGGAAGGACGTCTGTCGTGGAAATTTCTTTTGGGCGCGCTCTGTGGCGCAATTTTTTAGGCCAGTCTCCTGACTGGTACAAACTGATACTGCTGGTGTTCCTGGTCGTTAACCCTCTCCTCTTTTACGTGAACCCGTTCGTTGCCGGGTGGCTGCTGGTCGCGGAGTTTATCTTCACCCTGGCGATGGCGCTGAAATGCTATCCCCTGTTGCCGGGCGGATTGCTGGCGTTTGAAGCGGTAGTGATTGGGATGACCTCTGCCGAGCATGTCAAAGCAGAGCTGGCTTCAAATCTTGAAGTGCTTCTGCTGCTGATGTTTATGGTGGCGGGCATCTACTTTATGAAACAGCTGCTGCTGTTTATCTTTACGCGCCTGCTGCTCAGCATTCCGTCGAAAACGGTTCTCTCGCTGGCGTTTTGCCTTGCGGCCGCCTTCCTGTCAGCCTTCCTGGACGCGCTGACGGTCGTCGCGGTGGTGATAAGCGTCGCGGTGGGGTTTTACGGTATTTATCACCGCGTGGCCTCCTCTCGTCCGGGTGAGGATCTGCAGGATGACAACCATGTCGATGCGCATAACCGTGAGGTACTGGAGCAGTTTCGCGCCTTCCTGCGCAGCCTGATGATGCATGCCGGCGTCGGTACCGCACTGGGGGGCGTGATGACGATGGTGGGCGAGCCGCAAAACCTGATCATTGCGAAAGCGGCGGGCTGGCACTTCGGTGATTTCTTCCTGAGAATGGCCCCGGTGAGCGTGCCGGTGCTGATCTGCGGTCTGGCGACCTGTTTGCTGGTGGAGAAGTTTCGCCTCTTTGGTTACGGGGCACAACTCCCGGAGCCGGTACGTCAGGAGCTGCATAAATTCGATCTGCAGAGCCGACGCCAGCGGACGCGCCAGGAGACGCTGCGCCTGATTGCACAGGGGATCATCGGCGTCTGGCTTATCGCCGCGCTGGCGTTCCATCTTGCTGAAGTGGGGCTGATTGGTCTGTCCGTGATTATTCTCGCCACGACCTTTACCGGGGTGACGGATGAGCATGCCATCGGCAAAGCCTTCACCGAAGCGCTGCCGTTTACCGCCCTGCTGGCGGTGTTCTTTGCGGTCGTGGCGGTGATAATCGACCAGCACCTGTTCGCGCCGATTATTGCCTTTGTCTTACGGGCATCGCCGGATGCTCAGCTGTCGCTGTTTTACCTGTTTAACGGCCTGCTCTCATCGATCTCAGATAACGTCTTTGTCGGGACGGTTTACATTAACGAGGCTAAGACCGCGATGGAGCAAGGCGTGATCAGCGCCGGACAGTTTGAACTGCTGGCCGTGGCGATCAACACCGGTACCAACCTGCCGTCGGTGGCGACACCCAATGGCCAGGCCGCCTTCCTGTTCCTGCTGACCTCCGCCCTTGCGCCACTCATACGTCTTTCTTATGGAAGAATGGTCTGGATGGCCCTGCCCTATACGCTGGTGCTTACGATCGTGGGATTGCTTTGCGTCAAAATTACCCTTATTCCCTGTACGCAATGGTTGATACAAGCGGGTATACTTGCGGCGCAGTAAACACTGCAACTCGGGCAGTTCGCTGCCCGTTTGCCTTTTCGCACGATAAACATCCAATTACGTTTTATTTCGCCAGGTACAGGTGGCGCGAAAAACGAATTCGTTTACACTGCGCTTTCTAAGCATGTTCCAGGGAAATGATTATGTTGAGATTTTTAAACCAGTGCTCCCGCGGTCGCGGAGCGTGGTTGTTAATGGCCCTGACCGCCTTTGCGCTGGAAATGGTCGCGCTGTGGTTCCAGCACGTAATGGGACTCAAACCTTGCGTGCTCTGTATTTATGAACGCTGCGCACTGTTCGGCATTATGGGGGCTGGCCTGGTCGGCGCGATTGCGCCGAAGTCGCCGCTTCGCTATGCCGGGATCGCAATCTGGCTCTACAGCGCCTGGAAAGGCATTGAACTCTCCTGGCAGCACACGATGATGCAGCTGCATCCGTCACCGTTTATGACCTGCGATTTTGCCGCCCGCTTCCCGAGCTGGCTGCCGCTGGACAAATGGCTGCCGCAGGTGTTTGTTGCATCCGGTGACTGTTCCGTTCGCCAGTGGGAATTCCTGACCCTCGAGATGCCGCAGTGGCTGGTGGGCATTTTTGCCGCCTACTTCGTCGTGGCGCTGCTGGTGCTGATTGCCCAGCCGTTCAAACCGAAGAAACGCGATCTATTTGGGCGCTAATTCGCCCGGCGCCGCTTCGCTTGCGCGGGCCTACGGTTTTGTGGGCGGGTAAGCGCAGCGCCACCCGACATAATAAAAAACCCGCCTCGGCGGGTTTTTTAATCTCAACGGGTCGGGTGGTTCATGATGTGATCTTCCCAGTCCCGCACCTCGGACTCTTTCACCGCAATGTGGCGCACGGAGATACGCTCGCCGTGCATCGCCGTTTTTGAACCGGTCAGCAGGGGGTGCCAGTCAGGCAGACCTTTCCCCTCCGCCAGCAGGCGATACGCGCAGGTATGCGGCAGCCATTCAAAGGTGGGCAGATTCTCACGGGTTAATTTAATGCAGTCTGGCTCGAACTCGAAGCGGCGCTCGTAGTTGCGGCACTGGCAGGTTTTGATGTTCAGCTGCTTGCAGGCCACGTTGGTGAAGTAGATTTCGTCCGTGTCTTCATCCATCAGCTTGTGCAGGCAGCACTGACCACAGCCGTCGCATAAGGATTCCCATTCCGCGTCGGTCATGTCGTCGAGAGTTTTGCTTTGCCAGAAAGGGATGTCGTTCATCAGGATGTCCACACGTCAAAAGAAAGCGCACCTTATAACGAGTCTGGCACGTCGTTGCAAGTTTTGCCGCCCTTTTCAGGCGGCAAGAGGAGGTTACAGCACGCGGGTTTTCAGCGACAGGCCGTTAAAACCAACTTCAAGTTCATCACCGCTCGCGAGCGGACCAACGCCTTCCGGCGTGCCGGTTAGGATCACATCACCCGGCTTGAGGGTAAAGAAGCGGCTCATATAGGCGATCAGCGGCACAATCTTATGGATCATGTCTGCCGTGGTGCCCTGCTGGCGGATTTCACCGTTAACCTTCAGGCTGAGCGGCGTATCCTGCGGATCGCCGGTGAATTCGCTCACCGGCACAAACGCCGAAATCGGGCAGGAATTATCAAACCCTTTGGCTTTTTCCCACGGCTGCCCCGCTTTCTTCATTTTACCCTGCACGTCGCGTAGCGTCAGATCCAGCGCCACGCCGTATCCGGCAATCGCTTTTTGCACATGCTCTTCGGAGGCCTGACGCAGCGTTGCGCCGATCAGCACGGCGAGTTCCACTTCGTGGTGCACCGAGCCGAGCCCCTGCGGCAGGGCCAGCGGCTGGCGAATATCGCAAAGCGCCGTTTCAGGCTTAATGAACAGAACCGGCTCTTCTGGCGTCGCACTGCCCATCTCCTGAATATGTTTTGCATAGTTGCTGCCCACGCAAACCACTTTGCTGACGGGATAATCCAGTAATGCACCTTGCCAGTTATGATGTTGATACATGGTCGACCCCTAAACGGTTGATGTGTTGTGCTCAAAAACAGTTGAGACTATTTTTTACCGTTCGCCTCAAGATGCTGTTTTAATAAATTCTCGGGTGGCGGCGGAAGCTGTAAATAATAGCCCTGCTCGGCTAATGCCGTTTTCACTTTCTCCAGATCGGCATTCACCAGTTTCTTGCGACCATCAAGCGGCAGCAGCATCGCCATCTGCGGTCGGCCAAAGCTCTTCATTAATTCTTCAGGCACGCGTGAAAAATCGTCTTTCTTTTCGACATAAAGATAGGTCTGGTCACGGGTTGTACTTCTGTAGATCACACAAAACATGTTTTTACTCTGAATTAATGGGTGGTTGCTTGCCTCAATATACTCCTGACTATAACATGCCTGATACTCTTCGGAATATCGCAGCGAATGGTTGCGGTTAATAGCAAATTGAGTAAGGCCAGGATGTCAAACACGCCCATCGAGCTTAAAGGCAGTAGCTTCACCTTATCAGTGGTACATTTGCATGATGCAAAACCCGAGGTTATTCGTCAGGCGTTAGAAGACAAAATCGCCCAGGCTCCCGCCTTCCTGAAGCACGCCCCTGTTGTTATCAACGTCAGCGGTCTTGAAGCGCCGGTTAACTGGAAACGTCTCCAGCAGGCCGTCTCCTCGACCGGACTGCGTATTGTCGGCATCAGCGGCTGCAAAGATACTGAACTGAAAGCGGAAATTGACCGTGCGGGGCTGCCGCTTCTGAATGAAGGCAAAGAAAAAGCCCCGCGTGCGGCACCCGTTGCCGTCGAAACGCCCCCTCCTGCGGCGCAAAACGTTACAAACATCACAAAAACGCGAATGATTGATGTGCCGGTTCGTTCCGGTCAGCGCATTTATGCACCAAACTGTGATCTGATTGTTACAAGCCACGTCAGTGCTGGCGCTGAGCTGATTGCAGATGGCAATATTCACGTTTACGGTATGATGCGTGGACGTGCGCTCGCAGGTGCAAGTGGCGATCGGGACGCGCAAATATTTTGTACTCACCTGACGGCGGAACTGGTGTCCATCGCAGGTGAATATTGGCTGAGCGACAAGATCCCAGCCGAATTTTATGGCAAAGCGGCTCGCCTGCTTCTGGCAGACGACGCGTTGACCGTTCAACCGTTGAATTGATCCCTTTTTAACAAGGAATTTCTATGGCACGCATTATTGTTGTTACTTCGGGTAAAGGAGGCGTTGGCAAGACCACCTCCAGCGCGGCCATCGCTACTGGTTTGGCCCAGAAGGGAAAGAAAACCGTCGTTATCGACTTCGATATCGGCCTGCGTAACCTCGACCTCATCATGGGATGTGAGCGTCGCGTCGTGTATGACTTTGTGAACGTCATTCAGGGCGATGCCACGCTGAACCAGGCGCTGATTAAAGACAAGCGCACCGAGAACCTCTACATTCTCCCGGCTTCTCAGACGCGTGACAAAGACGCCCTGACCCGTGAAGGGGTAGAAAAGGTGCTCGACGAGCTGAAAAAAATGGAGTTCGACTTCATCGTCTGTGACTCCCCTGCCGGTATCGAAACCGGTGCCCTGATGGCGCTCTACTTCGCTGATGAAGCAATCATCACCACCAACCCTGAAGTTTCATCCGTGCGTGACTCAGACCGCATTCTCGGGATCCTCGCCTCTAAATCCCGTCGTGCGGAAAATGGCGAAGACCCGATTAAAGAACACCTGCTGCTCACCCGCTACAACCCGGGCCGCGTGAACAAAGGTGACATGCTGAGCATGGAAGACGTGCTGGAGATCCTGCGCATTAAGCTGGTGGGCGTTATCCCGGAAGATCAGTCCGTGTTACGCGCCTCTAACCAGGGCGAGCCAGTGATCCTTGATACAATGGCAGATGCAGGTAAAGCTTACGCCGATACCGTTGACCGTCTGCTGGGAGAAGAACGTCCTTTCCGCTTCATTGAAGAAGAGAAGAAAGGTTTCCTCAAACGCCTGTTCGGAGGATAAGTTATGGCATTACTGGACTTTTTTCTCTCGCGGAAAAAGAACACCGCCAACATCGCAAAAGAACGTCTGCAAATTATCGTTGCGGAGCGTCGTCGTAGCGACGCCGAGCCTCACTACCTGCCGCAGCTGCGCAAGGACATCCTGGAAGTGATCTGTAAGTACGTGCAGATTGACCCGGAGATGGTGACGGTGCAACTGGAACAAAAAGACGGGGATATTTCGATTCTGGAGCTGAACGTGACGCTCCCGGAAGCGGAAGAGTCGCGTCCGTAGGTTTGTGATTTCGTCGCCCCGGTAAGCGCAGCGCCACCGGGGAAATATGCCGGGTTTATCACCCGGCATATTTTTTATCGCGGATAACCTTCCAGCAGCGTATTAAGGCGATCGGCCATCAATTCCCCGCGCCATCCCGCCATCATTTCCGGCAAGCCATTCTGCGGCTTCAGCTTCCAGTGCCAGTTAAGCAGCTGATTAATCTGACGGCGTGAAGCGAGCAGCTCCGCGCTCAGCTTGCTTTCCGTAGCCACCGCCTGCACCAGCGCTTTGATGTCCTTAAACGCTTTGCGATAGCCTGGCATATCCATCAGGTTCAGCAGCGGTTCCGGCAGCGCCTCTTCCGGTAACGCCTGCGCTTTTGCGACCAGCGCCAGCAGGGTTTTGCCGTGGAAACGGATTTCACTGCCCGAAAGCCCAATGCTGTCCAGCTCGCCGAGGCTGCCCGGCATATAGCGCGCAACCGCCCAAAGATGCTCTTCGCGAACCACAAAGTTAACGGCCAGATCGCGCTCGCGCGCTTTACGCAAGCGCCAGTCTGCCAGCAGCTGCAGGCACGCCAGCTGACGCGTACGCAGCTGCCAGGCGTTGCTGATGTCGCGCCAGGCCTCTTTCGGATCCACCACTTCCTGACGACGCAGCTGGGTCATACGGCACTCGTCCAGCGCGGCGGACAGCCAGCCGGATGCCTCGGCTTCTTTCATCAGCTGTCCGGCGATCGGCAGCAGGTAAAACACGTCAGCCGCCGCATACTCCAGCTGGCGCGCGGTAAGCGGACGCGCCAGCCAGTCGGTACGGGATTCGCTTTTATCCAGCGTCAGGCCCGTATACTCCTCCACCATGGCGGCAAAGCCCCAGGAGAGCGGTCGCCCGCTGAACGCCGCAAGGATCTGCGTATCAATCAGCGGCTGAGGCATGATGCCAAAGGTGTTCAGAAAGACTTCCAGATCTTCACTGCCTGCGTGCAGGTATTTCGTGACGGCGGTATCGAGCAGCAGATCGCGCATCGGCGTCCAGTCGGTAATGCCGAGAGGGTCGATCAGCGACACGTGTTTACCGTCGTACATCTGAATCAACCCCAGCTGCGGATAGTACGTCCGGGTACGGACAAACTCGGTATCCAGGGCAATGGCAGGAAAGTCGCGCGTCACTTCGCACAGCGAAGCCAGCTCGTCGTTGGTCGTGATCATCTGGTAATTCAAATCGGATTCTCTTTTGTTTGCGCCCATAAAAAACGCCGGCTTAACCGGCGTCTGGACGATTAACGTGAAGCTCAGGCCTTATTGTCTACTTTGGCACGGGCTTCGTCACGTAATTCTCGTCGTAATATCTTCCCGACGTTGGATTTCGGCAGCTCGTCGCGGAATTCCACCAGCTTCGGCACTTTATAGCCCGTCAGCTGACGACGACAAAACGTTATCAGCGCTTCCTCGGTGAGAGAAGGATCTTTCTTGACCACAAATATCTTCACTGCTTCACCGCTGCTGCCGGAAGGCACGCCGACCGCTGCCACTTCGAGTACGCCGCTGTGCTGCATGACCACGTCTTCGATCTCATTCGGATAGACGTTGAAGCCGGAGACCAGGATCATATCTTTCTTGCGATCGACAATGCGCAGGAAGCCTTCCTCATCCATCACCGCGATGTCACCGGTATGTAGCCAGCCGTCTTTGATGATTTCGTCGGTCGCGTCGGGACGCTGCCAGTAACCCAGCATGACCTGTGGACCTTTAACGCACAGCTCCCCCGGCTCACCCGGCGCGACTTCGTTATCGTTATCATCGACCAGTTTCGCTTCAGTAGAAGGAACGGGCAGTCCAATGCTTCCGCTGTGGTAGTCGATGTCATGCGGGTTAACGCTGACCAGCGGCGCGCACTCCGTCAGGCCATAGCCCTCCAGCAGATACTGGCCGGTAAGTTTCACCCAGCGCTCGGCCACCGCCTGCTGAACCGGCATGCCGCCGCCCGCAGAGAGATGGAGCGTGGAGAAGTCCAGCTGCTGGAACTCTTTGTTATTAAGCAGCGCGTTAAACAGGGTATTTACCCCGGTCATGGCGGTGAACGGGTATTTTGCCAGCTCTTTCACCAGCCCCGGTATATCACGCGGGTTGGTAATCAGCACGTTTTGACCGCCCAGCTCAATAAACAGCAGGCAGTTCATGGTCAGTGCGAAAATGTGGTACAGCGGTAGCGCCGTAATGACCAGCTCTTTGCCGGGATGCAGCAGCGGCCCGTAGGTTGCATTGACCTGCTCAAGGTTCGCCAGCATGTTGCGGTGGGTCAGCATTGCGCCTTTCGCCACGCCGGTGGTACCGCCGGTATACTGCAGGAACGCGAGATCTTCTGAGACCACTTCCGGCTTAACGTACTGCATACGATAGCCCGCATGCAGCGCGCGGCGGAAGGAGATAGCGTCCGGCAGATGGTATTTTGGCACCAGACGTTTGACGTATTTGACGACAAAGTTAACCAGCGTGCCTTTGGCGGTGGAGAGCTGGTCCCCCATGCGCGTCAGGATGACGTGTTTCACCTGGGTTTTGTCGACCACTTTTTCCAGCGTATGGGCAAAGTTGGACACAATGACGATCGCAACCGCTCCGCTGTCGTTCAGCTGATGCTCCAGCTCGCGCGGGGTGTACAGCGGGTTGACGTTAACGACAATCATCCCGGCACGCAGGATACCGAACAGCGCCACCGGGTATTGCAGCAGGTTCGGCATCATTAGCGCGACGCGATCCCCTTTTTGCAGCCCCAGCCCTTCCTGCAGGTACGCCGCAAACGCCCGGCTGCGCTCCTCCAGCTTACGGAACGTCATCACCTCGCCCATATTCACAAATGCGGGCTGGTCCGCGTAGCGCCTTACCGAGTGTTCAAATAATTCCACCAGGGATTGATAACGGTCAGGATTGATCTCAGCAGGAACATCTGCGGGATAACGGTTAAGCCAAACCTTCTTCAATGCATCACCTCTGAAATGAGTGTTCGTCGTCATCACAACCCCGATAATAAACAGTTTGTTAACATTATATTAACTCAGCGTACCAGTTTATTAATTGTTCAGATTTAAGGTTGCGAAGCGCGTCACTCTTTTTTTTCGTTTTATCCGTAAAAAAACAGAGACAGCGGCTGAGCCGCTGTCTCTTTTCTAGCAATAACAGTAAGTTACTCAGTAACGATCGTCTGTACCTGTGCAGGCCCCGGGTTATACCAGCCCCAGCCCGGGTAGCCGTAACGATAAGGATGTGGACCCCACATCCACGGATCGATCGGCTGAGGCGGCATGATCACCTGCTGTGCCAGCCGCCAGCGCTTGTAGCCGTTCACCTGCATGGTCATAAATTTATACGGCGTGCTGCCGATTTTGCCCTGTACGGCGCCGGTAATCGGCCCGACGACGGTCACCAGCTGTCCGCGAAAATCAACCGGATCGAGGAACCCGCTGACGTCCGCATAGATGCGCCCGCGGGAGGCCTCGCCCAGCACAGGCCGCGCGCCGCTGTCCAGCGGAACGGTCGCGATCTCCAGACGGGTTTTCCCCTGCTGGTTCTGCACGTCGATCACTTTCCCACCAAAGCGCGCTTCCTGGCCGACGTACAGCTCAGGAGCATTCATCACCCGAACCAGATCCTGCTGTGGCGTCGGGCTGCTGCCCTTAATCGCATCAGGAACGGAAACGCATCCGCTCAGTGCTATGGCAACCGCGCCTGCCATAATAAGGCGTACTACTTTAGTCTGAACCGCCATGATGCGACTCCTTTTTCTCAGTTCCTGTTACTGAGAGTCACTCGCGGCCCGGAAGTTTCTTCCACGCGACGGTGTTTCGCAAATAAACCGGTTCCGCGTGTTCAACGGCCACGGTTTTGCCTGCTGCGAGCAGCTGGCTGGCAATCGGAAGCATATCTTCCGCAGCCGGCAGAAGCATGTTGCCGTCCACCAGCGTCAGCCCGGTGCCGTTCGCCATCTCAGGCCACGCCTGCCAGCCCGTACCGACGGTCGCCCACTCGCCGGACAGCTGCTTCAGCCGTTCCGTCGCCGCTTCCGGCTTAAGCACGGCTTCCGTCTCTTCACCGTGCCACACGCCCTGCTCGTCGCGGGTGTATTCGGCCCAGTAAACTTCGCCCATGCGGGCATCAATCGCTGCCAGGACGCGCGTTGCCCCGGTCATGCGCCATGCGCCCTGCGCCATGGTGGCGAGGGTTGAGACGCCGATCATCGGCAGTTCGGCGCCCAGCGCCAGCCCTTGCGCAATGCCAATCCCGATGCGTACGCCCGTAAAGCTGCCGGGGCCGCGGCCAAAGGCCAGCGCGTCGAGGTCGGTTAAGGAGGTGTTGCCCTGGGTTAAAATGGCTTTTACCAGGGGGAGAATGCGTTGGGTGTGTTCCCGTGGGCACTCTTCGAAATGGGCAGAAACAGCACCGTCGTTCAACAGAGCAACAGAGCAAGCCTCTGTCGCGGTATCAATAGCCAGAATTCGCATCAGTCGTCGCGCTCTCGCAAGGGTCAGTCACAAAATGGCGCGCATCTTAGCACACTCCGGGGTAAATTACTCCGCCGTTGGGTTTGCCAGGAAACGCACCGCGCGTTTTATGTCCCGCGTCCGCGGTGCGGGCGGCAGGCTTGCAAGGAAGGTTGCCCCGTAAGGACGCATCACCAGCCGGTTATCGCAGATGACCAGCACGCCGCGATCGGTGACGTCACGGATTAAGCGCCCTACCCCTTGCTTAAGCGTAATGACCGCATCCGGCAGTTGAACCTCGTCAAACGGATCGCCGCCGCGCAGGCGGCAGTCTTCCATCCGCGCCTTCAGCAGCGGATCGTCCGGGGAGGTAAACGGTAGCTTATCAATGATCACCAGCGAAAGCGTGTCGCCGCGCACGTCCACCCCTTCCCAGAAGCTGCTGGTTGCGACCAGCAGGGCATTACCGGCGCTGACGAACTGCTGCAGCAACTGGGCTTTGCTGGTTTCGCCCTGCAGCAGCACCGGCAACGTCATCGTAGCGCGGAACTGCTCGGCGAGGTCGCGCATCATGGCGTGGGAGGTGCAGAGCATAAAGCAGCGGCCATTGTTGGCCTCGATCATCGGTTTTAACATCGCGGCCAGATGTCGCGCCGCACCCGGCTGGTTCGGCAGCGGCAGGTTGCGGGGCACGCAGAGCAGCGCCTGCTTTTCGTAATCGAACGGGCTGGGCAGGAGCAGCGACTCCGCCTGCTCAATGCCGAGGCGCTCGGTGAAGTGGTGAAGATCGTCATTCACCGACAGGGTTGCCGACGTAAAGATCCAGCTGCCCGGCTTCTGCGCCATCACCTCTTTAAATTTATCCGCCACCGTCAGCGGCGTCAGCGCCAGGGTAAAGTGGCGCGAAGTGCACTCGTACCAGTAGCTGTAACCCGGCTGGTTAATCTCTTTCAGCCGTTTGAGCCGCCCGCGATAGAGCGTGGCGCGCTCGAAGGCCGCATCCAGCAGCGCGGAGCGGCCGAGTGACAGTTTTGCCACGTCGTAGCAGAGCTCAAGCGCATCATCGAGCAGCAGCAGCGCGCGCTGGATGTTTTTGTCCGCCAGCAGCTCGCGCAGGTTTCCGCGATAGCCCGGCTCGCCGAGCTGTAAACGGAAATCCTGCGCGCTCTGCGCCAGACGGTCGGCGCACTTCTGCAGCTGCTGGGTATCTTTGAGTTCGGTCCGGTAAGCAATGGTGAAATCTTTCGCCAGATCCTGCAGCTGGCGGCTGGAGAGCGACTGCCCAAAATACTGGCTGGCGATGTCCGGCAGCTGGTGGGCTTCGTCGAAGATCATCACGTCCGCCTCCGGGATCAGCTCACCAAAGCCGCTGTCCTTAACCACCATATCCGCGAGGAACAGATGGTGGTTCACCACCACGACATCCGCATCCATCGCCGTTTTGCGCGCTTTCACTACAAAGCAGTCTTTATACAGCGGACAGTCGCTGCCGAGGCAGTTGTCGTTGGTGCTGGTCACCAGCGGCCAGGCGGGAGAGTCTTCCGGCACGCTCGCGCAGGTGCTGATGTCGCCCTCTTCGGTCTGGTTCGCCCAGGCGCGAAGGATAATGACGTCGCTGAGGGTTTGCACCGGCAGGTCGCCGCCCGCCAGCGCCTGCTGCTCAAGGCGTTCCAGGCAGAGATAGTTGGATCGCCCCTTCAGCAGGGCCAGACGGCCTTTGTATTTCAGCGCCTTTGCCACCGTGGGCAAATCGCGGCTGTAGAGCTGGTCCTGCAGCGCTTTCGAACCGGTCGAGATAATCACCTTTTTTTTCGCCCGCAGCGCTGGCGCAAGGTAAGCATAGGTTTTACCTGTGCCGGTACCCGCTTCGACCACCAGCGGCTGAGCCTTATCGATGGCGCGTGCAACGGCATGCGCCATCTGTCGCTGAGGCTCACGGGGTTTGAAGCCGGGGATAGCCTGCGCTAATTGACCTTCAGGGGAAAAATCGTCTGCCACGGTGCTCTCTCACTGTATTTTTGCACAGGAATTATGTCAGCCCATCCTCTCCTGTGCCACCCCAAATAGTGACGACACGAGAACAATATGGCAGTCTTGCCGCCTGACGACGAAAAATAACGAGGAAACGTTTATGACAATTGTGCGCATTGATGCCGAAGCCCGCTGGTCTGATGTGGTGATCCACAACCAGACGCTCTACTACACCGGCGTCCCGGCGAACCTTGACGCGGATGCGTTCGAGCAGACGGCCAATACCCTCGCGCAGATCGACGCGGTGCTGGAAAAACAGGGCAGCGACAAATCCCGCATTCTGGATGCGACGATTTTCCTGGCGAACAAAGATGACTTCGCGGCAATGAACAAAGCTTGGGATGCGTGGGTGGTGGCGGGTCACGCGCCTGTACGCTGCACCGTACAGGCCACGCTGATGAAGCCGGAATACAAGGTTGAGATTAAGATTATCGCGGCGGTTTAAGCTCTATCACTCTTCATCTTCATCCTCGAAACGCGCCACGATCCGCTCGCCGGTATGCGTGGCGCGCAGTTCTTCCGCCACCTGGGAAATCGCCTGTCCGCTGCTCATCCCCTGGGACATCAGCTCCTGAATTCGCTCAACCGCTTTCTGCTGCTGTTCATGGCTCAGAGAAGGTAAACCTGCAAACATCGTCAACTCCTGCTAAATTATTCGCGCTAATTATTTCACGCTGCCCGGTAGTATGCCACACATGAACATGCGCTTCCCCACTGTTATTACCCTGCCCTGGCGGACAGACGCCGCTGAATACTGGTTTACCCGCCTGAGCCATCTTCCGTTTGCGATGCTGCTGCACTCCGGCCATGCGGACCATCCCTACAGCCGCTTTGATATTCTGGTCGCCGATCCGCTGAAGACGTTGACAACCGATGACCTGTCGCTGACGGACGATCCGCTGGCGCAGCTTCAGCACGACATTAACGCGCTGGGCTTATCCGCTACGCCAAACCCGGACCTTCCCTTTCAGGGAGGCGCGCTGGGCCTGTTTGGCTATGATTTGGGCCGCCGTTTCGAAACGCTGCCCGAGCATGCGCAGGCTGATATTTCCCTGCCAGATATGGCCGTGGGGCTGTATGACTGGGCGTTAATCGTCGATCACCAGAAAAAAACGGTTTCCCTGCTGAGCCATCGTGACGTCCAGGCGCGTCTGGACTGGCTTGAGGCGCAGCAGCCTGCACCGGCACAGACGTTCACGCTCACCTCCGGCTGGCGCTCGAACATGAGCGCTGCGGAATATGCCGAAAAATTCGCGCGCGTTCAGGCGTATCTGCAAAGCGGCGACTGCTACCAGGTTAACCTCGCCCAGCGCTTCCAGGCGACCTATCGGGGAGATGAGTGGCAGGCGTTTACCCGCCTAAATGCCAGCAACAAGGCACCGTTTAGCGCGTTTGTTCGTCTGGAGCAGGGGGCGATCCTCAGCCTGTCGCCCGAGCGCTTTATCCATCTGGCAGAGGGGACCATTCAAACCCGTCCGATTAAAGGCACGCTGCCACGCCTTGCCGATCCCGACGCCGACCGCAAGCAGGCGGAAAAACTCGCCGCCTCGCCGAAAGACCGCGCCGAAAACCTGATGATTGTCGATCTGATGCGTAACGACATTGGCCGGGTGGCCGTGCCGGGCAGCGTCCGCGTGCCGGAACTGTTTGTCGTCGAGCCTTTCCCTGCGGTGCATCATCTGGTCAGCACCATTACCGCGCAGTTGCCAGACTCGCGCACGGCCTGCGACCTGCTGCGCGCCGCGTTCCCGGGCGGCTCCATCACCGGTGCGCCGAAGGTGCGGGCAATGGAGATCATTGATGAACTGGAGCCCCACCGGCGCAACGCCTGGTGCGGCAGCATCGGCTATATCAGCCTGTGCGGCACGCTGGATACCAGCATTACCATCCGCACTCTGACCGCCTGCAACGGAAATCTTTACTGTTCGGCCGGTGGCGGGATTGTTGCCGATAGTCAGCTCGAGGCGGAATATCAGGAAACCTTTGATAAAGTTAACCGTATCCTGAAACTACTGGAGTAATCACGGGTGGAAAAAGAGAACCTGACGCTGGATGACTTTTTATCGCGTTTTCAGCTACTAAGACCGCAGGTCAATCGCGAAGCGCTGAATCAGCGTCAGGCGGCCGTGCTGATCCCGGTCGTGCGTCGCGCGAAGCCGGGCCTGCTGCTCACCCAGCGTTCCGCCCATTTACGCAAGCATGCCGGTCAGGTCGCTTTTCCTGGGGGCGCGGTAGACAGCTCCGACGCCTCGCTGATTGCCGCCGCGCTGCGCGAAGCGCAGGAAGAGGTGGACATTCCGCCGGAGGCCGTTGAGATCATCGGCGTGCTGCCGCCCGTCGACAGCGTTACCGGTTTCCAGGTCACGCCGGTGGTGGGCATTATCCCGCCGGGTCTGCAGTATCACGCCAGCGTCGATGAAGTCTCTGCGGTGTTTGAAATGCCGCTGGAAGAGGCCCTTCGGCTGAGTCGTTATCACCCGCTGGATATTCAGCGTCGCGGGCATGACCATCGGGTCTGGTTGTCCTGGTATCAGCATTATTTTGTCTGGGGCATGACGGCGGGGATTATTCGTGAGCTGGCGCTGCAGATCGGCCTGAAGCCTTGACTATACTTTACATTCCGCCCTCTTCCGCCAGGTTTGCGATCTGCGTCGCGCTATTAGCAAAACCCATCGTTAACCATTAGTTTAATTCATGTGAATAGTTAAGCCGAGGTCGGTGTTCCCTCTTACACTATGCGCAGTTATAACATCGTTACTGGAACCCCGGTAACCCTGTCAGGAGTGTGAAAGTGATTAGTATATTCGACATGTTCAAAGTGGGAATTGGCCCTTCGTCTTCCCATACTGTTGGCCCGATGAAGGCCGGTAAACAGTTCGTCGATGATCTGGTCGAAAAAGGATTACTGGAAAGCGTTACCCGTGTCGCCGTGGATGTTTACGGCTCGCTGTCATTAACGGGTAAAGGCCACCACACCGATATCGCCATTATTATGGGTCTGGCAGGCAATATGCCGGATACCGTTGATATTGATGCCATTCCGGCATTCATCCGCGACGTGGAAACACGCGGCCGCCTGCTGCTGGCAAACGGCCAGCAGGAAGTCGATTTCCCGCAGGATGACGGCATGCGTTTTCGCAGCGACAACCTGCCGCTGCATGAAAACGGCATGACCATTCACGCTTATAGCGGTGAAAAAGAGATCTACAGCAAAACGTACTACTCCATCGGCGGTGGTTTCATCGTGGATGAAGAGCATTTTGGCAAAGACAGCGTCGGCGACGTCAGCGTGCCGTACCCGTTCAAATCGGCGACCGAGATGCTGGGCTACTGCAAACAGACCGGTCTTTCCCTCTCCGGCATGGTGATGCAGAACGAACTGGCCCTGCACAGCAAACAAGAGATTGAAGACTATTTTGCCAACGTCTGGCAAACCATGCGCGCCTGTATCGATCGCGGGATGAACACCGAAGGCGTTCTGCCGGGTCCACTGCGCGTGCCGCGTCGTGCCTCTGCTCTGCGCCGTATGCTGGTAACCACGGACAAATTCTCCAACGACCCGATGAACGTGGTCGACTGGGTGAATATGTTTGCGCTTGCGGTTAACGAAGAGAACGCCGCCGGGGGCCGCGTCGTGACGGCGCCAACCAACGGCGCGTGCGGCATTGTTCCTGCGGTGCTGGCGTATTACGACCACTTTATTGAGCCCGTGACGCCGGACATCTATATCCGTTACTTCCTGGCGGCAGGTGCCATCGGCGCGCTGTACAAGATGAATGCCTCTATCTCCGGTGCGGAAGTGGGCTGTCAGGGTGAAGTCGGCGTGGCCTGCTCCATGGCGGCGGCGGGTCTGGCAGAGCTGTTGGGTGCAAGCCCTGAACAGGTCTGCGTGGCGGCTGAAATCGGTATGGAACATAACCTCGGTCTGACCTGCGACCCGGTCGCGGGCCAGGTGCAGGTGCCGTGCATTGAGCGTAACGCGATTGCCTCGGTGAAAGCCATCAACGCCTCTCGTATGGCGATGCGCCGTACCAGCGAACCTCGCGTATCGCTGGATAAGGTGATTGAAACCATGTACGAAACGGGCAAAGACATGAACGCGAAATACCGCGAGACGTCCCGCGGTGGCCTGGCCATTAAGGTGCAGTGCGACTAATACTGCCTTTCGCCCATCTGCAACGGATGGGCGAATTTCCCTCTTCTTCCTCGTCTCCTTCTGCTTTCCCCACTACACTTTTACTGTTGCGTCCGGCTTTTGTGGCTGGTGGCTTATCAGGCGACCGTTCATGCAAACTGCACAAACGATCATTAAAAATTATCGCCGAAAACGCGTTATCGTCTGCGTGACGGTTGCGCTCCTCACGCTCATCCTGACGCTAGGCATTCGCTTTATCTCCCAGCGCAACGTTAACCAACAGCGGATCCTCGATTTTACCAGCCATACCGTTCGCGCCCTTGATAACGTTCTGCTTTCCCTGGAAAACCACCGCAACGTGCTGCAGCCGCTGGTGGGGCAGCCCTGCCTGCAGGTGCAGCTGGCGCTGCGGCAGCAGGCAGCCATTTTGCAGACGGTACGCTCCATTGCCCTGATCAAAGACGGTATCCTGTACTGTTCGAGTATTTTCGGCAGCCGCAGCGAGCCTGTGCGTGACGTCCTTCAGGAGCTCCCTGCCAGCACGGCGAAGCTGATTTTATCGACCGACCCGTGGCTGCTTAAGGGTAGCCCTGTTTTGATCCAGTGGTATCCCGTCTCTCAGGACGGTGAAGATGGCGTCGTCGAGATTATCAATATCGACCTGATCGCCAGAATGATCCTTGAGCCCCAGCGTCCGCTCATCAATGACGTGGTGCTGACAGTCGGCGATCGGTTTTTACGCTACGGTCAACGCGTCACCGACAGCCTGACGTTTGATGAGGAGAGCGCCCTTTTCCAGCAGTCTTCAACCCAAAATCCTTTCACCATTACGGTCAGCGGACCTGGCCCCGGTGAGTTAGCCTTAAAAAGCCTGCCCGCCCAGCTGCCGCTGGGACTGATGCTCAGCCTGCTGCTGGGCTATCTCGCCTGGCTGGCGACGGCAAACCGGATGAGCTTTACGTGGGAGATCGATATGGGCATTGCGGCGCGGGAATTTGAGCTTTTCTGCCAGCCGCTGGTGAATGCCCGCACCCAGGCATGCACTGGCGTGGAGATCCTGCTGCGCTGGAATAACCCCCGTCAGGGTTGGATCACCCCGGAGGTGTTTATCCCTCTGGCAGAAGAACATAACCAGATTGTCCCCCTGACCCGCTACGTCATCGCCGAAACGGTGCGCCAGATAGGCTACTTCCCGTCCAGCCCCGGTTTTCACATCGGCATTAACGTCGCCGCCAGCCATTTCCGCCACGCAGTATTGATACAGGATCTGAACCGTCTCTGGTTCAGCGCCAATCCGCGACAGCAGTTGGTAATTGAACTCACGGAACGGGATGCACTGCTGGACGCGGATTATCGCATCGTGCGCGAACTGCATCGCAAAGGCGTGAAGCTTGCTATCGACGATTTCGGCACCGGGAACAGCTCCCTCTCCTGGCTTGAAAAGCTGCACCCGGACGTCCTGAAGATTGACCAGTCTTTTACGACCGCCATCGGCACCGACGCCGTAAATTCAACGGTGACGGATATGATCATTGCGCTGGGCCAGCGGCTGAATATCGAGCTGGTGGCGGAAGGGGTTGAGACTGAGGAGCAGGCGCGCTATTTACGCCGTCACGGCGTACCTGTGCTGCAGGGATTTTTCTATGCGCGGCCGATGCCGCTGCGGGACTTTCCAGACTGGCTGGCGGGAAGTGCTCCCCCGCCAGCGCGTCATAATGGGCACATCGTGCCCTTAATGCCGCTGCGTTAAGCAGACTTACTCATCTTCATCGTGGGCAGATTGTTCTTTAACAATGCGGACCATATCAACGCGATAGTCGTTGGCTTCGACAATGGTAATGTGCAGCGGCGGCAGCTCAATCACATCGCCGACGCGCGGGATCTGCCCGTTCACGGCGATAACCAGACCGGCAACGGTCGCGATGTCTTCTTCATCGTTGACCACGTTTTCCAGCCCCAGCGTGTGCGAGAGCGCGTGCAGGTCGGTCGTACCTTTAACCAGCCAGCCTTCGCCGTCGGCAACAATTTCCGGCGTTTCGTCTTCATCCGGGAATTCACCGGCAATCGCTTCCAGCACGTCCAGCGGCGTCACCAGCCCCTGCACCACGCCAAACTCGTTGGTGACGATAACAAAGCTACCGCGCGCGCGGCGCAGCACACCGAGCAGGTTGATCGGATCCAGCGTTTCCGGCACCACAATCGCAGGCGATGCGGCAGCAACGGCTTCGACGTTAACGCCTTCTTCCAGAGCGACCAGCATCTCTTTTGCCCTGACCACGCCGATGATCTCATCCAGCTCGCCGCGACACACCGGGAACAGGCTGTGCGGTGAAGAGAGCAGCTGCTGGCGAATTTCATCCACGCTCAGGTTAGCATCGACCCAGCTGATCTCCCCGCGTGGCGTCATGATGCCGCGCAGCGAACGGGAGGCCAGAGAGAGCACGCCGTTAATCATGTAGCGTTCCTGTTCCACAAACGCCCCTTCCGGCACCGGAACCGGGTTGTGGTTTTCGGAATCAGACTGAACGTTCACCTGACGACGACCGCCCATCAAACGCAGAATGGCATCCGCGGTACGGGCGCGCAGCGGCTGATTTGACTGCTGCTTAATAAAGTTACGACGCGCAATCTGGTTGAACAGCTCGATCAGGATCGAGAAGCCAATCGCAGCGTACAGGTAGCCTTTCGGAATATGGAAGCCAAAGCCTTCCGCCACCAGGCTCAGACCAATCATCAGCAGGAAGCTCAGACACAGCACCACCACCGTCGGATGCTGGTTCACGAAACGCGTCAGCGGTTTCGACGCCAGCAGCATGACCGCCATCGCAATAACCACAGCCGCCATCATGACCGGCAGGTGGTTCACCATGCCGACCGCCGTGATCACCGCATCCAGCGAGAAGACCGCATCCAGCACCACGATCTGCAGCACCACCACCCAGAAGCTGGCATACCCTTTACCGTGACCATCATCGTGCTGCCGGTTTTCCAGCCGCTCATGGAGCTCTGTCGTCGCTTTAAAGAGCAGGAATATCCCCCCGATCAGCATGATCAAATCACGGCCGGAGAAGGTGTAATCCATGACGGAGAACAACGGTTTGGTCAGCGTGACCATCCACGAGATAACGGAGAGCAGACCCAGTCGCATGACCAGCGCCAGCGAGAGACCAATCAGACGCGCTTTATCACGCTGTTTTGGCGGCAGCTTGTCCGCAAGGATGGCGATAAACACCAGGTTATCGATGCCGAGAACAATCTCCAGCACCACCAGCGTGAGCAATCCTACCCAGATTGACGGGTCCATTAAGAATTCCATGACAAGCTCCTGCTAAAGGAATGACGAAACGGTGCCCCACTCAACGTGGGCAAAACAGAGGCAGACAGAGTCGATACGTGGCGAGGATCGCCGGTGAAAAAGGCGCGAAATGGCCTGAAAGATGACTGACGTCGGTGACGGTCCATATAGTGGGCTGTAGCCCTATACTCCTGAACAATTAAACGGAGGCTAAACATATCAGACACAATGCATTTTTAGCAAAGATTTACGTTCCTTTGCAAAGATCTGTAACACAGTGGCTGTACCCTTAAGATAATTCTGTCGCGCGTGGCTAAATTACGGATCTTCATCACATAAATTATTTTTTCACTATCTAAAATAATTCGCGGAAGTCTTAGTTTTTTGAACTCTAACCCTTATCTGAATCGATTCGGTTCGCCAATACGATTCTCAGTACGACTGCCCGGCAGGCGTATTAATGATAATAAAAGGAGGTAGCAAGTGACCATTGCTATTGTCATAGGCACACATGGTTGGGCTGCTGAGCAGCTACTCAAAACGGCAGAGATGCTGTTGGGCGAGCAGGAAAACGTCGGCTGGATCGATTTCGTTCCCGGAGAAAACGCCGAGACGCTGATTGAGAAGTACAACGCTCAACTCGCGAAGCTGGATACCAGCAAGGGCGTGCTGTTTCTCGTTGATACATGGGGCGGCAGCCCGTTCAATGCTGCCAGCCGCATTGTCGTCGATAAAGAGCACTATGAAGTTGTCGCCGGGGTCAATATCCCCATGCTGGTGGAAACCTTCATGGCGCGCGACGACAATCCGTCTTTCGACGAGCTGGTGGCCCTGGCCGTTGAAACGGGCCGTGAAGGGGTGAAAGCCCTGAAAGCACAGCCGGTGGAAAAACCTGCCCCTGCGCCCGCAGCGGCACCGAAAGCGGCAGCGCCTGCAAAACCGATGGGTCCGAATGATTACATGGTGATTGGCCTTGCGCGTATTGATGACCGCCTCATCCACGGTCAGGTTGCCACGCGCTGGACCAAAGAGACCAACGTTCAACGCATTATCGTGGTCAGCGACGAAGTGGCCGCCGACACCGTTCGTAAAACCCTTCTGACACAGGTTGCTCCGCCTGGCGTTACCGCGCACGTCGTGGATGTCGCCAAGATGATCCGCGTTTACAACAACCCGAAATATGCGGGCGAACGCGTAATGCTCCTGTTCACTAACCCGACAGACGTTGAGCGCATTGTTGAAGGCGGCGTGAAAATCACCTCCGTTAACATTGGTGGTATGGCCTTCCGTCAGGGCAAAACGCAGGTCAACAACGCCATTTCAGTTGATGCGAAAGATATCGAGGCATTCAACAAGCTGAATGCGCGCGGTATTGAGCTGGAAGCCCGTAAGGTTTCCACGGATCAAAAACTGAAAATGATGGATTTGATCGGCAAAGTTGGGAAATAAGCCCGCGCCGGTTCTCACATAAAGTTTATGTAATAGGAGAAGTGCAATGGAGATTACCACTCTTCAGATTGTACTGGTGTTCGTCGTCGCATGTATTGCGGGTATGGAATCCGTACTTGATGAATTTCAGTTCCACCGCCCTCTGGTGGCCTGTACGCTGATTGGGGCCGTTCTGGGTGACATGAAAACCGGTATCATCATCGGTGGTACCCTGGAAATGATCGCCCTGGGCTGGATGAACATCGGTGCGGCAGTTGCGCCTGATGCCGCGCTGGCCTCTATCATTTCGACCGTTCTGGTTATTGCCGGTCACCAGAGTATTGGTGCAGGTATCGCCCTGGCGATCCCACTGGCAGCCGCAGGCCAGGTTCTGACCATCATTGTTCGTACTATCACCGTAGCCTTCCAGCATGCAGCGGATAAGGCCGCCGAAAACGGCAACCTCACGGCACTGTCGTGGATCCACGTTTCTTCCCTGTTCCTGCAGGCGATGCGTATCGCGATCCCGGCTGTTATCGTTGCGATCTCCGTCGGTACCAGTGAAGTCCAGAGCATGCTGAACGCCATTCCTGAAGTGGTCACCGGCGGTCTGAACATCGCGGGCGGCATGATCGTGGTCGTTGGTTATGCGATGGTCATCAACATGATGCGCGCAGGCTACCTGATGCCGTTCTTCTACCTCGGCTTCGTGACCGCGGCATTCACCAACTTCAACCTGGTTGCACTGGGTGTGATTGGTGCGGTAATGGCGATTCTCTACATCCAGCTCAGCCCGAAATATAACCGCGTCGCGGGTGCCCCAGCGCAGGCTGCTGGTAACAACGATCTCGATAACGAACTGGACTAACAGGTGAGCGACATGGTTGATATGACAAAAACTACCACCGAGAAAAAACTCACTCCGGGTGATATTCGTGGCGTGTTCATCCGTTCTAACCTGTTTCAGGGTTCATGGAACTTCGAACGTATGCAGGCGCTGGGTTTCTGCTTCTCCATGGTTCCGGCGATCAAACGCCTGTATCCGGAAAACAACGAAGCGCGCCGTCAGGCCATCAAGCGTCACCTGGAATTCTTTAACACCCATCCTTACGTTGCGGCGCCCGTTCTGGGCGTAACGCTGGCGATGGAAGAGCAGCGTGCGAACGGCGCAGAGATTGACGACGGTGCCATCAACGGTATCAAAGTCGGTCTGATGGGCCCGCTGGCTGGCGTCGGTGACCCTATCTTCTGGGGTACCGTGCGTCCGGTCTTCGCGGCACTGGGTGCCGGTATCGCGATGAGCGGCAGCCTGCTTGGCCCGTTGCTGTTCTTCATCCTGTTCAACGCCGTGCGTCTGCTGACCCGTTACTACGGCGTGGCCTACGGCTACCGTAAAGGGGTGGACATCGTTAAGGACATGGGCGGCGGCTTCCTGCAGAAACTGACCGAGGGGGCGTCAATCCTCGGCCTGTTTGTCATGGGGGCACTGGTTAACAAGTGGACGCACGTGAACATCCCGCTGGTGGTATCGACCATCACCGGACAGGATGGTCAGACTCGCGTCACCACCGTGCAGACGATTCTGGACCAGCTGATGCCGGGCCTGGTCCCGCTGCTGTTGACCTTCGCCTGTATGTGGCTGCTGCGTAAGAAAGTGAACCCGCTGTGGATTATCGTTGGCTTCTTCGTCATCGGTATCGCGGGTTACGCCGTCGGCCTGCTGGGTCTGTAAGTATCAATGCTATAGGCCGGGGGCTTGCCCCCGGTTTTTTTTATCTGGAGGATGAATGACTGCCACGGACATCGTACTGGTTTTATTTATTATTGCCCTTCTGGCTTATGCGATCTATGACGAGTTCATCATGCCGCGCCGTCACGGCGAGACGCTGCTCTCCCTTCCCCTGCTACGACGCGGGCGCGTGGATGCCTTTATCTTCGTGGGCCTCATCGCCATTCTTATTTACAATAACGTCACCAGCCATGGTGCATTATTAACCACATGGTTATTATGTGCGCTGGCATTAATGGCGATTTATCTGTTCTGGATCCGCACGCCGAAAATCATTTTTAAATCCCACGGATTCTTCTTCGCCAATGTATGGATAGAATATAACCGTATTAAAGAGATGAATTTATCCGAGGACGGCGTGCTGGTGATGCAATTAGAACAACGCCGCCTGCTTATTCGGGTGAAGAATATTGATGACCTGGAAAAGATATACAAGTTACTTATTAAAACTCAATGAGTTAGCTATATAGCAATGGCTATAACTTGTGTTTATTTTGCGCAAGCAATATAGCCAAAGCTATATCCCCACCGTTAATTTTATCTCTATTTGTTAACGATATTTTCACGCTTAAAGACAAATGAAAATCGTTATCAACAAACGATTTAAATAATGCCTCTTCATTGTTGTTTTATATTCTCAAAATATGTTAAGGTTGCGCCCGTCGTTGGGGAGTAGCCGATTTCCTGTTCGCAGGAAATGTACGTGTCAACATACTCGTTGAAAAACGTGGCACGTACGGATCGCTTACCGCATGTCTTATGTGCGTTGCGATCAGGCGAGACCATAGATACATCAACTGCTGTTTACTGGGGGCAGTGATGTGTCATATGGATATCCCCGGTCTGGACGCTGTTATGAATATCTCCGCTACGATCCTTCTCGCTTTTGGCATGTCCATGGACGCATTCGCTGCTTCCATCGGAAAAGGCGCCACGCTCCACAAACCTAAATTCTCAGAAGCTCTGCGTACCGGCCTGATTTTTGGCGCTATCGAAACGCTGACCCCGCTTCTCGGCTGGGGACTTGGCATGCTCGCCAGCCAGTTCGTGCTGGAGTGGAACCACTGGATTGCCTTCGTCCTGCTGGTGTTTCTCGGTGGCCGAATGGTCATTGAAGGTTTTCGCGGCGGCGATGATGAAGACGAGGAGCCGCAGCACCGCCACGGCTTCTGGCTGCTGGTCACCACGGCCATTGCCACCAGCCTTGATGCGATGGCCGTCGGCGTCGGTCTGGCATTTTTGCAGGTCAATATTATCGCCACCGCGCTGGCTATTGGCTGTGCAACCCTGATTATGTCCACGCTGGGCATGATGGTCGGACGGTTTATCGGCCCGCTGCTGGGTAAACGCGCCGAGATCCTCGGGGGGATTGTGCTGATTGGCATTGGCGCCCAGATCCTCTGGGCACACTTCGCCGGTTAATCTTCGCGCTGCCAGACGTGGATGCTGAAGTCCGTCTGGCAGCGAAATGTTGAGTGTGCCGCTAACGTTTCCCATACCTCAGGTTTTGCCCGCCACGCGAACGGCGTCATCTGCAATAACGCGACGGCCTCTTCCCCTTTCAGCATCATTTCGTACGCCACCGATTCCGCCTGCTTCAGGGTAAAACCGGCCAGCTGTTCAGAATGAGGGGCATGGAGACGCACTTCGTCGTAGATCAGCCCTTTCAGCTCCATCAGATGACGCGGACCTGGCGTCACGGTGACCACCCATCCGCCCGGTTTCACGACGCGCGCCAGCTCCTCCGCCTTACACGGCGCGTAGATGCGGATAACCGCGTCCATGCTGGCATCGTCAAACGGCAGCCGGTGGCTGGACGCCACGCAGAACGTCACGTTGGTATAACGTTTTGCCGCCGCGCGAATGGCCACTTTCGACACGTCCAGACCGAATGTCTGTGCGCCCTTCTCACGAGCAACCTCCGCAAACCGTGCGGTGTAGTATCCTTCCCCACAGCCGATATCGAGCATGGCGGTGGCGGAAGCAGGCAGAATGTCATTCAGCCTCTGCGCGACGGTCTCCCGCAGCGGCAGATAGTGCCCGGCATCGAGAAACGCGCGGCGCGCCCGCATCATCTCTGCACTGTCGCCAGGATCGCGCGAGCGCTTATGCTGCACCGGCAGAAGATTCACGTAGCCTTCTTTTGCCTGGTCAAACTGATGCCCCTGCGGACAGGTATAACGTTTATCTGAGTACGTCAGGGGGGCGTGGCAAAGGGGACAGCTGAAGGACATGGCTACTCCGGAGCATAATCAAAGGGCGAAGTGTACCGCTATTCGCCCCTGTTATAAACGCCCGGTTAGCGCATGACGATAAGGTGATCGGACCCCGCCGGTAATCCGTCAGGTTTGATATTCTCCAGACGCAGCACGTTACCCATAATCTCGCTGAAGACAGGCGCGGAGACGGCACCGCCGTAGTAGGCCCCGTTTTGCGGATCGTTAATCACCACCACCAGCGCAAAACGCGGATTGCTGGCAGGCGCAACGCCTGCGGTGTAGGCGACGTATTTATCGACATATTTCCCGCTATCGTCAATTTTCTTCGCCGTGCCGGTTTTCACCGCCACCCGGTAATCACGCACGGCAGCCTTAACGCCCCCGCCGCCCGGCAGCGCAACGCTCTCCATCATGTGCTCCACTTCGTGCGCAATCTCTTCCGGCATGACGCGGTGCCCGATAACGGGGGGATCGATGCGGGTGATGGAGAGAGGACGCTCAAGCCCGAACCCGCCAATCGTGGCGTAGACGTGGGCCAGCTGGAGCGGCGTGACCATCAGCCCGTAGCCGAAGGCAAAGGTCGCGCGATCGAGCTGGCTCCAGTATTTACGCTGTGGCAACAGCCCTGAACTTTCCCCCGTTAAGCCAAGCCCCGTATTGGTGCCAAAACCAAAGTTTCGATAGGTATCAATAAGGTGCTGAACGGGCATCGCCAGAGAAAGCCGGGACACGCCGGTATCGCTCGATTTTTGCAGGATCCCGGTCATCGTCAGCTCAGGGTAATAGCCCACGTCGCGAATGCGATGCCCGTCAAGGGTATACGGATGGGTGTCAATCACGCTGTCCGGCTGGACCAGGCCCTGCTGCAGGGCCGTCATCAGCACCAGCGGCTTGACGGTCGAACCGGGTTCGAACGTATCGCTGATCGCGCGGTTGCGGAAATCATTTATCGTCGCGCCTTCCCGATTATTGGGATTGAAATCCGGATAGCTCGCCATCGCGAGTATTTCCCCGGTTGGGATATTAATTAATACCGATGCCCCCGACTCGGCCTTGTTCCAGGCCACAGCATTGTCGAGCGCATCTTCGGTGATGGTTTGCAGCCGCTCGTCAATACTTAACTGAATGTTATGCGCCGGTGAGGGCGCGATTTCAGTCAGGTTTTCAACCACGCGCCCGTAGCGATCTTCCCTCACCTGACGCACGCCCGGCTTGCCGGTGAGTTGGGCGTTGAAGCTCTTTTCCACACCTTCAATGCCCTGCCCGTCAATATTGGTGAAACCAATCAGGTTCGCTGCCACATGACCGGCAGGATAAAAACGGCGGGACTCGTCGCGTAAATTGATGCCGGGCAGATTCAGTTTATCGATCCACTTTGCCTGTGCCGGATCAACCTGGCGGGCAAGGTAAATAAAACGACCCTGCGGGTTGGCGTTGATGCGTGCCGAGAGCGTGCCGAGGGAGAGATGCAGCGCGCTGGCCAGCGCCTGCCAGCGCTCATCAAGGCTGACGCCCCCTTTTGCCAGCACCGTCTTAGGATCGGCCCAGACGGCCTGGACAGGCACGCTCACCGCCAGAGGGCGGCCCTCGCGATCCATTATCATGCCGCGCGGCGCATCAATCGCCAGCTGGCGGAGGGATCGCATATCTTCCTGCTTCACCAGATTGTCAGGCTTAATGATTTGCAGCCAGGCAACGCGACCCAGCAGAAAAGCCAGACTACAAAAAATAGCTAAACAGAGCAGCACAAAACGCGCCGGCGTGAAATTTCCGACGGTCGCTATCGATTTCTTCTTCACCTGAACCCCAGGACTGTAAAACAACGCACTGATTTAACGGGAAAAGATGGGTTTAGGGTGGCAAAACAGTGCTACTAACCTCGCAGCTTTGCAACAAGTTACTAACAAGACCGTGGATGGTAATATTTTGAAAGATAAGGGACATAAAAAAGCCCCGCGACAGGCGAGGCTTTATGTCTGAGAGTGAAGTGCAGGGCACTTCAGTCAGCAGCGGTTCGATCAGATAGCAGTTACGTTAACTGCAGCTGGGCCTTTCTGGCCGTCCTGAATTTCGAACTCAACGTTCTGGCCTTCAGCCAGAGTTTTGAAGCCGTTACCCTGGATTGCAGAGAAGTGTACGAACACGTCTTTGCTGCCGTCAGCAGGAGTAATGAAACCAAAACCTTTAGACTCGTTGAACCACTTAACTTGACCTTTAATCTTTGCCATTTTGCAAAATTCCTTAGAGTGTTTTCTTAGCCCGCAGGCATTAACTGAGATAAAACTGAGACATTACTGCATGAGGCACTAATATAAGGTTCGGCAGAGAAGCGGTATTCAACGACAACGTGTTTACTCAGGACTTCTTTACTGAAAATGCCACACATAAACAGAACTGTACCTCGTTTGACCCAAAACGTGTTATCACACACTATGTTTAATATGGCAAGCCATTTTTAAACATGTCTCGATCCGCCGCACAAATTCGAACAGTGCCTGTCAGGTTTTGCACAATTATGCGCATCGCGTACAGACAGCCCTGCTGCGTAACAAAGACCCAGCATTGCTTGCACAACCGCTGTAATCTAAGACTTTTTTAACATAGCTCATTCATTACGAACCGTCCAGCAACCAGGAAAAGAAATCTTTCGTCCTGATTGAGTTAGAACAATTTGTGAAAAGTTATGCTTAAATCATTGTAACGCGACCAAATTGTTTCAGAGAAAAAACACTGTTAATAACCCGCTTCCATCTGTATTAAAATGCACCAGCGAATAAACAGCGTTATGCACCAAAATAATGAAATTTTTATGACTCTGCATCAAAAGAAGGCAAGCAAAACGTTTCGATAAAAATAAAACATTCCCAGGCGCGTTTACATCAAGAATATATGCAACAATTTATCGCTTCGTTTAGAAGGATAAATATTCACCAATTTTCAGTATCCTGAAAGAATGATTAACTGGTGCTAAATTATCGAGCGCGTCAGTTAACTCCTGCACAGGTTCATCTAAAGCTTCATCTGCCAGTTCAAACACGCCCCAGTGAATGGGAAACGCCAGAGGGCAACCCAACTGCTGCCACAATGCCACCGCTGATTGCGGATCCATATGATGAACAGCCATGAACCATCGTGGGGCATAGGCACCAATCGGCAACGCGGCGGCATCTATCTGGCCCAGGCGTTCAGGAATCAACAACAGCTCAGGCGAATAGCCGGTATCACCGCTGAACCAGAAACGGTGATGCCGTCCTTCCATCACCCAGCCGCACCATAAGGAACGATTGCGGTTCCATGGCGTGCGCATGCTCCAGTGCTGTGCCGGCACGGCGGTCAGCGTCATCCCCTGCCAGGTGAAACTCTGCCACCAGTCGAGTTCGACCACGCGTTTTGCTCCCCGGCGACGAAACCAGTCGGCCAGGCCCAACGGAACGAAACAACAGACGTCGGGAAAGCGCTTGAGGATTCTGCGAATGGTTGCGTCATCAAGATGATCGTAATGATTATGGGAGATGACAACCGCATCAAGCTGATGAAGTTGCTCGACAGACAGTACGGGAGGCGTTTTGCGCTGGGGTCCCAGGAAAGGCAGCGGAGAAGCACGTCGTGAAAACACCGGATCGGTAAGGATGATATTGCCGTCCAGCTGCAGCAACACACTCGCGTGTCCGAGCCACCACACCCCATCTTCATGAGATGTCGCAAGCTCAACCGGTTGCCACCACTGGCGGATGAAATCGTCATAACCCAGCGCGGGCGGCTTCGGTAAACCGGCCTCTTTGCGCGCTTTACGCCAACGGTCAAGGTCACCGGGTTGATGTCCGACAGGAAGGGTATTACGAAAACCGTTCGGGGTATGATGTTTCAGGGAGGGGTCATACCAGGGATTTTTCCAGACCACAGCCACCTCCCAGGACTAAAAAGATTAACGCTCAGCCACCAGGCGGATAAAGCCGTCTTCGTCTTTGTTATCTTCAGCGACCGCGTCTTTCGGCGCGTCTTTCTCTTCCGGTTCGTTAGCCTCGCAAAGACGGCGTAGCAATGCATTCTGGCGTTTTTGCTGATCGAGCAGCGCTTCCAGCAGTTCGATCTGCTCATTTGTACGCGAACTGGCCCGATTCACGAAAAACCAGATGACCAGCCCCACAAGCAGAACCACCAAAGAAATCATCAGGGATGCCATATTCAGCAACCCTGAATTCAGTAACTCACCCATTTCACCACCTCAATAAAAACGTCTATTTTACCACTGGCGTGAAGGAAGGAAATCACGTTGAGAAAAAATGTGTATTACCACGGAATAAATTTGTTGATTGCGCAAACGCCGCTAAAAAACTGTACATCCTGATCGCACATCACATTGATCGTCTGCGTCCATAACACCACGCACGCTATCAGTACGATAATCAGAATTACCCAGCGTATTTTTTTCACTCCACACTCCGTCTAAGGACCTGATGTAACGAGATTATCACGCTTATCTTAAACAAGGGCTAACTGCGCCTCCATCGCGGTTTTTAAGAATGCTGCACTTGTTTCATTGCGTAAACACGTTACGCTAGCATTACGATAACAACGATAAAAGAGGTAATAATGCGATTCATCATTCGAACAATTATTGCACTGGCCCTTGTCTGGATTGGCCTTCTGTTAACGGGCTATGGTGTGCTTGTGGGGAGCACAGAAAACGCAGCCGGGTTAGGCATTCAGTGTAAATACCTAACCGCACAAGGAATGAGCACCGCCCAGTATCTGCATACTGACAGCGGGATCATTGGCTTAACCCAATGTCCTGTACTGCGTAAAACCTCCGTCGTGATTGATAACGGCTAATCAGCCAGGTTCATGAGGCATAAAAAACGCCGCATCAGATGCGGCGTTTTTTCATTTCAGCAGGGATTAAAACGGGTAGTCGTGATAGCCCATCTGTTCAGAAATTTTACGTGCGGCAGTGTGCAGAATAGTCACATACTCATGCAGACGCTCTTCGGAGAAGCGTAAGGTTGGGAAAGAGATACTTAAGCCCGCAATCACCACGCCAAAGCGGTCAAATACCGGGACGCCGATACAGCGCAGCCCCTCTTCCTGCTCTTCGTTATCTTCGCCATACCCTTGCTCGCGCACGCGGTCGAGCACCGTCAGCAGCGCTTCCGTACTGGTAATGGTTCGTTCCGTGCTGCGCTTGTATTCCACGCCTTCAAGGATCTGCTCCACTTCCTCGCGATCGCGCCACGCCAGCAGAACCTTACCAATCGCGGTACTGTAGAGCGGGTTGCGGCGCCCAATGCGCGAATACATGCGCAGATTGTACATGGAGTCGATTTTATGGATGTAAACGATGCTGTCTTCATCCAGCGCACCGAGATGAATGGTCTCTTTGGTCAGGCGAGAGATTTCACGCATCTGAATGTCCGCGCTGCGGATCAGGTCAACATTTTGTAGCGCACGCGCACCTAATTCAAACAGCTTCAGCGTCAGAGAATATTTTTCAGATTCGCCTTCCTGCGCAACGTAACCCAATGACTTCATGGTTTGCAAAAAGCGATAAACGGTGCTTTTTGACATCATCACGCGCTGTGACAGCTCTGTAATACCTATTTCACGCTCTTCTCCAAGCGCCTGTAAGATGCCAAACACCTTCAGCACGGAAGAAACAGAATCTGGTTGTTTATCCAAATCCGCAATAGCCATTTACCACCTCATAGCGAGTGTTTTATAAAAATCAGAACTGGTTTTTATTATAAGTTCCCGTCATGTCAGCTGCAATCAATCCGCGTTTACTTCGTTACAAATCTGCGACATATCGCGGCTGTAACAATGCTAAAATAGTTACCCTGAGAATAATTTCACGCTGAGCTTTTTACTCCTGATGGAAAAGAATCTTTCCGATGGCCTGCCATTACCCCAGCGGTATGGCGCAATAGCGACCATCATTATCGGTATCTCTATGGCCGTCCTTGACGGCGCGATTGCGAACGTTGCCCTGCCAACCATCGCCAGCGACCTGCATGCCTCACCCGCCAGTTCGATTTGGATTGTTAACGCCTACCAGATTGCGATTGTGGTTTCACTGCTCTCGTTCTCTTTCCTGGGCGATATGTTCGGCTATCGCCGGGTGTATCAGTGTGGCCTGGTGGTTTTCACGTTTACCTCCCTGTTCTGCGCCCTTTCAGATTCACTGCATACCCTGACGCTTGCGCGTATCGCGCAGGGTTTTGGCGGCGCGGCGTTGATGAGCGTAAACACGGCGCTGATCCGCTTGATTTATCCCCAGCGCCATCTGGGGCGCGGGATGGGGATAAACTCGTTTATTGTGGCCGTCTCTTCAGCCGCCGGGCCAACCATTGCGGCGGCGATCCTTTCCGTCGCGTCATGGCAATGGCTGTTCGCCATTAACGTGCCGCTGGGTATCCTCGCCATCATCTTTGCCCTGCGCTTTCTTCCCGCTAACGGTCCCAAAATCAGCATGCCGCGCTTCGACGTGACGAGTGCGGTGATGAATGCCCTGACCTTCGGCCTGCTGATTACGGCGCTGAGCGGCTTTGCGCAGGGACAATCGCTGATGCTTACCGGCGCGGAGCTCATCGCCCTGCTGGCGATCGGCTTCTTCTTTGTTCGCCGCCAGCTCACCCTCCCCGCGCCTTTGCTGCCCGTTGATCTGCTGCGAATTCCCCTCTTTTCGCTCTCCATTTGCACGTCCGTCTGCTCGTTCTGCGCCCAGATGCTGGCTCTGGTCTCTCTGCCCTTCTTTCTGCAGAGCGTGGTAGGCCGGTCAGAAGTGGAGACCGGACTGCTGCTCACCCCCTGGCCGCTGGCGACCATGGTGATGGCCCCGCTGGCAGGTTACTTAATTGAACGCGTTCATGCAGGTTTACTCGGGGCGCTGGGGCTGGCGGTGATGGCGACAGGCCTTTTCGCACTGGCATTGCTGCCCTCGTCGCCTTCCGATCTGGACATTATCTGGCGCATGATCCTCTGCGGCGCGGGGTTTGGGCTGTTCCAGTCCCCCAATAACCACACCATTATCACCTCAGCGCCGCGCCATCGTAGCGGAGGGGCCAGCGGCATGTTGGGAACCGCGCGTCTGCTTGGGCAAAGCACCGGTGCAGCGCTGGTCGCCCTGATGTTTAACCTCGCAGGCCAGAACGGCAACCATGTTGCCCTCCTCACCGCCGGTGTACTTGCCACCCTCGCGGCTATCGTCAGCGGCCTGCGGGTGACCCAGCCCAGGGTTCAGGCATAAAAAAAACCGGGCGGAGTGTTCTCCTGCCCGGCTTATTGTGTTTTGTTGCGTTACTTCAGGTATTCCCCACTGCGCAGCGCTTCAATACGTTTATCCAGCGGCGGGTGAGACATAAACAGCTCGCTCAGCGATTTGGATTTACCGTTAATGCAGAAGGCCATCATGCTGTTCGCTTCCTGCGGCTCGTAGGAGGTTTTCAGACGCTGCAGCGCGGCAATCATCTTCTCGCGACCAACCAGCTTCGCAGAGCCGGCATCCGCGTGGAATTCACGGTGACGGGAGAACCACATGGTGATGATGCTCGCCAGAATACCGAATACCAGTTCCAGAACCATCGACACAGCAAAATAGATCAGCGGGTTGCCGTTGCTCTCTTCGCCTTCGTCACGGTTGCCGCCCATGAAGCCCGCGGCAATCTGCGCCAGAATACGGGAGATAAAGATCACGAAGGTGTTTACCACGCCCTGAATCAGGGTCATGGTCACCATGTCACCGTTAGCGATATGGCTGATTTCGTGGGCGATAACCGCTTCGGCTTCGTCACGGCTCATGTTCTGCAGCAGTCCGGTGCTGACAGCAACCAGTGACGCATCGCGACGGGCCCCCGTGGCGAACGCGTTGATATCCGGAGCATGGTAAATGGCCACCTGCGGCATGGCGATCCCGGCCTGACGGGACTGCTGAGCCACCGTATTCATCAGCCACTGTTCCATATCGTTACGGGGTTGCTCAATGACCTCACCCCCTACCGATTTCAATGCCATCCACTTCGACATCAGCAGGGAGATGAACGAGCCACCAAAACCAAACAGCAGCGCCATAATCAACAGACCCTGAACGCTGCTCGACTGAATTCCTGTCAGGCTTAGCACGAGCCCGAAAACCACCATCACCGCCAGGTTGGTGAGCAGGAAGAGCGCGATTCGCATCATAATTTTCTTTTTACCTCAGTTTAACAAAACGCACTATGCGATTACCCACATCGTATGGGTATTGCGGCTATTTTCAAGCATCCGGCGGGCGTAAGTCACCAGAAAGACACAACTTTACACAATTGAAAATCTGGCTGACGGAAGGATGAAGAACAAAAAGAAACAGGCACAATCTCTTGTGCCTGTTGGGAGGTTATTTTGCCGGAGCGGGCTGTACGGCAGGTTTCTCTTTTTCCTGATTCGCCAGGTCGAGAGCGATATGCACCGTCTCGTCGAGATACGGATCCGGCTCCTGATAATCTTTTGGCAGATCGTCCAGTTTCTTGAGCAGAGGTTTACCTTCACGCTTGAAGCGATCGTTGATACGCGCCAGGCGGGTTGCATCGTCTTCGTTGTTCTCTTTTTCACGCTGAGCGTAGTTCAGAGAAACGATATTCCGCTTATCTTTCAGGGCATTGAATCGGGCAATATCCTTCAGGATGTACTGGAACTCCGGATCTTTCGCGATGCGGTCGTTATGCGCCTTCAGCAGCTCAGGGCCAAATTGCGTCATATCACCCGCTTTCACGTAGGTCGCGGCATTGATGCTGTCCCACGGCAACGCGTTATCTTCAAACTTCTCGCCGGTTTCCGTCTCCTGGGTGCCTGTCGGCATGATGATATCCGGCGTGACACCCTTACGCTGCGTACTGCCGCCGTTTACGCGGTAGAATTTCTGAATGGTGTACTGAACCGAGCCCAGTGCAGGCCATTCCGGACGCAGCATTTGATCGTAAATCCGATTCAGAGAGCGGTACTGCTGAACGGTGCCTTTACCGAAGGTTGGCTCACCGACGATCAGCGCGCGGCCATAGTCCTGCATGGCTGCGGCAAAGATCTCAGACGCGGAAGCGCTGAAGCGGTCAACGAGAACAACCAGCGGGCCTTTGTAGTAGACCACACCGTCATTGTCCGCATCTTCGCGCACTTTACCGTTGTTATCGCGCACCTGAACCACCGGGCCAGATGGGATGAACAGGCCAGAGAGTGAAACCGCTTCCGTCAGCGCCCCGCCGCCGTTACTGCGCAGGTCGATGATGATGCTGCTGACGTTCTGCTTTTCAAGTTTCTGCAGCTGAACTTTCACATCGTCAGTCAACCCGACGTAGAAGCCAGGAATATCCAGGACACCCACCTTCTCTTTACCCACGGTTTTCACCGACATTTTCACCGCGCGATCTTCCAGACGGATACGCTCACGGGTCAGGGTAACGATACGGGTTTTGGTGCCTTTTCCGGCTGGCAGAATTTCCAGACGAACCTTGCTGCCCTTCGGACCTTTGATCAGCGCAACCACGTCATCAAGACGCCAGCCGATCACATCGACCATGTTCTGGCCGGTTTGTCCCACACCCACAATGCGATCGCCTACGCTAATGGCTTTGCTTTTGGATGCCGGGCCACCCGCGACCATCGAATTGATCACCGTATAATCATCGTCCATCTGCAGCACCGCGCCGATACCTTCCAGAGACAGGCTCATTTCGGTATTAAACTGCTCGGTGTTGCGAGGTGAGAGATAGTTGGTGTGCGGATCGATTTCGTGCGCAAAGGCCGTCATGGCCAGTGAGAAAACATCCTCACTGTTGGTCTGTGCCAGGCGACGAATGGCAAATTTGTAACGACGCGTCAGCGTGTCACGGATCTCTTTTTCGTCTTTGCCGGTGAGCTTAAGGCTCAGCTCGTCGTATTTCACTTTGCCGTCCCACAGCGCATTCAGCTCGGCTTCATCTTTTGGCCAGGGCGCTTTGCTGCGGTCCAGATTGAAGGTGTCGTTGCCGGTGAAGTCCATCGGACGTTCCAGCACTTTCAGCGCGTACTGATAGCGTTCGAAGCGGCGCTTTTGCGACAGGTTGTAGAGATCGTAGAAGAGATCCAGCTTGCCTGAACGCAACTCGTCACCCACCTCGGATTTCCGCTTAGCGAACTGCTCGACATCGCTGGCGAGCAAAACGTTATGGCTGTAATCCAGCAAGTTCAGATAGCGGTCAAAGATTTTGGCCGAAAAGGCCTGATCGAGATCGAACTGACGATAGTGCGAACGGGTGAAACGTGAGGTCACGCGCTCGCTCACCGTCGCGTGCTGCGTCTCTTCCTTGAGTACCGGAATTTGATCAACACGCGTGATATCGTCCACTGCAAAGGCGTGACCTGTTATAGCAAACAGGCCCGCCAGCGCGGTGAGCTTAAAAAAAGTGTTCATGCCAGGCTTGGCCTCCGTTTCAGAACAACAAGTGTTCTGCGCGTACAATCATTGACATACCAGAAGTCAGCTGTACACGAACGCCATCTTTGGTGATTTCCAGTACGGTGGCGTCCATAGCATTGTTACCCGCTTTTACCTTCAGTGCCTGACCCACGCTCAGGGCGTTAATGTCAGAAACCGGCGTATGGCGCGGCTCTTCACGAGGCGCACGCGGGGCTTTTGCTGCTGGTTTGTCTGCACGCGGTTTGCGATCGTTATTATCGTGACGACGCGGCGCAGGGCGTGGTTTACGCTCACGACGAGGCGCTTCTTCCTGGCCGTTTGCAGCGGCGGCTTCGCGTTTTTTCGCTTGCTGTTCCGCACGTTGTGCCTGAACGCGTGCTTTGGCTTCTTCCAGCTGCTTGCGCGCGTGCTCAACGTGCTGCTCGTCCAGCTCACCGCAAGGGTTGCCGTCGAGATCCACGCGGGTCGCGCCAGGTTTGATACCGTACAGGTAACGCCAGCTCGAAGTATAAAGACGTAAGGCGGAACGCAGCTGAGTTTTGCTGAGGTTCATTTCCCCTTCAACACGCGCCACCAGATCCTGAAAAATACCGACTTTCAGGGGACGAGCTTCGCCTTCCGCGCTGAAGCACTGCGGGAAACGCTCGGCCAGAAATGCGATAACTTCTTTACTGCTATTCAACTTAGGTTGATTTTCCATGAAATTTCCTGATTACAACGGACGTTGCCAACAAGCGCAGGCATGAACAGGCGTCATTATAATGACGCTATCAGTAAATGCTACGTTATCCGTTGATTATCCTGCGACGCTCGCAAAGAATTTTTGATAATCGGTTGCTGCGAGTACGTTTTCCAGATTCGCCACCAGCTCGCGCAGCCCCTGTTCGTCCTCGGTTGTAAAGCGACTGAAGACCGTACTGTCGATGTCCAGAACGCCAATAATCTGATTTTTGACCACCAGCGGCAGAACGATTTCAGAATTACTGGCAGCATCACAGGCGATGTGTCCGTCAAACGCATGAACGTCTTCCACACGCTGGACCTGATTCTCGGCCACCGCCGTGCCGCATACGCCACGCCCTACCGGAATACGCACGCAGGCCAGTTTGCCCTGGAACGGACCGAGCACCAGCGTTTCACCTTCCAGAAGGTAAAAGCCAGCCCAGTTCACGTCAGAGAGACGTTCAAACAGCAATGCGCTAGTATTTGCCAGAGTGGCTAAGAAGCTGGTCTCACCCGCCATCAATGCCTTAAAATCGCGGTTCAGATCCGCGTAGAATTCTGCTTTGTTCATTATTCAATCACTTAGTTGTCTTACAAAATTACCGCATAGCCTATTAAAATAAGCATTAAATGCGCTCATGCTCAAGATGAATCCGTTCATGAGTTATTATAACTTTCAACAATACTTATTTGTGCGCAGCTGATGGCCTTAAAAACAACCAAAATTACGCCGACAAGAAAGATAACTGTCCATACGGTAAGCGAAGCTTTGCCTCGTGCACATTATCAGCGTTGCCCCCAGTGCGATACGCTTTTTATGTTGCCGAAGATGAAATCGCACCAAAGTGCCTTCTGTCCCCGCTGTGACGCCAAAATTCGCGATGGCCGCGACTGGTCGTTGACCCGCCTCGCCGCCATGGCCGTTACCATGCTGCTGCTGATGCCCTTCGCCTGGAGTGAGCCGCTGCTAAAACTCTACCTGCTCGGCGTGCGCATTGACGCCAACGTGCTGCAGGGCATCTGGCAGATGACCCGTCAGGGCGATCCCATCACCGCCGCGATGGTGCTGTTCTGCACCGTCGGCGCACCCCTGGTGCTGGTTGCCGCCATTGCCTATCTCTGGTTTGGCAATATTCTTGGCATGAACCTTCGCCCGGTGCTGCTGATGCTGGACAAGCTCAAAGAGTGGGTCATGCTGGATATTTATCTGGTCGGCGTGGGGGTTGCGTCAATAAAGGTGCAGGACTACGCCTTTTTGCAGCCCGGCGTCGGACTCTTTGCCTTCATCTGTCTGGTATTGCTGAGCATCCTGACGCTGATCCACCTGAACGTTGAGCAGCTCTGGGAGCGATTCTACCCTCAGCGCCCCGCCACGCGTCCCGATGAAAATCTGCGCGTCTGTCTGGGTTGCCACTATACCGGGTTACCCGACACGCGCGGACGCTGCCCGCGGTGCCACATTCCGTTGAGACTGCGGCGCAATAACAGCCTGCAAAAATGCTGGGCGGCGCTGATCGCCTCCCTGGTGTTTCTGATCCCCGCCAATATGCTGCCGATTTCCATCATTTACGTGAATGGTGGACGTCAGGAGGATACTATCCTTTCCGGGATTATCTCCCTTGCGCACAGCAATGTCGGGGTGGCGGCAATCGTCTTTATTGCCAGTATCCTGGTTCCCTTTACCAAAGTGGTGGTGATGATTACCCTGCTCATCAGCATTCACTTAAAGTGTGAACAAGGTTTACGGACCCGCATTTTGCTTCTGCGATTCGTCACCTGGATTGGCCGCTGGTCAATGTTAGATCTGTTCGTGATTTCGCTGATGATGTCGCTCATCAATCGCGATCAGTTACTTGCTTTTACAATGGGACCCGCGGCTTTTTATTTCGGCTCTGCGGTGATATTGACTATTCTTGCTGTGGAATGGCTGGATAGCCGCTTACTTTGGGATGCACATGAGTCAGGAAACCCCCGCTTCGCCGACTGAAGCGAGAATTAAAACAAAACGCCGCATTTCGCCATTCTGGTTGCTGCCCGTCATCGCCCTGATGATTGCAGGCTGGCTTATCTGGACAAGCTATGAGGATCGCGGCAGTACCGTCACCATTGACTTCCAGACCGCCGACGGCATCGTCGCCGGGCGAACCCCCGTACGCTTCCAGGGGGTTGAAGTGGGTACGGTTCAGGATATCTCCCTTGGAAAAGGGCTGAATAAGATTCAGGTGCGGGTCAGCATTAAATCTGACATGCAGGATGCCCTGCGCAGCGAAACGCAGTTCTGGCTGGTGACGCCAAAAGCCTCGCTGGCCGGTGTTTCCGGTCTGGATGCGCTCGTCGGCGGTAACTATATCGGCATGATGCCCGGCAAAGGCGAACCGCAGGATCACTTTGTGGCTCTGGATACGCAGCCCAAATACCGCCTCAATAACGGCGATTTGATGATTCATCTCCAGGCGCCGGACCTCGGTTCCCTGAACAGCGGCTCCCTGGTCTATTTCCGTAAGATCCCGGTTGGCCGCGTGTATGACTACGCGATTAACCCGAATAAACAGGGCGTCACCATTGATGTGCTAATCGAGCGCCGCTTCACCAATCTGGTGAAAAAGGGCAGCCGCTTCTGGAACGTGTCCGGCGTGGATGCCGACCTCAGCCTGAGCGGTGCAAAAGTGAAGCTGGAGAGTCTGGCCGCACTGGTGAACGGCGCCATCGCCTTTGACTCCCCGGAAAACTCAAGCCCTGCCACGGCTGATGACACGTTCGGATTGTACGCCGATCTGGCGCACAGCCAGCGCGGCGTGATTGTCAAACTCGCCCTTCCCGATGCTAAAGGACTAAAAGCGGGTTCAACGCCGCTGATGTATCAGGGTCTGCAGGTCGGCCAGCTCACCAAAATGACGCTCAACCCGGGCGGATCGGTCACTGGCGAAATGACGGTCGATCCGAGCGTGGTCGATCTCCTGCGCGAGAAAACACGCATCGAAATGCGCAGTCCAAAGATCTCCCTGAACGATACCAGCCTCAGCACGCTGCTGACCGGCAATACCTTTGAGCTGATCCCCGGGGAAGGTCAGCCCAGCAATAGCTTCGTGATTGCCCCGGCGGATAAAGCCCTGCTGCAAAAGCCGGGCGTCGTGACGGTTACGCTCAATGCGCCAGAAAGCTATGGGATTGAAGCCGGTCAGCCGTTGATTTTACACGGCGTGCAGGTGGGACAGGTGCTGGAGCGCAAGCTCTCCGCGGATGGGGTGCAATTCTCCGTTGCCATCGACCCGCAATACAGAGACCTGGTACATGGCGACAGTAAATTCGTGGTGAACAGTCGCGTCGACGTGAAGGTAGGACTGGACGGCGTGGAGTTTCTCGGCGCCAGCGCCAGCGAATGGGTGAACGGCGGCATCCGTATTTTGCCGGGGGATAAAGGCCCCGTGCGCGACAGCTACCCGCTGTATGCCAACCTTGAGAAAGCGATTGAAAACAGCCTGAGCGATCTTCCTACCACCACGCTGACGTTAAGCGCCGAGACCCTGCCGGACGTTCAGGCGGGCTCCGTGGTGCTGTATCGCAAGTTTGAAGTCGGGGAAGTGATCACCGTTCGCCCGCGTGCCGACGCCTTTGATATCGAACTGCACATTAAGCCGGAGTACCGCAAGCTGCTGACGCCGAACAGCGTCTTCTGGGCTGAAGGCGGCGCGAAAGTGCAGCTGAACGGTAATGGACTGACCGTACAGGCCTCTCCGCTGTCACGCGCGCTGCGCGGGGCGATTAGCTTCGATAACCTCAGCGGAGCGGGCGCGAACCTGCGTAAAGGCGATAAGCGAATTCTCTTCCCGTCCGAGACCGCCGCACGCGCCGTGGGCGGGCAGATTACCCTGCACGCGTTTGATGCCGGTAAGCTGGCGGAAGGCATGCCCATCCGCTACCTGGGCATTGATATCGGGCAGATCCAGAAGCTGACGCTGATCACCTCGCGTAACGAGGTGCAGGCTACCGCCGTGCTCTACCCGGAATATGTGCAGACCTTTGCGCGCGCGGGTTCGCGCTTCTCGGTGGTGACACCGCAGATCTCGGCCGCAGGCGTTGAGCATCTCGACACCATTTTGCAGCCGTACATCAACGTTGAGCCCGGCCAGGGCAATGCCCGTCGTGATTTCGAGCTGCAGGAAGCCACGATCACCGACTCGCGCTACCTTGGTGGCCTGAGCATCGTGGTGGAAGTGCCGGAAGCCGGCTCGCTGAGCATCGGCACCCCTGTGCTGTTCCGCGGCATTGAGGTCGGTACGGTCACGGGCCTGACGCTCGGGACGCTCTCCGACCGCGTGATGGTGGCGCTACGCATCAGCGAACGCTACCAGCACCTGGTGCGTAATAACTCGGTGTTCTGGCTGGCATCCGGCTACTCGCTGGACTTCGGCCTGACGGGAGGCGTGGTGAAAACCGGGACCTTCAACCAGTTCATTCGCGGTGGTATTGCGTTTGCCACACCGCCGGGGACGCCGCTGGCGCCGAAAGCGCAACCGGGTAAACATTTCCTGCTGCTCGAAAGCGAACCGAAAGAGTGGCGCGAATGGGGAACCGCCCTGCCGCGTTAATCTGCAAGGCTCCGGTGTCAACGCACCGGAGCCTTTATGTTACACTGCGCACCTGAACTTTTCCCTGTGGTGTGCCCGTGGCTCAAAACTCCGTATTTCTTCCTGAACAATTCCTGGCGCAGATGCGCGAGGCGCTTCCTTCTCACCTGTCGTTAGACGATTTTATCGCCGCCTGCCAGCGTCCGTTACGCCGCAGTATTCGCGTCAACACGCTGAAAATCAGCGTCGCGGATTTTCTGGCGCTGGTCGCGCCCTACAGCTGGCAGCTTACGCCGGTACCGTGGTGCGCTGAGGGGTTCTGGATCGAGCGCGATGACGAAGACGCCGTGCCGCTGGGAAGCACCGCGGAACATCTGAGCGGCCTGTTCTATATCCAGGAAGCCAGCTCGATGCTGCCGGTGGCGGCCCTGTTTGCAGAGGGCAATGCCCCCGAGCGCGTGATGGATGTGGCCGCGGCGCCCGGCTCAAAAACAACGCAGATTGCCGCCCGTATGGGTAACCGCGGCGCGATCCTCGCCAACGAGTTTTCCGCCAGCCGCGTGAAGGTATTGCATGCCAACATCAGCCGCTGCGGTATTCATAACGTTGCCCTGACGCACTTCGACGGCCGCGTGTTTGGCGCCGCCCTGCCGGAAGCCTTCGACGCCATTCTGCTGGACGCTCCCTGCTCCGGCGAAGGGGTGGTGCGTAAAGATCCCGATGCGTTAAAGAACTGGTCCGTGGAAAGCAACCTTGAGATCGCCGCCACGCAGCGGGAGCTGATCGAGAGCGCATTCCATGCCCTTCGCCCAGGCGGCACGCTGGTCTATTCAACGTGCACCTTAAACCGCGATGAAAACGAAGACGTTTGCCTGTGGCTGAAAGCGCAATACCCGGATGCGGTCGAATTCCTGCCGCTTAACGATCTGTTTGTCTCAGCACAGGAGGCGATTACGCCGGAGGGTTTCCTCCACGTATTCCCGCAGATTTACGACTGCGAAGGCTTCTTTGTGGCACGTCTGCGTAAAACGCAGGCGGTTGCTCCCCTGCCCGCCCCCAAATTCAAGGTCGGCAACTTCCCGTTTGCCCCCCTCAAAGGTCGCGATGCAGCACAGCTTGTCGCCGCCGCCGAAAAAATTGGCCTGGTCTGGGATGAGAGCCTGCACCTCTGGATCCGTGATAAAGAGGTATGGCTGTTCCCGGCTGAGATCGAACCGCTCATCGGAAAGATCCGTTTTTCCCGAATCGGGATCCGCCTCGCGGAAGTGCATAATAAAGGCTATCGCTGGCAGCATGAGGCCGTCATCGCCCTTGCCGGGCACGAGAATGCCTTTGCCCTTACGCATCAGGAAGCCGAAGAGTGGTACCGTGGTCGCGATGTCTATCCTGACAGCACGCCATCAGGCGATGAAGTGATCGTGACGTATCAGGGATACCCGCTCGGGCTGGCAAAAAAAGTCGGTTCACGACTGAAAAACAGCTATCCGCGCGAGCTGGTCCGGGATGGACGACTGTTTACCGGTAACGATCGCACGGCCTGAAAAAAAGCGCATTTTTTTACTGGCGATTTTGCTCTCCTTGTCTACGATCAAAAATGGGTGGCCGTACTGGTCATACCAGATTTTGACAACCGACCCGGAGAGCACTATGACGAAAACCAGCGTGCGTATTGGCGCTTTTGAGATCGACGACGCAGAACTGCGCGGCGAAGCGCAAGGCGATCGAACGTTAAGTATTCCCTGCAAATCCGACCCGGATTTGTGCATGCAGCTCGATGCATGGGATGCAGACACCAGCGTCCCGGCAATACTTGATGGCGAACATTCTGTTCTTTACCGTGAGCATTACGATAGTAAAACCGATGCCTGGGTCATGCGTCTTGCCTGACCTAAAGAGAACCCGCCCGAAGGCGGGTTATTTATTACTGCAGCTGCGCCAGCGTAAAGTAACCGTCAAATACGGCGCCCGTATCAATGTAGTGGAGATTGTCAAAATCATACCTTCTGTCGACGGGCGTATGTCCGAACCAGAAATGATCCGCACCGCTGATGCCCTGCCCTTTACCCACCATAAACCCCGTCAACCGATCGCGATCCCATAAAACGCGCTGGGCGCTCACCGGTTTTTGCCAGCGGTATTCCGCTGCCGGATAATCCGCATGGGCAATCACGTTCAGACCGTTCGCACAGGTTATCTCGATGATATGCGGTAAATCGTGACAGGCCTCGAGCAACGATAGCGCAAGCTGTTGCTGGTCCCGTTCAAGTTGCCTGAACCATATTCCGCCATTCATTGTCCAGAGTGAAAAATCGTTATTATCCAGACTGTCGAGCGCCATTTGCTCATGGTTGCCCCGGACGGCACGAAACCATTTTTCATTGATAAGCTGTAATGATTTAACGCTGTCCGGACCGCGATCGATCATATCCCCAACGGAAATAAGCAAATCCTCATACGGATTAAAATGACGGCGTTTAAGCTCATCCATAAGCCGCTGATAACAGCCATGTATATCGCTGACCACCCAGACGTGACGCCACTTTCGACCATCTATTCGCCCATACATAGAACCTCCCACAAGAGAGTGTAGCTGCAGCTAGCATATGCGCAGGGAAGCTCCGCTGGAGCGCTTTTCATAAAGTTAAACAAACAGTAAACTAAGGATAAATAAATATTTCACCAGTATTAATACACTTTTGCATGCCCCTAAAATATGCATTGCATAAACTTTGAGGTCTTTCCGTGTCAAATAAGCGCCTGCAAGAAGATGCGCCACATTCGCATCGTACCCATATCATTTCCGCACTGGTGAAAGGTAAACTCGTTCCAGGTCCTATCTGGCAAAAACGCGAGTACCGTCTCAAATTTCTGTTACGTTCACTGCTGTTCTGGTCTTCCACGCATCGCATGCTCGATGCACTGGCTCGCCGCAACGATTTCGACCAGCTGCTGGCTTCGCAAATCACCCTGCCGAGCAAAACGCATCGCCAGTATCTCATGCGGGGGATGAATGCCAACGCACGGGCCAATGCCATCATCACCCATTATCAGTGGATTGACTCCCTGAGAGATGCCGGGCTAATCGCCGCCTTAACCGGGCCGCAAGAACAATCCATTGTTGAGTTTCATGCTAAAGATGGCGTGAGCTATAACGTTAATGCCATGAACGCAAGTAAAGCAGAGCGTGAGGGCGAGTGTACGCTGTGGCTGCGTGATAACGAAAATACCCTGCTTGCGAGCGTGACGTTTTGCGTTACGCGTGAAAACGGAGAATATGCGCTGGTGATTGGGGGTCTTCAGGGCCCGCGCCGCAGCGTATCCCGCGATGTAATCAAACAGGCGACCCGTGCCTGCCATGGTCTTTTCCCGAAACGCGTGTTGATGGAAGTGCTTTTCCAGCTTGCAACCCTCTCCGGCATGAAAGCCATTTACGCAGTCAGCGATGAAGGGCATATCTTCCGCGCGCTGCGCTATCGTCTGAGTAAAGGTCGTCATTTCCATGCCAGCTACGACGAGTTTTGGGCTTCTATTGACGGTCAAAAACGCTCGACCTTCAGTTGGCAGCTCCCGCTGCATATGGAGCGCAAATCCCTTGAAGAAATTGCCAGTAAAAAACGCGCTGAATACCGCCGTCGCTTTGAGCTGCTTGATGAAATCGAAGCGTCTGTTAGGTCGTACTTTTAGACCCCGCACGCGCTTTACTGAATTGCACACGAAAATTTAACAAAACAGGCAAAAAGGGCTGGACTACAGCATGCCGTAGTGTGTTATGTTTTAACCAGACGTATAGGACGTGCGCTGCAGAAGTGAGACAACAAAAGGATTAGTCTTTTACTTTCATGCAGATAAAAAGAGACCGAATACGATTCCTGTATTCGGTCCAGGGAAATGGCTCTTGGGAGAGAGCCGTGCGCTAAAAGTTGGCATTAATGCAGGCTAAGTCGCCTTGCCTTTTAAGAATAGATGACGACGCCAGGTTTTCCAGTCCACAGCTAAAGCGGTCGGAAAAAAAGCGCCAGAGCATCATAAAATGTGAAAAACCGCAGTGCTTTCGCAAGCATCTGCGGTTTTTTATTGGAAACCTGAACGTTAGCAGAGCTTGTCGGCGCGCTCGATAAACGGGGCCAGACTCATTTTCTGTCCCGGATTCGCCGGGTCATCGATCTGAATGATGCTAATCGGCTGGCCGCTGCTCTTTCCGCTGGCCACCTGCTGCTCGGCGGTTTCATTTAACGGGTATTGCACCAGCGTGCTCGGGTTGATGGCATACAGCGCATGGCCCGGACGGCAGGTCAGCATCACCTCTTCGCGGTTGAACGCCCATTTATCCTTACCCACTTCAAAACGGCTGACGGTGATAACCTGCGGTGCGGCAAACGCGCTCCCCGTGCAGGCCAGCAATATGAGAGAAAGTACTGTCTTTTTCATATGATATTTAACCTTGTCAGAAGGGTTCCCAGGTGGCGAACAGACTGACCGTTGCCAGTACCAGCGCCCCCAGCACCACTTCTGCCTGTGTCATCCTGATAAAAATCTGTTGTGCTCGCCCGGTCTCCGGACGAAACCGTGGCACCAGAAAATACCGATTTGCCAGCGCAATTACCACCATCAACGCCACCAGCGCACATTTGAACAACAAAAACTGCACGTAGTCAGCCTGCCAGGGAATATGGACGCCCAGTATCATGAGTGCATTGTTCGCTCCGCTGAGCAGCACGCCCGCGACCGCATAATGGCCCACGCGCGAGAAGCGCATCATGGTATAGATGGCGGCATTCTGCCAGCGCCCTTTCGCCAGACGCATGCAGAACAGCAGGGGCAGTAATCCGCCAAGCCAGGTAGCAGCACAGATCAGGTGAAAAGCGTGATTAAGGCGCTGCAGCGCCCCCATCGGACCGTCGTTCATCGCCGCGTGCCCTACCCCCGCCAGCAGGATAAGCTGCCCCATGGCGAGCAGCAGCAGCCGCGAACCCTTCAGCGGCGCGAGCCATGCTGCAGCGACCGTCATCGCAGCGAGAATCATTTGCCACAGCCAGACGCCGCCAAACTGTGTCCTCATTACGCCGGACCAGACCTGTGGGGCAAATACATCGCCCCAACCGTTACCCATCTGCCCGCCCTGAAGCATAAACATCAGGAGTGCAGCCGCCAGGCTCACAAAAGCCGCCACTGTCTGCTGCAGCTGGAAACGTCGGGACATCAGCCGCTGGAGAGAGGAAGGCGCAAACCAGACGCTGTAAAGCGCGTTGCCAAAAATCAGCATCAGCGCCCCGAAATGGATAAAGCGCAACCCGATATAACACAGCGCCAGCATGCTATTTCACGCTAAAGTGATAGCTACCTTTGGTTTTATGACCGTCTACCGAGACGACATGCCAGTCTACCTGGTACGTCCCTGGCGTCAGCGTTTGGTCCAGCGGAACGGTGAGCTGCGCCTTGTTCTTTTCGTCGCGCGTGGCGGTTCCCGTTTTGATGACCTGCTTTTGCGCATCTGTCACCACCACACCGCTAAATCCCGGTTCGATGCCTTCTGAAAAATTCAGCGTCAGTGCCTGCGGAGCGCTCACCACGCTGTCCGCTGCCGGGATCGGCTGCTTAAGGTGCGCATGCGCCAGCACGGAGGGGGCCATCATTGTAGAGGCCAGAAAAACCAGTGCGCATACCGCGCGGGAAGCGGAGAAACCCATCGCAATCATTCCTTTTTGTTATGTCTGTATGCTAAAGAATAACGCTGTATAATAAACGAGTCGAGGATCATCCTGCCTCCGCTTGTCATCGTCGTGCAATCGCGGTAACGTTGCCGCCGCATAAAAAGGAGAAGGTAATGAAGATCAATCTGGCCGCCCTTCCACAGGACGAGATGGATAAAGTGAATGTCGATCTCGCTGCCGCTGGCGTCGCGTTTAAAGAGCGTTACAACATGCCTGTCGTGGCTGAAGTCGTTGAACGGGAACAGCCCGCCCATCTGCGCGACTGGTTTCGCGAAAGACTCATCGCCCACCGTCTCGCCTCGGTCAACCTCTCCCGTTTACCGTACGAACCTAAAGTTAAATAAGCTTAACGAGCTGTTACACTTCCTTACGCTGAATCTGGCAGGATAAGAAAACCCTGATAAATTTAGGTGTATTCTTAAATCCCTGCGACTCAGTGTATAAGGAAGTCACGATGTCACATTGGAATATAGCGGCGGCCCAGTATAGCGGGCAGCATCAGAGTGTCGATGACCATATCACGCACCACCTGCGCTTCATCGCCGAAGCAGCACGGCAGGGGTGCGATCTGCTGGTGTTTCCTGAACTGTCATTAACAGGCTCGGGAACGACGACGTTACCTCTCCCACCCGGCGACGCCCAGCTGGAACCGCTGCTCGACGCGGCGCATCGTTACCGAATAACCGTGATTGCCGGGCTCCCCGTGGAGCGGGATGGTCAGCGCCAGAAAGGTCTCGCGCTCTTCACCCCCGCTCGTCAACGCATCCTTCGCTACCCGCAAGGTGGCGGAGCCAGCCTGGTGCCGGGAGAGAAACAGCTCAGCATTATTGATGCGCATGCCGATTCCCCCAATCTCGATCCCAGAGCGTCGCTGTTTACCAGCTGTCAGTCAGTGGAGGATAACCGCTGGCGGCAGTCCATCAGTACCCTGCAGCGCTTCGCGCATAAATATGCCATAGCGGTGCTGATGGCGAACGCCTGCGGCGGTAGCGCGCTATGGGATGAAAAAGGCCAACTGATCGTTCGCGCGGATAAGGGCGAGCTGCTGTTGACCGGCACGCTCGGCAGACAGGGTTGGCAAGGCGATATCATTCCTTTAGGCTAGGCGTTTTAAGCTCAGGAGTGTTCAATGCTGCGCGTCATCGATACCGAAACTTGCGATCTTCAGGGCGGAATAGTGGAAGTGGCCTCTGTCGACGTGATTGACGGAAAAATCGTCAACCCAATGAGCCATCTGGTGCGTCCCGATCGCCCCATCAGCCCTCAGGCGATGGCTATCCATCGCATTACCGAATCGATGGTGGCGGATAAACCGTGGATCGAAGACGTTATTCCCCACTATTACGGTAGCCCGTGGTACGTCGCGCATAACGCCAGCTTTGACCGCCGCGTGCTGCCGGAGATGCCCGGGGAGTGGATTTGTACCATGAAGCTGGCGCGTCGCCTCTGGCCGGGCATTAAATACAGCAACATGGCGCTGTACAAGTCCCGCAAGCTCAGCGTCCGCACGCCTGAGGGGCTTCATCATCACCGGGCCCTGTATGACTGCTATATCACCGCCGCGCTACTGATTGATATCATGAATACCTCTGGCTGGACGCCGGATGATATGGCGACCATCACCGGCCGTCCCGCACTGCTGACCACGTTTACCTTTGGTAAATACCGGGGCAGATCGGTGTCGGATATTGCGGATAAAGACCCGGGCTATTTGCGCTGGCTGTATAACAACCTTGACAAAATGAGCCCGGAACTGCGCCTGACGCTAAAGCACTATCTGGGCGAAGCTTAACGCTCTGCACGGCCTGGCAGCGTCTCCTGCGCCAGGCCAATCAGGAAGGCATACTCCAGCGCCACCCCTTCATACGATTTAAATCGTCCCGATTTCCCGCCGTGTCCGGAATCCATGTCGGTACACAGCAGCAGCAGGTTGTCGTCGGTTTTCAGCTCCCGCAGTTTCGCCACCCATTTTGCCGGCTCCCAGTACTGCACCTGAGAATCATGCAGACCGGTGGTGACCAGCATGTGGGGATAGGCTTTCGCCTCGACGTTATCGTAAGGGCTGTACGTTTTCATATAGCGGTAGTAAATCTCATCCTGCGGATTCCCCCACTCTTCAAACTCCCCGGTCGTCAGCGGAATGGATTCATCGAGCATGGTCGTCACCACATCGACAAACGGCACCTGCGCGACAATCCCCTTAAAGCGTTCGGGACGCTGGTTGATAACCGCTCCCATCAGCATGCCGCCCGCGCTGCCGCCCATGCCAAAGCAGAGTTTCGGATCGCCATAGCCCTGATCAATCAGCGCATCGCAGACGTCGAGGTAGTCATTGAAGGTGTTTTTCTTTTTCAGGAATTTCCCGTCCTCATACCAGTGCTGCCCCAGCTCACCGCCGCCGCGAATATGGGCGATGGCGAAAACAAAGCCGCGGTCGAGCAGGCTTAAACGGCTGCTGCTGAAATCAGCATCCATGCTGGAGCCGTAGGAGCCGTAGCCGTACACCAGGATCGGGTTTTTGCCTTTCTGGAAATGGGCTTTGTGATAGACAAGCGAGACGGGGACCTCGACGCCATCCCGGGCGGTGACCCACAGGTGCTCGCTGCGGTAGTTTTCGGACTCAAACCCTTTAACCTCGGTCTGCTTTATCACCTGACGCTGCCCGGTATCCATGTCCAGCTCAAACAGGGTGTCCGGTGTGGTCATGGATGAGTAGCCGTAGCGCAGCCGCGATGATTCGGGTTCGGGATTGAACCCAATCCACGTCACATAGGCCGGGTCGTCGAACGCGATCCCCACCACTTCCCGCGTTTTGCGGTTGATTTGCCGGATGCTGGTCAGCCCGCGCTGGCGCTCCTCCACCACCAGCCAGTCGGTGAACAGGGTAAACCCTTCCAGCATCACCTGATCCCGCGCGGGGATAAGCACCTCCCACTTGCGCTCATCGCGCACTTTGGTTTTATAGAGGCCAAAGTTTTTACCCTCGCGATTCGAGCGCAGATAAAAGCTGTGCTGGAAGTGATCCAGGCTGTATTCATGATCCTTTCGGCGCGGCAGGAAACAGAGCGGCTGGGCGTCGGGCAGTTCGGCATCCAGCAGCAGGACTTCCGACGTCGTGGCGCTGGCCAGGAAGATAATGACATAGTGGCGCGAAGAGGTTTTATGCAGGCTGACATAAAACGTTTCGTCTTTCTCTTCATAGACCAGCTCGTCGTCTGCGGAGTCCGTTCCGATGGTATGCCGCCATACCTGATAGGGCAGCAGCGTAGAGGCGTGCTTTTTGACGTAGTACACCGTCTCGGAATCATTCGCCCAGACAAAATCCGGGGAGACGTTTTCCAGCATTTCCGGATACCAGTTGCCGGTGTCCAGGTTGCGAAAACGCAGGCCGTACTGGCGACGGGAGAGATAATCCTCCGCCAGCGCCATCACCGCGTTATCCGGCGAAATGGACATGCCGCCCAGAGTATAAAACTCGCTGTGGGCCGCGCGCTGATTGGCATCCAGCAGAATATCCCACGCATCCCATTCGGCGCTCAGGACCGACTGACGCTGGTAGATGGGATACTCGTTGCCGGGCTCATAAATATGGCGATAGCGATAGCCATTTTTGGTCCAGGGCGCGGAGATATCGCGCTGTGGAATACGCTGCACCATTTCATTCAGCAGCTGGTCCTGAAGCGTCTGCTGGCTGGACATGACCTTGCGGCCATAGTCGTTTTCCTCGTGCAGGTAGTCGAGCACCTCTGGCCGGGAGCGCGAGTCGTCCCGTAGCCAGTAATAGTTGTCTATACGCGTATCGCCATGCGTGGTGATCGCATAAGGTATACGTCGGGCTTTCGGTGGCATGTCGTCATTCTTTTTCGTTTTACACCCTATAAGGTTGGCAAAACCCACGCATGATGCAAGCGAAACCGGGTCGCAACGGCGAGAACTATCCCTGTAACGCCTGTTTTTGTTCCCGGATATCCCGCTCAATGCCCTCACGCACGTCCTGCGGGATCTTCAGCGCGTCGCCAAGCGCATTCAGGTAGCTGCGCTCCATAAAGTGATCGATATCGATGGCGGCACAGCTGAGGAAATAGAGTTCAAGCGCCTCTTCCTCATTTTTCACGCTTTGCGCCAGACGCTGCGGATCCAGGGGCTGTTCGATGGCCTGCGCCACCAGCGCTCTGCCCTTCTCTTCGACGCCGGCTTCGCGCAGCTGCTGTTCGATCGCCAGCCGTTCCTTATCGTCGATATGTCCGTCACTTTTCGCGGCAAAAACCAGCGCAAGAATGAGCCTTTCGGTACGCAGATCCAGCGGCGAGGTGTGCTCGCCGTAGTGCGGTTCATCGCTGTGCGCGGTCCGGACCCTGTCCTTGTATTTATTCCACAGGACGGTGCCCGCAATGGCGCCCCCACCGGCCAGCAGCGCGCCTGTCCCGTACTTTGCCAGCAGCTTGCGCGAGGATTTATTCGCGACCAGCAGGCCTGCCAGCCCGCCGAGCGCCCCGGGCACCAGTAGTTTGCTGAGATCCCGCTCGCCGGAAGACGACGTTTTCTGCCCTAACAGTGATTGCAATTGATTTAGCCAGCCAGACATGGTTTCCCTCACTTAACGGTGAACATGTTCCACAGCGTAAGCGAGCAGGCGTCAGGAAATGTCTGGACGGGCTAAAGAAGCGCAAATTTCTTCTCCCCTCACCTGGCCGTGCACAAGACAGACGCAAACGTTTTCGTTTATACTGCCCGCAACTTTTTCAGGGGGATTGTTATGATTCGTTTAGGAACCGCGCTGCGACCTGCGGCGACGCGAGTGATGCTGTTGGGATCGGGCGAGCTGGGAAAAGAGGTCGCCATTGAGTGCCAGCGTTTAGGCGTGGAAGTCATTGCCGTAGACCGCTACGCCGATGCACCCGCCATGCACGTCGCCCATCGTTCTTATGTGATTAACATGCTGGACGGCGATGCCCTTCGTGAGCTGATTTCACGCGAGAAGCCTGATTTCGTTGTACCGGAAATTGAAGCCATCGCCACCGATACGCTGATTGCGCTTGAGCAGGAAGGCCAGCGCGTGGTGCCCTGCGCGAAAGCCGCAAAGCTGACCATGAACCGCGAAGGCATTCGTCGTCTGGCGGCAGAAGAGCTCGGGTTGCCCACGTCGAGCTATCGTTTTGCTGGCGATAAGGCCGCATTCCTGCAGGCCGTAGAGGAGATTGGTTACCCGTGCATCGTTAAGCCGGTGATGAGCTCTTCCGGTAAAGGACAGAGCTTTATCCGCGACAGCAGCACGCTGGACAAGGCGTGGGAGTATGCCCAGCAGGGTGGCCGCGCAGGCGCCGGTCGCGTGATCGTTGAAGGGGTGGTGAAGTTTGATTTCGAGATCACCCTGCTGACCGTCAGCGCCGTTGACGGCGTCCATTTCTGCGACCCGATTGGCCACCGCCAGGAAGATGGCGATTACCGCGAATCCTGGCAGCCGCAGCAGATGAGCGCCCTGGCGCTGGAGCGTGCGCAGGCGATCGCCCGTAAAACCGTCCTGGCGCTGGGCGGCTATGGCCTGTTTGGCGTGGAGCTGTTTGTGTGCGGCGATGAGGTGATCTTCAGCGAAGTCTCCCCTCGCCCGCATGACACCGGCATGGTCACGCTGATTTCGCAGGATCTCTCCGAGTTCGCCCTGCACGTGCGCGCCTTCCTCGGCCTGCCCGTCGGCGGTATCCGTCAGTACGGCCCGGCCGCCTCGGCGGTGATCCTGCCGCAGCTAACCAGCCAGAACGTTACGTTTGATAACGTTGACGCGGCGGTGGGTGCCGGGTTGCAGGTCCGTTTGTTCGGCAAGCCGGAGATCGACGGAACCCGTCGTCTTGGCGTGGCGTTAGCCACAGGAGATAACGTTGATGACGCCGTGGCGAGAGCGAAAGCGGCCGCATCAAGCGTTAAGGTAACGGGATAAAAAAACGGGCCGAAAGGCCCGTTTTTCATGCAGCGAATGACTTACTGCTTCGCGCCTTCTACCGCTTCGCGAGCCAGTTTGGTGATGCGATCCCAGTCGCCCGCTTCCAGGGCATCCGCCGGAACCAGCCATGAGCCACCGATGCAAAGCACGCTTTTCAGCGCCAGGTAGTCACGGTAGTTGGCTGGAGAGATACCGCCCGTCGGGCAGAAGCGTACCTGAGAGAATGGACCGGCAATGGCCTGCAGCGCTTTGGTGCCGCCGTTCGCTTCCGCCGGGAAGAATTTGAACTCTTTCAGACCGTAGTCCATGCCCAGCATCAGTTCAGAAACGGTGCTGATGCCCGGGATAAGCGGAATAGTACCTTCGGTCGCGGCTTTCAGCAGCGACTCGGTCAGGCCCGGGCTGATGGCAAACTGTGCGCCCGCTTCGGTCACTTCAGCCAGCTGTTTTGCGTTCGTTACGGTACCCGCACCGATAATGGCGTCCGGCACTTCTTTGGCAATCGCGCGAATGGCATCCATCGCGCAGGCGGTACGCAGTGTCACTTCCAGAACGCGAACGCCGCCCGCAACCAGCGCTTTCGCCATCGGTACAGCGTGCTCCAGCTTGTTTACCACGATAACCGGCACGACAGGGCCAGTGGTCAGGATTGCTTCTGCACTTGTTTTCCAGTTTTTCATCAGAGTCTTCTCTCGCCAGATCGTTAAAATCAAGTCGTCTTAAAACGTAATACAGGTTGCGCCCTGCTCAGCACCGGAGAGGTTCTTACGCAGTGCGCCAAACATTTCGCGTCCTGTTCCCACGCGCGACGCGCTCAGGTCAGGAATATGGGGCTGACGTGCCGCCAGCTCGGCGTCATCCACCAGCAGGGTTAACTCGCCTGTCTGACCGTTAACGCGGATCATGTCACCGTCACGCACTTTCGCCAGCAGGCCGCCGTCGTACGCTTCCGGCGTCACGTGGATAGCTGATGGCACTTTACCTGAGGCGCCAGAGAGGCGTCCATCGGTCACCAGTGCAATTTTGAAACGGCGGTCCAATAATACACCAAGTGGTGGCATAAGTTTATGTAATTCTGGCATCCCGTTGGCTTTAGGCCCCTGATGACGCACCACTACCACGCAGTCTTTGTCGAGCAGACCGGCGTCAAAGGCAGGTAATACGTCGTGCTGGCTTTCAAATACCACCGCTGGCGCTTCGATAATCTGATTCTCTTCCGGTACGGCAGAGGTCTTCATTACCGCGCGACCAAGGTTACCGCTCAGCACCTTGGTGCCACCGTGAGGAGAGAAAGGTTTGTCGATGGTGGCGATAACCTGCGCATCAAGAGATGCGGTCGCCCCTTCGCGCCAGTCCAGCTCGCCGTTGTTCAGCCATGGCTCCTGGGTGTAGCGCTGCAGGCCAAAGCCCGCTACGGTGTTAACATCTTCATGCAGCAGACCGCCCTTCAGCAGCTCGCGCATGAGCAGCGGTACGCCGCCTGCGGCCTGGAAGTGGTTGATGTCCGCCGGACCGTTCGGATACAGGCGCGCCATCAACGGCACCACGGAAGAGATCTCGGAGAAGTCATCCCAGTTAATCAGAATGCCCGCGGCACGCGCCATGGCCACCAGGTGCATGGTGTGGTTGGTCGAACCACCGGTGGCCAGCAGCGCGACAATCCCGTTGACGATAACTTTTTCGTCGACCATTTTGCCCATCGGCATCCATTCGTTGCCGTTTCCGGTCAGACGCGTGACCTGACGGGCCGCGGCCTCGGTCAGCGCCTTGCGCAGCGGTGCATCCGGCTGGATAAAGGACGAGCCCGGAAGCTGCATCCCCATAAACTCCACCACCATCTGGTTCGTGTTCGCGGTACCGTAGAACGTACAGGTGCCCGGCGCGTGGTAGGATGCAGCTTCCGCTTCCAGCAGCGCCTGACGATCTGCTTTTCCTTCCGCGTACAGCTGGCGAATGCGCACTTTTTCTTTGTTCGGCAGGCCGCTTGCCATTGGGCCCGACGGCACGAAGATCGCAGGCAGATGACCAAACGACAGCGCGGCCATCACCAGGCCCGGAACAATCTTGTCGCATACGCCGAGATAGAGCGCGCCATCAAACATGTTGTGTGACAGGCCCACCGCCGCGGACATGGCAATGACTTCACGGCTCAGCAGGGAGAGCTCCATACCGTCCTGACCCTGCGTCACGCCGTCGCACATGGCGGGTACCCCCCCCGCCACCTGGCCGACCGCATTCACGCTGTGCAGCGCTTTACGGATGATATCCGGGTAAACCTCATAGGGCTGGTGCGCGGAGAGCATATCGTTATAGGCGGTAATGATGGCGATATTGTTACGCAACATGCTTTTCAGCGACGCTTTATCGTCAGGCTGGCAGGCGGCGAAGCCGTGCGCCAGGTTACCGCAGGCCAGCTGGGAACGGTGAACGGTGTTGCTCTTCGCCTGTTCAATCCGGGCGAGGTAGGCCGAACGGGTCTCTTTCGAGCGCTCAATAATGCGCTTTGTTACGCGTAACAATGTCGGATTCATAAAAGCTCCTCTCATTTATCTGTCCGGGCTCGGGAGTTTACAAAGTCGCTGGCAGTTGTTAACAACGCTGAAACGCTTGCTGTCCGGAGCTCAGGGGCAAAATCACTTCCGGCAGTGTAATAAAAAAAGCTCCGCGGGTGAATCCACGCGGAGCTTAAAAGTTGAAAATTGTGCCACGAGCTGTGTTAGATCATGTTACCGGTAAAATAACACTTTCGGGCTAGCGGATTATCTTACTCAAACTCGTTCCAGGAGCGGCCATCACGGGTGATCATTGCCACCGACGCGACAGGTCCCCATGTGCCCGCCTGATACGGTTTTGGCGCATCCTGATCGGCAGCCCAGGCTTCGGTGATGGAGTCGACCCATTTCCACGCCTCTTCCACCTCATCGCGACGCACGAACAGCGCCTGGATACCGCGCATGGTTTCCAGCAGCAGACGCTCGTACGCATCGGCCAGGTGCGTCTGGTTAAAGGTTTCGGAGTAGCTCAGATCCAGCTTGGTGGTCTGCAGGTTGTGTTTGTGATCCAGGCCCGGCACTTTGTTGAGGATCTGGATGTCCACGCCCTCGTCCGGCTGCAGACGAATGGTCAGTTTGTTCTGCGGCAGCTCCTGCCAGGACTCTTTGAACAGGTTCAGTTCCGGGTTCTTAAAGTAGACAACCACTTCGGAACATTTCGCAGGCAGACGCTTACCGGTGCGCAGGTAGAACGGAACCCCCGCCCAGCGCCAGTCGTCGATGTCCACGCGGATGGCCACGAACGTCTCGGTGTTGCTGGACTTGTTCGCGCCCTCTTCTTCCAGGTAGCCAGGCACTTTTTTACCTTGCGCAAACCCGGCGGTGTACTGGCCGCGAACGGTCTTCTCGCGCACGTTGGAGCGGTCGATGCGGCGCAGCGACTTCAGCACTTTCACTTTGGCGTCACGAATGCTGTCCGCCGTCAGATCGGACGGAGGAGACATGGCAATCATGCACAAAATCTGCAGCAGGTGGTTCTGGATCATGTCGCGCATCTGACCGGCCTGGTCAAAGTAACCCCAGCGGCCTTCAATCCCCACCTCTTCCGCCACGGTGATTTCCACGTGGTCGATGGTGCGGTTGTCCCAGTTGTTCACAAACAGGGAGTTAGCAAAACGCAGCGCCAGCAGGTTCAGCACCGTCTCTTTACCGAGATAGTGGTCAATACGGTAGACCTGGCACTCTTCAAAGAACTCGCCCACCTGGTCGTTGATTTCACGCGAGGTTGCCAGGGACGTACCCAACGGCTTCTCCATCACGACGCGCGCCGGTTTGGCGTTCAGTTTGGCTTCGCCCAGGCCTTTGCAGATGGCGCCGAAGGTGCTTGGCGGCATGGCGAAATAGTTAATGGTGACACGGTTTTTCTGATCCAGCATCGCGCCCAAGCGAGCGAATGCGCTGACGTCATTCACGTCAAGGTTGCAGAAATCGAGACGACCGCTCAGGGTATCCCACAAACTTTCATCAATTTTTTCCTTCATGAAAGTTTCGAGCGCCTCGCGGACGACTTTGGTATAAGCGTCCTTGTCCCAGTCGGCGCGCCCAACACCCAGGATACGCGTATCCGGATGAATTTGGCCCGCTTTCTCCAGTTGATACAGGGAAGGCAGCAATTTTCGGCGTGCAAGATCGCCTTTCGCGCCGAAAATGACCAGGTCACATGCCTGGGCTGTTTGCGTTACCGCCATGTCATTCTCCTCAGTTGGATCACCTGGTACTTCTGCCAGGTATCGTTGTAATTTTATTACAATGCACTGTACTGCTTTTACGTCATTCCCGAAACCATTAGCGCTTATCGTCGCGTGCGATACCGCGATTTTTCACCCATCGGATGATTTCGACGGCTTAATGACGCAACAACCGTCGTTTCTTTGCGCAACAGGGTCATAGCAAAACCCGACATCGATCAAGTAATGAAAAAAAACAACAACATTATCTCGTCGATTGTTACCCTTAATGGAAGCCACAGGGGTAATATCGGCTAAATCGAATCACGATTTCATCAATTAATGAAATCGTTTACACCCATGAGCGTCCTGTTAACATGAACATGCTGGAAAAAATCCAGTTTCAACTGGAACACCTTAGCAAATCCGAGCGAAAAGTGGCCGAGGTCATTCTCGCCTCTCCCGCTCAGGCGATTCATTCAAGCATCGCCGCTCTGGCACAGGAAGCGGGTGTTAGCGAACCCACGGTCAATCGCTTCTGCCGCAGCCTGGAAACGCGCGGCTTTCCTGATTTTAAACTGCATCTGGCACAAAGTCTGGCTAACGGCACCCCTTATGTTAATCGTAATGTGGATGAAGACGACAGCGTTGATGCCTATACCGCGAAAATTTTTGAGTCGGCCATGGCTTCGCTTGACCACGTCCGTCAGTCTCTGGACATGAGTTCCGTGAATCGCGCAGTGGATTTACTCACCCAGGCCAAGCGAATTGCCTTCTTTGGGCTCGGGTCGTCGGCGGCCGTCGCGCATGACGCCATGAATAAATTTTTCCGCTTTAACGTCCCGGTGATTTATTCCGATGACATTGTCCTGCAACGCATGAGCTGTATGAATTGCAGTGAAGATGACGTCGTGGTACTGATTTCGCATACTGGCCGCACTAAGAGTCAGGTAGAACTGGCGCAGCTGGCCCGTGAAAACGATGCCATGGTGATTGCGCTGACCACAGCGGGCACACCGCTGGCCCGTGAGGCGACGCTGGCGATCACTCTCGACGTGCCAGAAGACACCGACATTTATATGCCAATGGTCTCCCGACTGGCCCAGCTCACCGTGATTGACGTGCTGGCGACCGGTTTTACCTTACGCCGGGGGGCAAAATTCCGGGATAACTTGAAGCGGGTCAAGGAAGCGCTGAAGGAATCGCGTTTTGATAAAGAATTGCTTATAAAGAGCGATGTTCGATAGTTGATAACGAAGACGTCACGAATAATGACGAAGTAACGATTTACGGCATTCGGTCCCCTCTCCACTGCCTTGCAGCAGATGAAGGCCGATTCAATGTTCACGCAACACCAAAGTTGTTTCAGTCAACGGAGTATTACATGTCCAGAAGGCTTCGCAGAACCAAGATCGTAACCACCTTAGGCCCGGCCACCGATCGCGATAATAATCTCGAAAAAATTATCGCCGCCGGTGCCAACGTGGTGCGTATGAACTTCTCTCACGGTACGCCAGAAGACCATAAATTACGTGCCGATAAAGTGCGTGAAATCGCAGCCAAACTGGGCCGCCACGTTGCTATCCTCGGCGATTTGCAGGGTCCAAAAATTCGTGTCTCCACCTTTAAAGAGGGGAAAGTTTTCCTCAATATCGGCGACAAATTCCTGCTGGATGCCAACCTGGGCAAAGGCGAAGGCGATAAAGAGAAAGTCGGTATCGACTATAAAGGCCTCCCGGCTGACGTCGTACCTGGCGATATCCTGCTGCTTGATGACGGCCGCGTACAGCTGAAAGTGCTGGAAGTTCAAGGCATGAAAGTGTTCACCGAAGTTACCGTCGGCGGCCCGCTCTCCAACAATAAAGGCATCAACAAACTGGGCGGCGGCCTCTCTGCAGAGGCGCTCACCGATAAAGACAAAGCGGACATCGTGACGGCTGCGCTGATCGGCGTTGATTACCTGGCTGTCTCCTTCCCGCGCTGCGGCGAAGATCTGAACTATGCGCGTCGCCTGGCACGCGATGCAGGCTGCGATGCCAAAATCGTCGCCAAAGTTGAGCGTGCGGAAGCCGTTTGCGATCAGGATGCCATGGACGACGTGATCCTCGCGTCAGACGTGGTGATGGTTGCGCGCGGCGACCTGGGTGTGGAAATCGGCGACCCTGAGCTGGTCGGTATTCAAAAAGCCCTGATTCGTCGCGCACGTCAGCTGAACCGCGCGGTGATCACCGCCACTCAGATGATGGAATCGATGATCACTAACCCGATGCCAACCCGTGCCGAAGTCATGGACGTGGCAAACGCCGTGCTTGACGGAACCGATGCGGTGATGCTCTCCGCAGAAACCGCAGCGGGCCAGTATCCGGCAGAAACCGTGGCCGCCATGGCACGTGTTTGCCTGGGTGCTGAAAAGATCCCAAGCATCAACGTCTCTAAACACCGTCTGGACGTGCAGTTCGACAACGTGGAAGAAGCGATTGCGATGTCGGCAATGTATGCGGCAAACCATCTGAAGGGCGTTACCGCGATCATCACCATGACCGAATCTGGCCGCACCGCGCTGATGACCTCGCGTATCAGCTCGGGTCTGCCGATCTTCGCCATGTCCCGTCACGAACGTACGCTGAACCTGACGGCGCTGTACCGCGGCGTGACGCCGGTACACTTCGACAGCACCAATGACGGCGTGGCCGCGGCGCACGATGCCGTAAACCTGCTGCGCGACAAAGGCTATCTGGTCTCTGGTGATATCGTCATTGTGACCCAGGGCGATGTGATGAGCACCATCGGCTCAACCAACACCACGCGCGTTATGACCGTCGAGTAATAACGTCTCTGTTAAAAAGCCCTCTCCAGATGGAGAGGGCTTTTTTTATTTCGTTGGATAAAGCTCTTTGCGTTTATACGGCTCTTTTTCACCCGGCTTACGCGTTTTAAGCAGCTTCAGGATCCACGTGTACTGCTCGGCATGGGGCCCTACCAGGATCTCCACCTCTTCGTTCATCCGACGGGCAATGGTGTGGTCGTCAGCGGTCAGCAGATCGTCCATCGGCGGACGAACCTCAATGCTCAGGCGATGCGTTTTGCCGTCATAGACCGGGAACAGCGGGATCACGCGGGCACGACACACTTTCATCAGGCGGCCAATCGCAGGCAGCGTCGCTTTATAGGTCGCAAAGAAATCGACAAACTCGCTGTGCTCGGGGCCGTGGTCCTGATCCGGCAAATAGTAGCCCCAGTACCCCTGGCGTACCGACTGAATGAACGGCTTAATGCCATCGTTGCGCGCATGCAGGCGTCCGCCAAAACGACGACGCACCGTATTCCAGACAAAATCGAAGATTTTATTGCCCTGGTTATGGAACATTGCCGCCATCTTCTGGCCCTGAGAGGCCATCAGCATCGCCGGAATATCAACGCCCCAGCCGTGTGGGACAAGGAAAATGACTTTCTCGTCATTGCGGCGCATCTCCTCAATGATATCCAGCCCTTTCCAGTCAACGCGATCGACAATTTTCTCCGGTCCTTTCAGCGCCAGCTCCGCCATCATCGCCATGGCCTGCGGTGCGGTGGTATACATCTCATCAATGATTGCCTCGCGCTCGGCGTCGCTCTTTTCAGGAAAACAGTAATAGAGATTGATCTGCGCGCGACGGCGGGCACTCTTGCCTAAGCGCCCGGCAAGACGGCCAATTTTACCCAGAACAGGATCGCGGACGGAAGCCGGCAGCAACGCTATCCCCGCAAAGGCGTAGACACCGAGCCAGGCGCCCCAGTTGCGCGGATGGCGGAAGGATTTTTCAAACTCAGGAATGTATTCAATATTGTTTTTTTGGGTTTCCATGCTGGATCCAGGGTCTGATGACGCAAAATTAATTCAGATAGTGTAGCGAGGCAGTCGTCCGCGCACAAAAGAAAAAGCCGGCGTCAGGGTGCGCCGGCTTTTTTAACAAAAACAGAGGGCTTAGTCTAAGCTCAGCTGCGGCAATACCTCTTTCACCTGCGCCAGGTAATCCGTACGATCTTTACCCGTCAGGCCTTCGGTGCGCGGCAGTTTCGCCGTCAGCGGGTTCACGGCCTGCTGGTTGATCCACACTTCGTAGTGCAGGTGCGGGCCGGTAGAACGACCGGTATTACCGGAGATCGCAATACGGTCACCACGCTTCACCTTTTGTCCTGGTTTAACCAGCAGCTTACGCAGGTGCATATAGCGGGTCGTATACGTGCGACCATGACGTACCGCAACATAATATCCGGCTGCGCCGCTACGTTTGGCCACCACCACTTCGCCATCCCCAACCGCGAGTACCGGTGTGCCCTGCGGCATAGCAAAGTCAACGCCACGGTGCGGTGCGACGCGTCCGGTGACCGGGTTCAGACGACGCGGGTTAAAGTTGGAGGAGACGCGGAACTGTTTCGCCGTCGGGAAGCGCAGGAAGCCCTTTGCAAGGCCCGTACCGGTGCGGTCGTAGAACTTGCCGTCTTCGGCACGGATCGCGTAGTAATCTTTGCCCTCGGAGCGCAGACGCACGCCCAGCAGCTGGCTTTGCTCGCGCTTGCCGTCCAGCATTTCGCGGGACATCAGGACGGAAAACTCATCGCCTTTTTTCAGCTTGCGGAAATCCATCTGCCACTGCATGGCTTTGATCACCGAACTGATTTCAGCGCTGGTCAACCCTGCGTCGCGCGCGCTGGAGACAAAGCTTGCGCCCACGGTGCCTTTGAGAACGCTGTTGACCCAGTCGCCCTTCTGCATTTCGCTGGTCATTTTGAAACCGGTTGCCGTGCGATCGTAGGTGCGGGTTTCACGGCGGGACATTTCCCAGGTCAGACGCTGGAGATCGCCATCGGCCGTTAACGTCCAGGAGAGCTGTTGCCCAATTTTCAGGTTGCGAAGATCTTTATCTGCCGCCGCCAGCTGGCTGATATTGCCCATGTCGATGCCGTACTGGTTCAGCACGCTGCTCAGCGTGTCCCCGGTAGAAACTACATATTCGTGGATACCCGCTTCATTCTCGGTTTTATCGTCCAGTTCATCCTGTGGAATGGCTTCATCTTCCTGAGCCGACTGGTCGATAGGCTCACTGGCTTCAGGCAGCAAAGAGCGGATTTCGCTCTTTTCAAGCTCGATGGTTTTGATGATAGGGGCAGAACTCGGGTGGTAAACATAGGGCCGCCAGACGGCGACCGCTAAGGTGAGTACTGTAAGCGACCCCAGCATGACGCGGTGGGGTCGAGGCAGATTGTTAAATGCCAGGGCGACAGAGCGGGCTATCTGTTGCACGTATTCACTTCCTCGTTAATCTCCTTTCAGGCAGCTCGCATACTGGTTCGCCAGTTGGCTGAGGAACTGCGAATAGCTCGCTTTGCTCAACTGGATATTCGTTCCTAGCGGGTCAAGGGTCCCCATGCGCACGGATGTCCCCCTGGCCACGGCTTCTACGACCGCTGGCCTGAACTGTGGCTCAGCAAAAACGCATGTCGCTTTTTGCTCAACCAGCTGTGTTCTGATTTCATGTAAACGCTGCGCACCAGGTTGAATTTCAGGGTTGACGGTAAAGTGACCCAACGGGGTCAAACCGTAGTGTTTTTCGTAATAGCCGTAGGCGTCATGAAAAACGAAATACCCTTTTCCTTTCAACGGTGCGAGCTCATTACCTACCTGCTTATCGGTTGCGGCTAATTGTGCCTCAAAATCTTTCAGGTTGGCGTCTAGTTTGGCTCGACTTTGCGGCATAAGTTCCACTAATTTGTCATGGATTGCAACCGCTGAAAGCCGCGCTATCTCTGGGGATAACCAAAGATGCATGTTGTACTCGCCGTGATGGTGATCTCCATCACCTTTTTCACCGTCGGCAGTATGATGGTCATGTTCATCGCCGTCGTCATCCGTGCCTTTCATGAGTAACGGTTTCACGCCTGGGAGGGCGGCAATCGCGACCTGTTTTTCGCCCGCCACCTGTTTTGCTGACTTCTGCATAAACGCTTCCATTTCCGGACCAATCCAGACAACTAAGTCCGCGTTTTGTAAGCGTTTTACGTCTGAAGGGCGCAGGGAGTAGTCATGCTCGGATGCACCATCCGGGAGCAGAACCTGAGTTTCTGTTACTCCGTCAGCAATGGCTGACGCGATAAACCCGAGTGGTTTAAGCGAAGCGACAACCGCAGCGTTAACATCTTGTGCGGTTGTACCCCAAAGGGCAGCGGATAATGCTGCGAAAAGAAGCGTATTTTTATGTAACATAATGCGACTAATCATCGTAGTGAATGCGTGGAATGTGATATTATAACATTCGTTGACTTCTTCAAGCTTAAAATGACATGACGACATTGGTTTCTCTTGAAAATATTTCGGTCTCATTTGGCCAGCGCCGCGTCCTTTCTGACGTGTCGCTCGATCTGAAGCCTGGCAAAATTCTGACGCTGCTCGGCCCCAATGGCGCAGGCAAATCCACCCTAGTTCGCGTGGTGCTGGGTCTGGTCGCACCCGATGAAGGCGTGATCACGCGTGAGGAAAAATTGCGTATCGGCTATGTGCCGCAAAAACTGCACCTTGACGCCACGCTGCCGCTGACGGTGAGCCGTTTCCTGCACCTGCGCCCCGGCACGCGGAAAGCCGATATTCTTCCGGCGCTGAAGCGCGTGCAGGCAGGCCATCTTGTCGATGCGCCGCTGCAAAAACTGTCCGGCGGTGAAACGCAGCGCGTATTACTTGCCCGTGCGTTGCTCAGCAGCCCGCAGCTGCTGGTGCTGGATGAGCCGACGCAGGGGGTCGACGTCAACGGCCAGGTCGCGCTGTACGATCTTATTGACCAGCTGCGTCAGGAACTGAACTGCGCGGTACTGATGGTATCCCACGACCTGCATCTGGTGATGGCAAAAACTGATGAAGTGCTGTGTCTCAACCACCATATCTGCTGCTCCGGCACGCCTGAAGTGGTCTCCATGCACCCGGAATTTATCTCCATGTTCGGCCCTCGCGGCGCTGAACAGCTCGGCATCTATCGCCATCATCATAATCACCGCCATGATTTGCAGGGACGAATCGTTCTGCGTCGGGGAAATGGACACTCATGATTGAACTGTTACTGCCCGGCTGGCTGGCCGGGATTATGCTTGCCTGCGCCGCGGGTCCACTCGGCTCGTTTGTGGTGTGGCGCAGAATGTCTTACTTCGGCGATACCCTGGCGCACGCGTCCCTGCTGGGCGTGGCTTTTGGCCTGCTGCTGAACGTCAACCCGTTCTATGCGGTGATTGTGGTCACGCTGCTGCTGGCGGCCGGTCTGGTCTGGCTGGAAAAACGCCCCCACCTCGCCATTGATACGCTGCTTGGCATCATGGCGCACAGCGCCCTGTCGCTGGGTCTGGTGGTGGTCAGCCTGATGTCCAATATCCGCGTGGATCTGATGGCCTACCTGTTCGGTGACCTGCTGGCCGTGACGCCGGACGATCTGATCGCCATTGCTATCGGCGTGGTTGTAGTCCTGGGGATTTTGCTCTGGCAATGGCGTAATTTACTGGCGATGACCGTCAGCCCGGATCTGGCATTTGTCGACGGCGTGAAGCTGCAGCGCGTGAAGCTGCTGCTGATGCTGGTGACGGCGTTAACCATTGGTGTGGCGATGAAGTTCGTCGGCGCGCTGATTATCACCTCGCTGCTGATCATCCCTGCGGCTACGGCGCGTCGTTTTGCCCGTACGCCGGAGCAGATGGCCGGTGTCGCCGTAATTATCGGGATGATTGCGGTAACGGGTGGGCTAACCTTCTCGGCGTTCTATGACACGCCTGCGGGGCCGTCCGTGGTGCTGAGTGCGGCGGTGCTGTTTATCTTCAGTATGATGAAGAAGACCGCGCAGTAGCGGGTATGTCCCCGGAGGCGCTTCGCTTACCGGGGCGACAAATTATCGCTGCTTACGGCATTGCCGGTGGCGTAATGCCGAAATGATTCCACGCCCGCACCGTGGCCATACGTCCACGCGGGGTGCGCTGCAGGAAGCCCTGCTGGATCAGATACGGTTCAAGCACGTCCTCAATGGTTTCACGCTCTTCCCCGATTGCTGCCGCCAGGTTATCCAGCCCGACCGGGCCACCAAAGAACTTGTCCAGCACCGCCAGCAGCAGCTTGCGGTCCATGTAGTCAAAACCTTCGGCATCGACGTTCAGCATATCCAGCGCCTGCGCGGCGATCTCAGCGGAGATCGAACCGTTGTGCTTCACCTCAGCAAAGTCACGCACGCGGCGCAGCAGGCGGTTGGCGATACGCGGCGTACCGCGGGAACGCTTCGCCACTTCAAACGCCCCCTCTTCGCTCATCTCCAGCCCCATATAGCGGGCGCTGCGGCCAACGATGTGCTGGAGATCGGCCACCTGGTAAAACTCCAGACGCTGCACGATACCGAAGCGGTCGCGCAGTGGAGAGGTCAACGACCCGGCTCGCGTCGTTGCGCCAATCAGGGTAAACGGCGGCAGATCGATTTTGATGGAGCGCGCAGCCGGACCTTCACCGATCATGATATCCAGCTGATAATCTTCCATCGCCGGATAGAGCACCTCTTCCACCACCGGTGACAGGCGGTGGATCTCATCGATAAACAGCACGTCATGCGGTTCGAGGTTGGTCAGCATGGCCGCCAAATCGCCCGCCTTCTCCAGCACCGGGCCGGAGGTGGTGCGCAGGTTAACGCCCATTTCATTAGCGACGATATTCGCCAGGGTGGTTTTGCCTAAACCCGGCGGGCCAAAAATCAGCAGGTGATCGAGCGCATCGCCGCGCAGCTTTGCCGCCTGGATAAAAATCTCCATCTGGGAACGAACCTGCGGCTGGCCAATGTACTCATCAAGCAGTTTTGGGCGAATCGCGCGATCCACCACATCCTCTGCCTGAACAGTGCCTGCCGAAACCAGGCGGTCTGCTTCAATCATCCTTTACCTCACAATGCAGCGCGCAGCGCTTCACGAATCAGGGTTTCACTGCTGGCGTCCGGTTTGGCAATTTTACTTACCATGCGGCTGGCCTCCTGAGGTTTATAGCCCAGTGCCACCAGCGCGGCAACCGCTTCCTGCTCCGCGTCATCATCCGCCGCAGGCGCACCTGGCGAGGTCAGTACCAGATCGGCCGCCGGCGTGAAGAGATCGCCATGCAGGCCTTTAAAGCGGTCTTTCATCTCGACAATCAGGCGTTCTGCCGTTTTCTTACCGATGCCAGGAAGCTTAATCAGCGCCGCAGGATCTTCACGCTCAACGGCATTCACAAACTGTGGTGCAGACATGCCGGATAAGATCGCCAGCGCCAGCTTCGGCCCGACGCCGTTGGTTTTAATCAGCTCGCGGAACAGGGTGCGTTCCTGTTTGTTGTTGAAGCCGTACAGCAGCTGAGCATCTTCACGCACCACAAACTGGGTAAAGACAATCGCCTCTTTGCCCGCGTCCGGCAGCTCGTAGAAGCAGGTCATCGGCATATGGACTTCATAGCCCACGCCACCCACTTCCAGCAGCACTAACGGGGGTTGTTTTTCAATGATGATGCCTCTGAGTCTGCCTATCACGTGACGCTCCTGCGTTCTGGAAGAAATTAACTGCCGACATAATAAAAAAAGGCTGGATAAACATCCAGCCTGATTTGTCATTATCGTAACCTGCCTCGCGCCAGATTGAGCCGCGATTCGCTCATTTGCATCGCGTTCTGGCTGACGTGACAGTGGGTAATCGCAATCGCCAGCGCATCGGCGGCGTCGGCCTGCGGGTTAGCAGGGAGCTTGAGCAGGGTCCGCACCATGTGCTGCACCTGACTTTTCTCCGCGCTACCGATGCCCACCACCGTTTGCTTAACCTGCCTTGCCGCGTATTCGAATACCGGCAAATCCTGGTTCACCGCAGCGACAATGGCCACCCCGCGCGCCTGACCGAGCTTTAGCGCCGAATCGGCATTTTTCGCCATAAAGACCTGCTCGATGGCGAAATAGTCCGGCTGAAACTGGGTGATGATCTCCGACACGCCCGCATAGATGAGCTTCAGGCGCGACGGCAGATCGTCAACTTTGGTGCGAATACAGCCACTGCCCAGGTAGGTTAACTGGCGTCCCACCTGACGGATAACGCCATAACCGGTGACGCGTGAGCCTGGGTCAATCCCGAGAATAATCGACATCACGCGTCTCCTGTAACGGGTTTACACGCTCTCATCAGAGAGTCGCTGCAACCTCATCAGAGATTTCACCGTTGTGATACACTTCCTGCACGTCGTCGCAGTCTTCGAGCATGTCGATCAGACGCAGCAGTTTTGGTGCCGTTTCTGCATCCATGTCCGCTTTGGTGGACGGGATCATGGAGACTTCAGCGTTGTCCGCTTTCAGGCCCGCCGCTTCCAGCGCATCGCGCACGGCACCCATCTCTTCCCAGGCGGTATAAACGTCGATAGCGCCGTCGTCGAAGGTCACTACGTCTTCCGCACCGGCTTCCAGCGCCGCTTCCATGATCGCATCTTCGTCGCCTTTCTCGAAGGAGATGACGCCTTTTTTGCTGAACAGGTAAGCAACAGAACCGTCAGTGCCCAGGTTGCCACCGGTTTTGGTGAACGCGTGGCGCACTTCCGCAACGGTACGGTTACGGTTGTCGGACAGGCACTCAACCATCACCGCCGTACCGCCAGGACCGTAACCTTCATAAATGATGGTTTCCATGTTCGCGTCTTCATCACCGCCCACGCCACGTGCGATAGCACGGTTCAGGGTGTCACGCGTCATGTTGTTAGACAGCGCTTTATCCACCGCCGCACGCAGACGTGGGTTAGAGGCCGGATCGCCGCCGCCCAGACGCGCTGCCGTCACCAGCTCGCGAATGATTTTGGTAAAGATCTTACCGCGCTTGGCATCCTGTGCCGCTTTGCGGTGTTTGGTGTTGGCCCACTTACTATGACCTGCCATAAAAATATCCTCAAAGAGCGCGCCTTTTCAGGCAGCGTTAATTACAAATTCTTCAATCGCCTGCCGGTTGCTCCACGACTTGGTCAGTGCGGCGGCATCCGCCGCATTCACCCAGCGGTAGGTCAGGTGTTCGGTAAACACGATCTCCCGTTCATGGGGAAGCGCGAGACAGAACCACGATTCCGTATTGCGCTCGGTACCCGGCGCGTAGCGATGACGTAAATGGCTAAAAATTTCGAACTCCACCGTGCGCTGACAGTCCTTCAGGGTCAGTTGCTCGCGGGCAACGTCAATGGCGACCTCTTCCTTTACTTCACGCGCGGCGGCCTGCGGCGCGGTTTCCCCCTCTTCCAGACTGCCGGTAACCGACTGCCAGAATTCAGGGTCATCGCGCCGCTGCAACATCAGCACCCGCTTCGTGTCTTCTGCATAAATGACCACCAGGACCGAAACGGGGAGCTTATATGTCATATCAGTTTTTCTCTTCCTTCTTCACCACCTCAATGCCCAGCTCAGCCAGTGCGGCCGGGTTGGCAAAGCTTGGCGCTTCGGTCATCAGACACGCTGCAGCAGTGGTTTTCGGGAAAGCGATAACATCACGGATGTTATCGGTGCCGGTCAGCAGCATGGTCAGACGGTCAAGACCGAAGGCCAGACCCGCGTGCGGAGGCGTACCGTATTTCAGCGCGTCCAGCAGGAAGCCGAATTTCTCGCGCTGCTCCTGCTCGTTGATGCCCAGGATGCCGAACACGGTCTGCTGCATTTCACCGCTGTGAATACGCACGGAGCCACCGCCCACTTCGTAGCCGTTGATGACCATATCGTAGGCGTTGGCGACGGCCTCTTCCGGTGCCGCTTTCAGCTCGGCAGCCGTCATGTCTTTCGGCGAGGTGAACGGGTGGTGCATCGCGGTCAGGCCGCCTTCACCGTCGTCTTCAAACATTGGGAAGTCGATAACCCACAGCGGCGCCCATTTGCTCTCGTCGGTCAGATTCAGGTCTTTACCGAGCTTCAGACGCAGCGCGCCCATCGCATCCGCAACGACTTTCTTGTTATCTGCACCGAAGAAGATCATGTCGCCGTCCTGCGCGCCGGTGCGCTCCAGGATCGCTTCCACGATGTCCGCGTTCAGGAATTTCGCAACCGGGCTGGTGATACCTTCCAGACCTTTCGCACGCTCGGTCACTTTAATATAGGCCAGACCTTTCGCGCCGTAGATCTTGATGAAATTGCCGTAGTCGTCGATCTGCTTACGGCTCAGAGCCGCTCCGCCCGGTACACGCAGCGCGGCTACGCGGCCTTTGGCGTCGTTAGCCGGACCCGCGAAGACCGCGAACTCCACGTTTTTAACCAGATCAGCTACGTCCACCAGCTCCATCGGGTTACGCAGGTCTGGTTTGTCAGAGCCATAGCGACGCTCGGCTTCCGCGAAGGTCATGATTGGGAAATCGCCCAGCTCAACGCCTTTCACGTCATTCCACAGGCTACGCACCAGGGCTTCCATCACTTCACGCACCTGCTCGGCGGTCATGAAGGAGGTTTCCACATCGATCTGGGTAAATTCAGGCTGGCGGTCAGCGCGCAGGTCTTCGTCGCGGAAGCATTTCACGATCTGATAGTAGCGATCGAAGCCGGACATCATCAGCAGCTGTTTGAACAGCTGTGGAGACTGTGGCAGCGCGTAGAATTTGCCTTTATGGACGCGGGATGGCACCAGGTAATCGCGCGCGCCTTCCGGCGTGGCTTTGGTCAGCATCGGTGTTTCGATATCGAGGAAACCGTGGTCATCCATAAAGCGACGCACCAGGCTGGTGATTTTCGCACGGGTTTTCAGGCGCTGAGCCATCTCCGGACGACGCAGATCCAGGTAGCGGTATTTCAGACGCGCTTCTTCAGTGTTGACGTGGTTGGAGTCCAGCGGCAGCGCTTCAGCACGGTTGATGATCGTCAGATCGGACGCCAGCACTTCAATGGCACCCGTCGCCATGTCGGCGTTAACGTTTTTCTCGTCACGCGCACGCACGGTGCCGGTGACCTGAATGCAGAACTCATTACGCAGCTCAGAGGCCAGCTTCAACGCATCTGCGCGATCCGGATCGAAGAACACCTGAACGATACCTTCGCGGTCGCGCATATCGATGAAGATAAGGCTACCAAGATCACGACGACGATTGACCCAACCACACAGGGTGACCTGCTGTCCGACGTGGGACTGACGCAGCTGCCCGCAATATTCTGTACGCATGAGATATCCCTTAATTAGCCGCAGGCTAAATGTCGCCTGGTATGCAGGCTACTATGTCGCAGCTTTCTGTATGTCACAACTGGATGAAAAAAGGCGGCTATTATACTGGAAATTCCGCCGGACGATAAGAGCGAACCACGGCCAGGCGGTCGTTTGCTGCACTCTTATTGCGCATTCTCACAAAAATTAACAAAATTATGCGACCAATAACAGGCCATCGCGTCGTATGGTGTGTGGAAGTGATTCATTTAACGGGAGTAACGATGTTAACCCTTGATGCCAGCAAAACCGCGCTTGTGGTGATTGATTTACAGGAAGGCATTTTGCCCTTCGCCGGTGGCCCGCATACCGCGGACGATGTGGTCAGCCGCGCCGCCCGCCTGGCGGAAAAATGCCGTGCCAGCGGTGCCCCGGTTGTCATGGTGCGCGTCGGCTGGTCTGCGGATTACGCAGAAGCGTTAAAACAGCCCGTTGATGCGCAGACTCCCGCCCGCGCCCTGCCGGAAAACTGGTGGACGTACCCGGTATCGCTCGGCAAACGCGACGGCGACATCGAAGTGACCAAACGTCAGTGGGGCGCCTTCTACGGCACCGATCTCGAGCTGCAGCTCCGCCGTCGCGGCATTGACACGATCATCCTGTGCGGCATTTCCACCAATATCGGCGTGGAGTCGACTGCCCGCAACGCGTGGGAGCTGGGCTTTAATCTGGTGATTGCCGAAGATGCGTGTAGCGCGGCCTCGGCGGAACAGCACCAGGGCAGCATGACCCATATCTTCCCGCGCATCGGTCGCGTGCGCAGCACGGACGAGATCCTTAGCGCGTTATGATGTATGTGGGCCTGCCCCAGTGGTCGCACCCGAAATGGGTGCGTCTGGGTATCACCAGCCTTGAGGAGTATGCCCGACACTTCAACTGCGTCGAGGGTAATACCACCCTGTATGCGCTCCCTAAAGCCGAGATTGTTGCACGCTGGCGGGAGCAAACAACCGACGACTTCCGCTTCTGCTTCAAGTTTCCGGCGACCATTTCTCACCAGGCCGCGCTGCGAAACTGCGGTGAGTTGACCGACGAATTCTTTGGCCGGATGGCGCCTCTGGCAAACCGCATCGGCCAGTACTGGCTGCAGCTTCCGGCCACGTTTGCTCCGCGCGACCTGCCTGCGCTCTGGCAGTTCCTGGATGCCCTGCCCCGGGAATTTACCTACGGCGTGGAGGTCCGACACCAGGACTTCTTTGCGAAAGGCGAAGCGGAAAAAGCGCTCAACCGCGGCCTGCTTGAGCGTTCCGTTAACCGGGTGATCCTCGATAGCCGTCCGGTGCACAGCGCGATACCGCATAACGAGGCCATCGTTGAAGCTCAGCGTAAAAAACCGAAAGTGCCGGTCCACGCCATCGTGACCGCGCAAAACCCAATGGTCAGGTTTATCGGCAGCGATAACATGCCGCAAAACCAGGCGATGTTCGCCGTCTGGCTGGAAAAACTGGCCTCGTGGGAACACACCACCACGCCGTATCTCTTTTTGCACACGCCGGATATTGCCCAGGCCCCCGAACTGGTCGATGCTCTGTGGCAGGCCTTGCAGGCTGCGGTGCCGTCCGTGGGCAGCGCCCCTTCCATCCCACAACAATCTTCTCTTTTCTGATATCACCCCCTATCATAGGGAAGTGCCATCTGCCAAAAACAGGGAGTTTGTATGGTCAGCGCGCTGTACGCGGTGTTAGGTGCATTACTGCTGATTAAGTTTTCATTTGACGTTGTGCGCCTCAGAACGCTCTACCGCGTTTCTTACGGTGACGGCGGCTTTTCCGAGCTGCAAAGCGCTATCCGCATTCACGGCAATGCGGTCGAATACATCCCCGCGGCCCTCATCCTGCTGCTGTTTATGGAGATGAATGGCGCAGAAACCTGGATGGTGCACATCTGTGGCCTGCTGCTTATCGCTGGCCGCCTGATGCATTATTACGGCTTTCACCACCGCTTAATCCGCTGGCGTCGTTCCGGCATGAGTGCAACCTGGTGTTCGCTTTTGCTGATGGTGCTGGCTAACCTGTGGTATATGCCGTGGGAGTTGGTTTTCTCCCTCCATTAGCGCACAATACGCCACTTTATTTTTCCCGGATTTTTACGTTATGTCAGATCGCGACACGCTTTTTTCCGCGCCTATCGCCAGCCTGGGCGACTGGACCTTCGATGAACGGGTAGCCGAAGTCTTCCCGGATATGATCCAGCGCTCTGTTCCCGGTTATTCCAATATTATCTCTATGATCGGCATGCTGGCTGAGCGCTTCGTTCAACCCGGCACGCAGGTTTATGACCTGGGCTGCTCGCTCGGCGCGGCAACGCTGTCGGTACGACGTAACGTTCATCACGAAGGCTGCCGAATCATTGCCGTGGATAACTCTCCGGCCATGGTGGAACGCTGCCGTCGCCATATTGACGCCTACAAAGCCCCTGTTCCGGTTGACGTGGTGGAAGGCGATATCCGTGAGATCGAGATCCAAAACGCCTCGATGGTGGTGCTGAATTTCACCCTGCAGTTCCTGGTGCCGGAAGAGCGCCAGCTGCTGCTGGACAAAATCTATCAGGGGCTGAATCCTGGCGGCGCGCTGGTGCTTTCGGAGAAATTCAGCTTTGAAGACGCCGAAGTTGGCGAGCTGCTGTTCAATATGCACCACGATTTCAAGCGTGCGAACGGCTACAGCGAGCTGGAGATCAGCCAGAAGCGTAGCATGCTCGAAAACGTGATGCTGACGGACTCCGTAGAAACCCACAAGGCGCGCCTGCGTCAGGCCGGATTTGAGCATAGCGAACTGTGGTTCCAGTGCTTCAACTTTGGTTCGCTGGTGGCGCTGAAAGCGGGGAAACCGGCATGATCGAGTTCAGTAACTTCTATCAGCTGATTGCCAAAAATCACCTCTCCCACTGGCTGGAGACGCTGCCTGCGCAGATTGCCGCCTGGCAGCGGGATCAGCAGCACGGTCTGTTAAAGCAGTGGTCAAATGCGGTGGAGTTTCTGCCGGAACTGACCCCGCATCGTCTGGATCTCCTGCACAGCGTCACCGCAGAGAGTGAAGAACCGCTTCCGCCAGGGCAGATCAACCGTATCGAAACGCTGATGCGCAACCTGATGCCGTGGCGCAAAGGGCCGTTCTCGCTGTACGGCGTGAACATCAATACCGAATGGCGCTCAGACTGGAAATGGGATCGCGTTCTGCCGCACCTTTCCGACCTGACCGGGCGCACCATTCTGGACGTGGGCTGCGGTAGCGGCTATCACATGTGGCGCATGATTGGCGCGGGCGCGCATCTGGTGGTTGGTATCGACCCGATGCAGCTGTTCCTGTGTCAGTTTGAAGCGGTACGTAAGCTGCTGGGTAACGACCAGCGCGCGCACCTGCTGCCGCTGGGTATTGAGCAGCTGCCCGCACTGAAAGCCTTTGATACCGTGTTCTCCATGGGCGTGTTGTATCACCGCCGTTCCCCACTGGAGCACCTGTGGCAACTGAAAGATCAGCTGGTCAGCGGCGGCGAGCTGGTGCTGGAAACGCTGGTGATCGAAGGCGATGAACATGCCGTTCTGGTACCGGGCGATCGCTACGCGCAGATGCGCAACGTTTACTTCATCCCTTCCGCGCTGGCCCTGAAGAACTGGCTGGAGAAATGCGGATTTGTGGATGTGCGAATTGCCGATGTCAGCGTGACCTCTATCGAAGAGCAGCGCCGGACCGAGTGGATGATCACCGAATCGCTGGAGCAGTTCCTCGACCCGGCCGATCACAGCAAAACCATTGAAGGCTATCCGGCCCCGATGCGAGCGGTGTTGATTGCGACGAAGCCGTAGCCTGTTAGCCGGGTGGCGGCTGCGCCTTACCCGGCCTACTCCCGATTTTCCAGATCCGGTAAGCGAAGCGCTACCGGGCGCAGGCGAAAAAAAGGCCCCTGTTGAAATTGCAGGGGCCTGGTACAAGCAAGCATCATATTGGGCGACATGATGCGCGGTAAAAATCGGTACGTTGCTACACGTGATAGCGCTCAATCAGCGACTTCATTTCCGCAACCGACTCTCCCTCTACGCCGTAGCGTGAATACTCATCCGCTTCAGCATCCGTCGACATAGACAATCCTGTATTGCGATAACGCATGGGTGACGGCATCCATTTGCCTGCCGAGCTGTGCAGCTCTTCTACCCCGGCGTTTAAAAACCGTTCCAGATTGCTGGCACGGACTCCCGCACCCGCCATTATTATTGGAACACCGGAATGTGCTTTTAGTTCCGTAATTAATTGCAGTCCTTTTTCAGCGGACGGCTGTTGACCCGATGTCAGAATGCGCGCCACGCCAAGTTCTCCAAGCGTTTCAAAGGCCTGAAGCGGATCTTTACACATATCAAATGCGCGATGAAAAGTGACGGCGAGCCCCTGCGCGGCGCTCATGACCTGACGCATGCGCGGGAGGTCGATATTGCCGTCTTCATCCAGCAGGCCGGTGACCAGCCCGGGGAACCCCAGGTCGCGCACGAGGGCGATATCATCAAGCATGGCACCGAACTCGCCCGTCGTGTAACAAAAATCACCGCCGCGTGGACGAATAATCGGGTGAACGGGAATCGTGACGGCCTGACGGGCAGCCTTCAGCACGCCGTAAGAAGGCGTCAGCCCGCCCTCTTTGGGTGCCGCACACAGTTCAATGCGGTCAGCCCCGTAATTTTGCGCGGTGACGGCACACTCCACGCTGTAACAGCAAATCTCCAGCAGCGCCATGTAATCCTCCTTAAATTCCACCAAACGCACCATCATGACATGCCGTCTGTTTTCAGTCCCGGCGGGAACTCACATCTCTTGCGCCTCACTGGCAACGATCTGCTCAATGGTCCAGGGATGAAACTTCACCGTGACCTGCCCGTCCGTGACGGCCAGCGTCGGGTTGGGTAACCGCTCGCGTTCGCCTTTGGGCGAACTGGTCTTCACAAAAATCCCCGGCTGGCTTAAGCCTTCGTCAGCTAACAGGGCCAGCGCGCGCGCGTTTAATGTTTCCGGCTCACCCGGCAGGACAATTTCAATGTGCTCCCACCCTTCGTGCGGATAGCGCTTCTCGCCCGGCCACGGCAGTTCAACCACGGTGAATTGCCAGTGGGCCACGTTCACCGGCTCACGCAGCCTGAACAGGCAGATGGGGCGACCGTTAATGATATTCTCGGACAGTAACTCGCCGCACTGTTCAAATCCGCGACGCCAGCGCTCTGCGGTAGCATTCTGATGGCAGCGCAAAGAGATGTGATCGGCCTCAAGCGGCGCGATATCCAGGCCGAGACGGGTGGCAAGTTCTGTGAACGCCTGGGTGAAGCGCGGTAAATCTGCGGAAATATCATGCAGTTCGTCAATGGATTGCCAGTTCGCCATAAGTCACTCTCTTTTCGTGTCGCAAAGCCGCTAATTTACTCTGTTGCTCTGTTTTGACCAACCGCAGAATCCGGCTTTTTACGACTGCATGTTTATGCACACCTTCTTAGCCTGGATTCTGAGCAATCTTCAGGCCCCGCGATGCTGACGGCAGAAGGCATTTGCAGTATACTCCCGCCCTAAATTCTCTAACTGGCGCGGGTGGTTGTGAGCCCGCATCAAAAAAGTAAGGTATCCAGGTGAATATTCAGGCTCTTCTCTCCGAAAAAGTCAGTCAGGCACTGATTGCCGCAGGCGCGCCTGCGGATTGCGAACCGCAGGTTCGTCAGTCAGCAAAAGTACAGTTTGGCGACTATCAGGCTAATGGCGTGATGGCAGTGGCTAAAAAACTGGGTATGCCGCCGCGACAGCTCGCTGAGCAGGTACTGACGCATCTGGATCTCGCCGGCATTGCCAGCAAAACCGAAATCGCCGGCCCAGGCTTTATCAACATCTTCCTTGAGCCTGCCTTCCTGGCAAGCCACGTTGACGCGGCGCTGAAATCCGATCGTCTGGGTGTTTCCCAGCCGGAAGCGCAGACCGTCGTGATCGACTACTCTGCCCCGAACGTGGCGAAAGAGATGCACGTTGGCCACCTGCGCTCCACCATCATCGGTGACGCCGCGGTGCGTACGCTCGAGTTCCTCGGTCACAAGGTGATCCGCGCGAACCACGTGGGCGATTGGGGTACCCAGTTCGGGATGCTGATTGCTTACCTGGAAAAACAGCAGCAGGAAAACGCGGGCGAAATGGCGCTGGCGGACCTGGAAGGGTTTTATCGCGAAGCCAAAAAGCACTATGACGAAGATGAAGCCTTTGCCGAGCGCGCGCGCAGCTACGTGGTAAAACTGCAGGGCGGCGATCAATACTTCCTCGAGATGTGGCGCAAGCTGGTTGACATCACCATGTCTCAGAACCAGCTTACCTATAACCGTCTGAACGTCACCCTGACCCGTGACGACGTGATGGGTGAAAGCCTGTATAACCCAATGCTGCCCGGCATTGTGGCGGACCTGAAAGCGAAAAACCTGGCGGTGGAGAGCGAAGGCGCAACGGTGGTGTTCCTTGATGAGTACAAAAACAAGGAAGGCGAACCGATGGGCGTGATCATCCAGAAAAAGGATGGCGGCTACCTCTACACCACGACCGACATTGCCTGTGCGAAATACCGTTATGAAACGCTGCACGCCGACCGCGTGCTGTACTACATCGACTCCCGTCAGCACCAGCACCTGATGCAGGCGTGGACCATCGTGCGTAAAGCCGGTTACGTACCGGACAGCGTTCCGCTGGAACACCACATGTTCGGCATGATGCTGGGTAAAGACGGCAAGCCGTTCAAAACCCGCGCGGGCGGGACCGTTAAGCTCTCCGACCTGCTGGACGAAGCGCTGGAACGCGCCCGTCGTCTGGTGGCCGAGAAGAATCCGGACATGCCGGCCGACGAGCTGGAAAAACTGGCGAACGCCGTGGGTATCGGTGCGGTGAAATACGCGGATCTCTCCAAGAACCGTACCACCGACTACATCTTCGACTGGGATAACATGCTGGCGTTTGAAGGCAACACGGCGCCGTACATGCAGTACGCTTACACCCGCGTGCTGTCGGTCTTCCGCAAAGCCAATATCGACGAAAGCGTGCTGGCGAATGCCACCGTGACCATCACGGAAGATCGTGAAGCGCAGCTGGCGGCGCGTCTGCTGCAGTTCGAAGAGACGCTGACCGTGGTCGCGCGTGACGGCACGCCGCACGTAATGTGTGCTTACCTGTACGATCTGGCGGGTCTGTTCTCCGGCTTCTACGAGCACTGCCCTATTCTCTCTGCGGAGAATGAATCGGTCCGCAACAGCCGCCTGAAGCTGGCGCAGCTGACGGCGAAGACCCTGAAGCTGGGTCTGGATACTCTGGGTATCGAAACCGTAGAACGTATGTAATACCAAAAACCCGGCAATCGCCGGGTTTTGTTTTTTTACAGTCCTGACAATTCAACCGTCAGCGATAGTTCACGATGACAGAATTACTCTGCACCTTCAGCGCCGGGATTAAACGTCCCCCGCCCGGCACTTCCCAGATGAAACGCAAAGGTTCAATAGCCGGCACGCCGTTGAACGCCTGCGTTGTTCCATTTTCGCCGTCGATTTCGGTACAGCGCGTCTGAGAGCAGAGGCGCACCCGCAGGCCCGCTGGCGTTGGGCCAATCAGCCGGTAGTTCCAGACCACCAGACCCATCAGACCGGAAACCTCTTCAGCAGGCGCCAGCGGGTTAGATGACATGGCAACACCGCGGTTGCTGAGGGTCACCCCTATGCTGCTCGCCTGCCAGGTGCCTCCCCCGGCAGCCTGTGCCATCAGCGGGAAGAACAGCAGCCAAAGCCATTTACGCATTATTTTCCTCCAATCGTCGCGGTCATGCGGATATGACGGTTATCCGACAGCTCCAGATTCGACAGCACGACCAGCTGGCTCAGGCTGCGGCGCAGGAAGCGGGACAGCAGCGGACGCAGCGCGTGGTTCACCAGCAGCACCGGCGGCGCGCCGAGCATCTCCTGACGCGCCAGCGCCTCCTGGGTTTGCGCCAGCAGGCGATCCGCCAGGCCCGGCTCCAGGCCGCCCCCACCCTGCAGAGCCTGCAGCAGCAGACGCTCAAGCGGCGTATCGAGGCCGATCACCTGCACCTCCCCGGTTCCCGGGAACCACTGCTGGGTGATTGCCCGTCCCAGCGCCACGCGCACCACCGCCGTCAGCTCGTGCGGATCGCTTTGTATCGGCGCGTGCTCGGCAAGGGTTTCCAGAATGGTGCGCATATCGCGGATCGGCACCTTCTCGTCGAGCAGGTTTTGCAGCACCTTATGCAGCGTGGTTAAGGTCAGCACGCCGGGGACCAGATCTTCCGTCAGCTTCGGCATCTCCTGCGTGACGCGGTCCAGAAGCTGCTGCGCTTCCTGACGGCCAAACAGCTCCGCCGAGAATTGCCCAATCAGGTGGTTAAGGTGGGTTGCCACCACGGTACTGGCTTCAACAACCGTGTAACCCTGGATCTGCGCCTGCTCTTTCAGCGCGCTTTCAATCCAGATCGCGGCCAGACCAAAGGCCGGATCGATGGTTTGCTCGCCCGGCAGCGTGCCTGCGGCGGTGCCGGGGTTAATCGCCAGCCAGCGGCCCGGATAGGCATCACCGCTGCCAATTTCAACGCCTTTCATCAGGATGCGATAGCGCGCGGGCGGCAGGTCCATATTGTCGCGGATGTGTACCACCGGCGGCAGGAAGCCCATGTCCTGGGCGAATTTTTTACGGATACTGCGGATACGGCCGAGCAGCTCGCCGTCCTGCTGGAAATCGACCATCGGGATCAGGCGATACCCGACTTCCATTCCCAGAGAATCCTCCAGCTGAACGTCGTTCCAGGTCGCTTCGACGGCCTGATTATTCTCCGGCATTTTGACCGGAACAGGTTCCGCTGCCGGTTTGGTTTCACGGCCACGCATCCACCAGGCAAGGCCCAGCAGCGCCGCCGTAAACAGCAGGAAGACGAGGTTTGGCATACCCGGCACCAGGCCGAGCAACCCGAGCACCGCCGCGGCCAGCAGCATCACGCGCGGGTTACTGAACAGCTGTCCCACCATCTGCTCGCCAACGTCCTGATCGGTGCTCACGCGGGTCACGATGACACCCGCCGCAGTGGAGATCACCAGCGCCGGGATCTGCGCGACCAGACCGTCACCGATGGTCAGCAGCGTATAGCTTTCCGCCGCGTGGCCCATGTCCATCCCGTGCTGCAATACGCCCACCAGCAGGCCGCCGACCACGTTAATCACCATGATCAGAATGCCCGCGATGGCGTCACCACGCACAAACTTACTCGCACCGTCCATGGAGCCGTAGAAGTCCGCCTCCTGCGTCACTTCCGCACGGCGCTTTTTGGCTTCATCTTCGGCGATTAGCCCGGCGTTCAGGTCGGCGTCGATCGCCATCTGCTTGCCCGGCATCCCGTCCAGCACAAAGCGCGCGCCCACTTCCGCAATACGCCCTGCACCCTTGGTGATGACCATAAAGTTGATGATCACGAGGATGACGAACACCACGATACCGATAGCGAAATTACCGCCCACCAGGAAGTGGCCGAACGCTTCCACCACTTTACCTGCCGCTGCCGCCCCGGTGTGGCCTTCCATCAGGATGATACGCGTGGACGCCACGTTCAGCGCCAGTCGCAGCAGGGTGGTAAACAGCAGAATGGTCGGGAACGCGGCGAACTCCAGGGTACGCTGGGTGAACATCGCCACCAGCAGCACCATAATGGACAGCGCGATATTGAAAGTGAAAAGCAGGTCGAGGATGAACGCCGGGAGCGGCAGTACCATCATCGACAGAATTAGCAGGATCAGAATCGGCCCGGCCAGGATCTGCCATTGGGTCGATTTCAGGTTGCCGGGCAGGCGCAACATTGCCACCAGATTAGCCATCAGTGTCCTTCTCGTTCATAAAATCCAGCGCGGCAGGCACCGGAAGGTTCTCAGGTTTCACAGGCCGTTGACCGCCGGCCAGACGCCAGCGCTTCAACTGCCATACCCAGGCCAGCACTTCCGCCACGGCGGCGTAGAGTTGTCCCGGGATCTGTTGTCCAATATCCGCATGGCGGTACAGGGCACGCGCCAGCGGAGGGGCTTCGAGGATCGGCACGCGGTGTTCGGTGCCAATTTCACGGATACGCAGCGCGATCAGTCCCGCCCCTTTCGCCACCACTTTCGGCGCGCTCATTTTGTTTTCGTCATAGCGCAGCGCAACGGAATAGTGTGTCGGGTTGGTAACGATGACGTCGGCCTTTGGCACATCGTCCATCATGCGGCGACGGGCGGCGGCACGTTGCATCTGGCGGATGCGCCCCTTCACGTGCGGGTCACCTTCCATCTGCTTATATTCGTCACGGATATCCTGACGCGACATCCGCAGCTTCTTGAAGTGGGTATAGAGCTGGAAGATCACGTCAAAACCCACCATCGGGATAATGCTGAGCACCACCAGCAGCGCGCAGAGCCCGACCAGATTCAGCGCGTTGCTCATCGCGGTGAGCGGCGATTCGCTGATAAGACGCATCATTTCCGGCCAGTGGTACCAGAGGTAAAACCCCGCAGAGCTGCCCATCAGCACCGATTTGAGAATAGCTTTGAGCAGCTCGGCCCCGGTCTGCGCAGAGAACATTTTCGCAATGCCCGGCAGCGGGTTGAGTTTGGAAAATTTCGGCTGCAGCGATTTGGCGCTGAAGACCAGACCGCCGAGCATCACCGGCGAGACCAGCGCGACCAGCACAACCCCGGTAATGAGGGGCAGCAGCGCAACCATGGCCCCTTTAATCAGCTGAATAATCTGGCTGAGGATCAGATTCGGATCGTTGACCATACTGTGGTCAAAACGGAGGCCGGTTGAGAGCATGCCCGCCAGCTTGCGGGCGAGCGACTCCCCGCCCCACCAGATAATGCACACCCCTACGATAAGGATCAGCAGGGAGGTCAATTCTCGGGATCGGGGGATCTGCCCTTCCTCACGCGCCTTTTCTAGTCGGTGGGGTGTGGGGGCTTCCGTTTTGTCGTCGTTCTCTTCTGCCACTGTGCACGCTCAGCCCATTACGTCACGGGTATCATGCCAGCGCAGCGGAAATCCAATGGCGGGAAAAGCCCGTTTATTCGGGCTCTTTTCGGTGATTTTGTCGCAAACCGCCCCAGGCGGCGTTAACCCCCTGAAGCGGAATGGACCATCAGAAGCCGAGGCTGTCCAGCAGGTCGTCCACCTGATCCTGGCTTGCCACCACGCCCGCCTTGCTGGCGTCGAGCTGTGGACCATTGAGCAGGCTTTCGTTCTCGCGTTTTGGACGGGCTGCCGGTTCCGGGATGTTCTCCAGCAGCACCATCAGCAGCTGGCGCTCAATCTCCTGGATCACATCCATCATGCGCTTGATCACCTGACCGGTCAGGTCCTGGAAATCCTGCGCCATCATGATGTCCAGCAGCTGGGCGTTGGTGAAGCTGGTGTGGCCGGGCACATCCCCCAGGAACTGACGGGTGTCGGTCACCAGTTCGCGGGCATCCGCCAGCTCGATTGGGTTCTCAAACCACTCGTCCCAGCGTTTGGTCAGCGCTTTCGCACCCTTTTCCATCGCATCCTGGTGCGGTTGTGACGCTTCAACGCTGTTCAGCGCACGTTCCGCGGCCTGAGCGGTCATCTGCACGACGTAGTCCAGACGATCGCGTGCATCAGGAATCGCTTCCGCCGCTTCGGCAATTGCCTGATCCAGACCCAGCTCACGCAGGCTGTCACGCAACATGCGCGTCAGGCTGCCGATGCGGACGATAATGTCGCTCGGCGAGTGTTCTTCAACGGGTTTCATAGCAGGTTGCATCATAACCAACACCTCACATGCCGAGTTTCTCGAAGATCTTACCGAGCTTCTCTTCCAGGGTCGCCGCCGTGAATGGCTTCACCACGTAGCCGCTTGCGCCCGCCTGTGCAGCGGCAATGATGTTCTCTTTTTTCGCTTCTGCCGTGACCATCAGCACCGGCATGGACGCCATTCCCGCATCAGCACGAATGGTTTTCAGCAGTTCCAGACCGTCCATGTTTGGCATGTTCCAGTCGGAGATCACAAAACCAAACCCGCCCGCCTGCAGCTTGTTCAGCGCATCCACGCCGTCTTCTGCTTCTTCAACGTTATTGAAGCCCAGCTCTTTCAGCAGGTTGCGCACAATGCGACGCATGGTGGAAAAGTCATCCACAACCAAAAACTTAAGCTCTTTATCCGCCATAAAATAATACTCCTGAGTCAAATACGTATTGCCTGTCCGGCACTGATTTTCGCCAGCATCTGCTGGCTTACCTGGCTAAGATCGACCACTTCGCTCACGCCACCCATATTGATGGCCTCGCGCGGCATGCCGAACACCACACAACTTGCTTCATTCTGCGCAATCGTCCAGGCGCCAGCCTGGTGCATTGCAAGCATTCCGGCGGCCCCGTCGTTGCCCATCCCCGTCAGGATCACCCCAACGGCGTTGCGCCCCGCATGTTTCGCCACCGAATGAAACAGCACATCCACCGACGGACGGTGCCGGTTGACCGGCGGTCCGTCATGAATTTTGATTTGATAGTTAGCGCCGCTGCGCGCCAGTTCCATATGCTTGTCGCCAGGGGCGATATAGGCATGTCCCGGCAGCACGCGCTCGCCGTCTTCCGCCTCTTTCACGCTGATCTGGCACAGCTTGTTCAGGCGTTCGGCGAACGAACGGGTAAAGCCTGGCGGCATATGCTGCGTGATCAGAATACCCGGACTTGAGAGCGGCAATGGCTGGAGTACATGACGAATTGCCTCTGTTCCTCCGGTTGACGCGCCAATGACCAGCAGTTTTTCCGAACTGAGTAAGGGACCGGCCTTCAGGGTCGCAGGCGCGGCCATCGGCGTGTGGGCGGCAAGCTTCGCCCGCGACGCGGTGCGGATCTTCTCGGCGATCATCTCGCTGTACGCCAGCATCCCTTCACGGATGCCGAGCTGCGGCTTGGTGACAAAATCCACCGCTCCCAGCTCCAGCGCGCGCAGGGTGATTTCCGATCCTTTCCCGGTCAGGGAGGAAACCATCACCACCGGCATGGGCCTCAGCCGCATTAATTTTTCGAGGAAATCTATGCCATCCATGCGCGGCATCTCGACATCCAGCGTTAGCACGTCGGGGTTATATTTTTTAATTAAATCCCGCGCTACCAGCGGATCGGGGGCGGTTGCCACCATCTCCATGTCGCTGTGGCTATTGATAATTTCAGTCATGATCTGACGCATCAGCGCTGAATCATCGACGGACAATACCCTGATTTTACTCATGCTTTTTCCTTACTCAGCGCATATACCGTTTGCCCACGCAGGCTAAACTCACGCACGAGGTTGCTGAAGTTTTCCGAGTGCCCGGCAAACAGTAAACCGTCAGGCTTGAGCAACGGAACAAACCGACGCAAAATGTCCTGTTGCGTCGTTTTATCAAAATAGTTCATGACGTTACGGCAAAAAATGGCGTCGAACGGCCCCGGCACGTTGTACTGCTTATCCAGCAGGTTAACGGGCGCGAATTCGACGCAGTTCGCCAGCTCCTGGCGTACGCGTACCAGGCCTTCATGCGGGCCCGTGCCGCGCATGAAATAACGCTGCAGCTGCTGCGGCGACAGCGTTTTCAGTTCATCCTGGCGATAAACACCGTTACGCGCCTTCTCCAGCACTTCGGTATCGATATCGCTGGCGTAGACCTTCCAGCGTCCCGGCGCCATCCCCAGCGTATCGGCAAGGGTGATCGCCAGCGAGTACGGCTCTTCCCCCGTCGAGGCGGCCGCACTCCAGACGCGATACTCCCCGGTGCGACGGCGCGCATGCTCGGCCAGGACCGGGAAGTGGTGAGCCTCCCGGAAAAACGCCGTCAGGTTGGTGGTTAACGAGTTAATAAAAGCCTGCCACTCGGCGCTGTTCTGGTTCGCCTCGAGCATGCTCAGATAGCGGCCAAAATCATCCAGCCCCAGCGTACGCAAGCGCCGCACCAGACGGTTGTAGACCATGTCCCGCTTATGATCCGCAAGCACGATCCCCGCACGCTGGTAGATTAACTGACATATCCGACGAAAATGCGCGTCGGACAGCGCGAGGCGCTGTGTCATCTGCAACAATAATGACGTTTGCCCAGGGGGCATTGGTGATGTCATAGCGCCTTCTTAATTACATTCAGGATACAACTGGCACGGCCTGCGACCGCCCGACTTCTGTTACTGCTTCAACGTGCTCTTTCACATTAAATACCGCGACCAGCCCGGTCAGACGATCCGCCTGGCTGGCCAGCTGATCGGTTGCCGCTGCCGCTTCCTCAACTAACGAGGCGTTCTGTTGCGTCACCTGATCCATCTGGGTGACCGCCTGAGCAACCTGCTCAATCCCGCGACGCTGTTCATCCGACGCCGAGGCAATCTCGCCCATGATGTCGTTCACCCGCGTCACCGAGGTGACGATTTCGTGCATGGTTTGTGCCGCCGTATCCACCAGGGCAGAGCCTTGCTGAACCCGTGACACCGATTCTTCAATCAGCACCTTAATTTCTTTCGCCGCGTTGGCGCTGCGGCTCGCCAGGTTACGCACCTCACCCGCCACCACCGCAAATCCGCGCCCCTGCTCCCCGGCACGCGCCGCTTCAACGGCAGCATTCAGCGCCAGAATGTTGGTCTGGAACGCGATACCGTCAATCACGCTGATGATGTCACCAATTTTCTGTGAACTGGTGGCGATCTCCTGCATGGTGCTGGCGACATGGGACGCCTGGTCGCCGCCCTTCTTCGCCGTCATCGCCGCCTGTTTTGACAGGTCAGATGCCTGACGCGCGTTATCGGCGTTCTGGCTAACCGTCGCGGTCAGCTGCTCCATGCTGGCTGCCGTCTGCGCCAGCGAGGCCGCCTGCTGCTCGGTGCGGGATGAGAGATCGTTGTTACCCGCCGCAATCTCTGAGATCCCGGTGTGCATGGCATAACTGCCCTGACGCACGTCGGATACCGTTTCCCGCAGCGATCCCTGCATCGCCTTCAGGCTGGCAAAAATTGCCGAAATTTCGTTCTTGCCGAACACCGCCACCGGACGCGCCAGGTCGCCTTTCGCAATGCTGTCGAAGTGGCTGCTGATAATCGCCAGCGGCTGCACAATCATTTTGCGTGACCAGAGCAGCGCGGCGCCGGTCAGCAAGCCCGCCAGAATCACCATCACGCCGAAGATGACGCCCGACATGTGATAGCTGGTGCGGCTTGCTTCACCGGCGCGCAGAACAGACTGATTGATATCCTGCTGCCATGCGTCAAAGCTGCCGTCAAACGCCGCCTGCGAGGCCTGAACCGGCGCGGTCATAAAGTCCGACAGCTGGTTGTTCTCAAGCCACGTCGCCTGATGGTCGAGATCGCTGTACCACTGTTCAAAATGGGTCTTCATGGCGGCCTTCAGCGCTTTCTCTTTCTCGCTGCCGGTGGCCTGTGCCGCAAAGGCCTTAAACTGTGCGTCAGCCTGTTTCAGGCTGTCGCGCGCGGTGGCCATCAGCGCCTTAATGTCATCCGGCGGATAACTTAGCGCGGTTAAGGTTCCCGCCTTGTTCAGCGCAGTGCTTGCCTGCAACAGCACGGCACGGGTTTGTGCCAGTGCGGAGCGCTGCTGATTACTCGCCTCAACGTCCTGCAAATTCTGATAGCCATCGCGAAACGCCCAAAAAGACAACCCGTTACTGCCAACCTGCAACACACCGCAAAGGATCAGAATCAAAAACAGTGTGGTCGAGATACGAATACGATTTAACATCCACGCTCCCATCAAGCGGCAAGCAGCCGCGGTTTAATTGTCAGTCAAAATGTTTCCCAGTTTTCATCTTGTCCGGTCGTCGCGGTACGCGTACGGTTGGCAGCCGGTTCAGCGGCTGGCGCGCGGTACGTCGCCTGCGGGGTGACCGTGTTTCCAGCGAGTGAAGCGAGACGAAACGCCGAGACGGCCATCTTCAGACGGCTCGCCTGGTCTTCCAGCGCAGCGGCCGCCGCAGCGGACTCCTGCACCAGGGCGGCGTTTTGCTGTGTCACGCGATCCATTTCCGATACCGCCAGGGCAACCTGGTCGATACCACGACTCTGCTCATCAGACGCAGAGGCGATTTCACCCATGATGTCCGTCACGCGGGTGACGGCATTCACGATGTCATTCATGGTCTCCCCGGCGCTTTCCACCAGCACGGAGCCGGTATCGACGCGGGAGACGGAATCTTCAATCAGCGATTTGATCTCTTTTGCCGCGTTGGCGCTGCGGCTGGCCAGGTTGCGCACTTCCCCGGCCACCACGGCAAATCCGCGTCCCTGTTCGCCTGCGCGCGCCGCTTCCACGGCGGCGTTCAGCGCCAGAATGTTGGTCTGGAAGGCAATGCCGTCGATGACGCTGATGATGTCGGCGATTTTCTTCGAGCTCTCGGCGATGTCGTGCATGGTTTTCACCACGCCATCCACCACGCGGCCGCCGCGCTGCGCCGTCTCGGAGGCGCTTTCCGCCAGCTGAGACGCCTGGCGGGCGTTATCGGCGTTCTGCTTCACGGTCGCGGTGAGCTGCTCCATGCTGGCCGCCGTCTCTTCCAGGGCGGACGCCTGCTGTTCAGTGCGCGAAGAGAGGTCGTTATTGCCCATCGCAATTTCGCTGGTGCCGGTATAGATGGCATCCGTGCCGCTACGCACGTTGGCGACGGTATCGATAAGCGAACGCTGCATATGGTCAACGCTGGTTGCCAGCTCGGTGATCTCATTGCGCCCGGACACGGTCAGCGTTTTGGTCAGGTCACCGCCGGCAATGTCACGAATGTGGGCGATGACGCGACCGAGAGGGTTCAGCAGGATATGGCGAATGCCGTACCAGACCGCGATCAGCACAATGACCAGCGCCAGCGCCAGCACCGCCATCTGCCATTTCGCAAAGCGGTAGTCATTCTGGCTTTCAGCAAACGCGGAGTGATACAGATCGCCACTGACCTTTGCATATTCCCCCAGCGCCGCGCCGAGGGCGTTTTGCATCCCCTGCGTCGGCTGCGCGAAATATGCGTCCATGTTGCCGCTCTCCAGGAACTGAATCAGCTCTGCCAGACCGGCATGGTAGGCGTTGTATTTTTCGTCGATATTCTGGCTCACCTGCTCCATCGCAGGCTGCGGGGTGATTTTCTTAAAGGCCTCGTAATGCTTTGCGGCATCCGCAAGTGTCGCCCGGGCATTTTTCAGCAGATCGGTTTTCGCGCTGCTCTGCTGATTGTTGGGATCCATCATCATGCGCGCGGACGAGCGGCTCAGGTTGATACGCGTTTGCAGCATCAGATCCCACGTTGAGGTGAGTTCACTCTGCTGCAGGCGGAGATCGTTCGAGGCCGCGAAGCTGTCCTGGTTCTGTTTTAATGACGAGAAAAAAAGCCCGCCGGAGATAAGCTGAAGTAGTGCGAAAATGACCAGCACCATCATAAGCATTGTGACAACGCGGATACGGTTCAACATACAACACCTTCTCATAGATTTATTAACGGTGTTATCGGCACAGCCAACAGGAACTTTACATTTGAGAAAGGGAAAAGCGCGGGGTTAGAAAGCCACGTCGACAATCAGCGTATCGGTGTAGGTTCCGGCGGGTGGCGTGGCCTGATTAGTCAGCACTTTCGCGGTGTAGTTGTAGGTACGCAGTAAACCGTCGGCACTGACCTGCGACGACGTCGCGCTGGTCCAGCGTTCGCTGCCGCTGCCGCCCCAGCGGTTACCCCTGGCTTCTTTATAGATGTCATAACTGAGGTAGTTACTGCCGCTTACCATCCGGCGCACGTTATTCAGCGCGTTAGCACCGTTGTTAATGCCGATGGTATAGGTACTGCCTTTGGTACAGGTGACGGCAATCGCCTGTGAGACGGTGGGGAAACTTTGTACCAGCGGCGCGCTGTTGAAGTTGACGTCCGGCGTGGTCATGGCGCTGCAGTCGTTGGTGACGGTCATATCCAACGTGATGCTGGTTCCTTTCGTTCCGGTTTGCAGTCCCGACAAACACGCGTTGAGCACGCCCACCGAGCAGACTCTATAGGTGATATCGAAGTTTAGCGTCACCTGATAAGGACCCGCGGTCACATTTTGCCCCGGTACCGTGCGGAAATAGAGAGGGATATTGTATTGTTTGCCGCCGATCAGATTTAACAAGGTACTGCTGTCCCAGGTATAGGTTTTACTGGTCTGCACTTCGCTGTTGTTAGCGCAGCCCGACTGCCCGCACAGGCGCGTCGGGATCACATCGGTGATGGCCGCGTTGTCGGTGCGCTTCATGGTCGCACGACCATTGGCCGAAACGGTTGCGGAGACAAAATTCAGCGTGATGGTGTCCCCGGTCAGCAAGTTCACCAGCGCATCACAGGCTACGACCAGTGTACCGGTGGTTGCCACTTCGCCAGAACCACTCAGCGCGAATGAGGTTACACTCCCAAACGCGGCGTTGACCGTACTGACTCGACAGTCAGCCCAACTGCCGCTTGCCACCAGCAGCAGAAGCATAAACAGCAGGCGCGTCATGGCGCCTCCCGACACACCAGCGGACCGTAGGTTTGCAGCTTGTGCTCCGGGTTGGCTCCCACGGTCAGGGTGACCTTGCAGCGTTTTCCGTCAGGCGCGATCACCTCCAGCGGATTCACATCGCTAAGGTTTTCCAGCCAGGCAATACCGTCATACCCCACCACCGCATTGCTGCGCGAGGCACGTCGGACCTGGCTTCCCACCGGCAGCGCCTGGCCGCGCGCATCGTGGAGGATGACGCTTGCCACCCTCTCCTGCTCCATCGGGAAATCGACCAGATAGCCGCTGTGACGCCGAATCGCTATCCGCCGCTCGGTCTCTTTCAGACGGGTATCCGCCGGCAGGTTCAGGGCATCAATGCGGTAGCTAGCCGGATAATACGCCGACACCCCGCTGACCAGCAGGTAACCGTTGTTATTCGTTTTGCCAACGGGCTGGTTCTCATAGCTGACGGGCACGTCCGGATGACCGTCGGTACTGATGACGACAAACGCATCGTTGATCTTATTCGCGGCAAACAGCTCGCCGTCCATCAGAACAATCGCGCCCATCGCCTCGCCCCACCAGGTCATCATGTCCCTTTCGCCGTAGCCGCCGCCCTGCAGTTCAATATTGTTATTACGCCAGCCCAGCGTGCCCTGCTGATAGTCACTGGATTTTGACTGGTTGGCCCAGGCCATGTTCCAGCTAAAGCCGCCGTCAGACGGCATGGAATGGTTGTAGTTAATGCGCTGGGTGTTGCCCGCATCCGGGGTGTTTTCGACGGTGAACGCGGCGCTGTCGCGTGCCCCCAGCGGCACCTGTAGCGACAGCGCGACCGTCCAGTCTCCCCGCTGCTGGTCCCGGCTCCCGGCGAGGTAAATACTGCTCGCGCCCCACAAATTACGGCTCCATGAGAGATTAAGCAGCTCGGTTTTTTGACTGTCAAAACTCTCCACGCCAATCCAGGCTGCGCCGATGTTGCCGTACTGTCCCAGGTTGAAGGTCAGAGAATACTGGTCCGTATTGCGGCTGAAGCTGGCGATGGGTTTATCGTTCTCGTCATACACCGTAGGCTGGTCGTACAGGGCCAGATTGCCAAAGCCGCGGTCCCGACGCGTGTGCTGGGTGGCCACGCTGAACTCGCTGGTGCTGTACTGGTAACCCCAGCTGATTTGCCCGCCCGCCTCCCCGCGCATGCGGCTTTGCGAGTAAGAGGTATTCACCACGCCAAACTGGCCGAGTTTAATCACCGTCCCAGCCCCGCCCAGCGCCAGCGCCTCCGCCCCTTCGGCATGACCCTCCAGCGTCAGCCAGTCCGTCACCCCGTAGCGATACGAACCGCTGCCTGCCGCCGGGCCGTAGTCAAAATTCTTGATACCGTAATTACGCCGCAGGCTGCCCAGCGTCACGGCGCCGTCGCTCAGCCCTTTTTTGAGCAGGTCGCTGGAGACGTAAAACGGCAGCGTGGTGCTGACCTGGCGCCCTAATGCATCCGTCGTGACCAGTACCGCATCCCCGGCGCCGTTGATATAGGGCAGATTGGTCAGGGTGAAGGGGCCCGGCTGAAGCTGGGTTGAGCCGGACCGATAGCCGTTGATAAAGAGATCCACCGAGGTGGGTACCGCCGCTTCCCCCGCGAATTCGGGCAGCGGCCACGTCACCAGGTCAGGGCGCAGGGAGAAATCTCGCCCGACGCTGATCCCTCCCATCCGCACGCTCGAGCTCCAGCTCAGGGCATCGCTGATCACGTCCCCGACGCTCCAGCTCATTGCGTCATCCTCGTTAGTGAACAGCAGGGTCGTGTCATAGCGGACATACCCTTCCTGCTGACCGTCGTTACCGGTGAAATTTTCCCGGGCATAGCCGGTGGAGGAAAACGAGCCGTTCTCATTGAAATAGCGGAATTCATGCCAGAGGGACGCCTGTCCGCCGATATGCTCCGTGTGGTTGGTGTAGAGATCGTAATTGAGCAGCGCGCCGCGCCCGAAGTGCGGTTTGGCCTGCACCGTTTGCGCGCCGAACGGCGTCACGCGGGATGCGACCCAGTCCCGGGGAACGGTCAGCAGCAGGCGCTGCCCGGCGCTGTCGTACTCCACCCGAACCTGAGAAAGCGATGAGAGATTCACCTCTCCGGCAGGAACATGTTCCGGGGGCAGCCCCGCGCGCAGCAGGTCAGCGCTGGAGATAAAGAAAGCGCCTTTGCGCTGCGTCACGGGCACGACCAGACCGGTATCGTAGTGGTTGAGCACGAGGGCAAGCTGGAAGACCGCTTCATCATGTATCGCCTGTGCCTGGGGCGGCGGCGGAAGGCTGTCATCGCCGGGCTCAGCCCAGGTCGCGGAACTGACGCAAAGCAGTATCATCATCGCCGGCTTCAGTTGACGGGCGTCGACTGCCATTGTGCGTCCCTGGCATTAATCTGCGCGCTCATCCGCTCTGGCTGACGAACGCCTGCGGGTATCGGCCAGCTGCGGGTGCTGCCGGGAAGTACGTAACCCAGCAATCCCTCCGCGACCGTGCGTTTCTGCCCTCCCTGCTCCAGCGCCACCTGGCTCAGCCTGACATGGACATCCCCCCGATTCCGGACCTCCAGTACCGGCTGCCCATCCGCTCGCGTCACCCGCCAGCTCAGGTTCCGGGTCTCCACCAGCGCGTGATGCGCCCCCTCTTTTATTGTCGGGATCCCCTGGCCATACACAAACAGCGGAATGGAGTAACGCATCTGCAACTTGAGGCCGATGGCGGGTTCTGCTTTGGCATCAGGCTGAGGAATTTCATCCACGATAATGCGGTAGGCTTGTTCGACGCCTGCGGGAACGGGGGCCTGCTTAATAAGACGGATAAGCTGCTTGCTGCCTGTGCCAATCGTGACGATGGGCGGGCTGGCGACCACATCCTGCTGCGCGGCGTAGCGTTCGTGTCCGTCCTCCTGCTTCCAGCGCACAATACGCACCTGCATCGTGGTGGCGCTGTTTCCCTGGTTCTGGATCCACAGCTCCGTGGCGTTGGCGTCTGCCGCAAGCCACGGGTCGATAGGCCAGAGCAGAATGGTGGCTGCCGCCTGCGCCTGACCGGTTGCCACAGCCATTCCCAACGCGCCCGCCAGACAAACAGGTCTGAAAACTGGCTTCATCAACACTCTCCCTTTATTACCATGACAAGGTCACGGTGAGCTGATCGGAATACGTTCCTGCCGGGCTAAATCCGGTCAGTAGCGCCACGCCAAAAAGCGGCAGCGCGATGTTATTGCTGTTGCTATAGGTCACCGGTATCGCCTGGTTGACGCCAATTTCGCTGTTCGCTGCCAGCGAGCTGCTGCTGTAAAGCCGGTATCCCACCACGTCGGCGCCGTTCGAGCGCTTCATGCGGCGAACGGTTGAATAATTCTGTCCGCCATTAATGCTCATGCTCAGCGCCACGCCCGGCGTGCAGGCGATAGACAACGCCCCGTTTGGCACAAAGCTGGTGCTTACCGGTGCGCTCTCGACGCCGTTATGGGTGCCAAAATCCAGCGTCCCGAGAACCCCTCCGCTGCCGGTGGCCACCGCGCATCCCGGAACAATCGTCGCGCTGACCTTAAAGGACTGTGATGTCACCGCCTCCGCCGCGGGCGCCATCAGCAATCCGACGATCAGCGCGAAAAAAGGCTGCACGTGTCCCTCTGCACATATGCGCAGACCAGTAAGAGTTGCCTTCATGGCGGTGCAGGACTAATAGGTGACGCTGACGTTAATCGTGTCGGTGTAGGTGCCCGGGACGACCGTCACGCTGTTACCGCCGCCGGTAATACGTCCGTAGAGGGTGTAACTGTCCACCCCTCCGGCCGTAGAGGCGATCGGCAGCGCGGTGTTATTGGCAATCACGCTGTTAAACCCGCTGTCGCTGTACAGGCTGTATGCCACACCCTGTGCCGCGTTGGCGGTGTTAACCAGATAGCGCGCAGGGGTTCCCGGGGTGCCGACAACGGTGCCGGGTGCGGTGGAGTTGGTGTTGCCGGTGATCGCCACCGTATAGCTGGCGGTCGTACATTGAATAGTGAAGGTGTTTCCGCCGCTGGCGCCGGTGAGCTGCGTGGTCAGAGTGGAAAACGTTGCGGGATGGGTGCCGAAATCCAGTGTCCCGAAGTTAATGCCGTTTTGCGTGGGCGATCCGTTTATCAGACAACCGTTCGTGAGCGTCAGCGTCGCGCCGATGGTGCCGCTACTGGTGACGGCCAGCGCCTGATGGATCGTTGTCGCAGTCAGTAAGGTGCCTGCGCAGATCAAAAGGAGTTTTCTTTTCATTTACCACCCTCCAGAAGACGTCTCCGTTCCCTTGCCACGTTTTATTTTTGTCGTTCAAGATGTTAGCCCCGCTTAATGTTCCTCTGAGGGGGGTTATTGAGAATTTAGTTTACGGATATCGCTTCGACCACCTGCCCCATAACGCATAAGCACTTTGACTTATTGACTTCTTATTGCCTTAAATAACAGAGAGTTAAATTATTTTTTTCAGCATTTTCATGCTATCAGGAGAGAATATATCCATTAAAGTGTGATGCAGATCACAATATATCGTCAGGGCAATAACAACAAAATTAATAAAACTTAAAAAGGAGTTGTATCCCCCTACGCTTTGCGTCAATTTATGTGCCGAATAATTTCCCGCGTCGTAATAAAAAATTTATATGTATCGGTGCGGGCTACATCTGAAGCGCATAGAGGGTCTTTTTTCGTGGCAAGTGCAAACAAACTCACACTCTTCATCGTGATATTCATGCTGGCGGGTATTCTTTCAGGGGCAGCAATTCATGAATATGCATCTGCGGATGCCATCAAAGCCTGGTCGGATAATATTACCCTTCTGACCGATATTTTCCTGCGACTGATCAAAATGGTCATTGCGCCGCTGGTCTTCAGTACGCTCACCGTCGGCATTATGAAGCTGGGCGAAACCTCCACCATTGGCCGCGTGGGCGGCAAAGCGATGGTATGGTTTATCAGCTCATCCGTGCTCTCAATTCTGGTCGGCCTGTTTATCGTCACGCTGGAGCATCCGGGCAGCGGACTGAACCTGACCGTCCCGACCGAGGTGGTGGATACCGGTCTGGCCGTTGGGGGGATGACGCTGAAAGCGTTCCTGTCTCACACCATTCCGACCAGCATCGCGGGGGCGATGTCGAACAATGAGATCCTGCAGATTGTGGTGTTCTCAATGTTCTTCGGCATTGGCGGCGCGTCGCTGGGGCAGAAATTCAACGCCCCGCTGGTGGCCGCGCTGGACGTGGTTTCTCATATTATGCTGAAGGTCACAGGCTACGTAATGTACGTTGCGCCGCTGGCCATTTTCGCGGCAATCTCCTCCGTCATCGCCACGCAGGGCCTGGGCATTCTGTTGAACTATGCCTCCTTTATTGGCGGCTACTATGTTGCCATTCTTCTCACCTGCATGGTGCTGCTGGCCGTGGGTTACATGGTGCTGAAAAAAGAGGTGTTCCGCCTGGTCAGCATGCTGAAAGATCCGGTTCTGGTGGCGTTTACCACCAGCAGTTCTGAAGCGGCCTACCCTAAAACGCTGGAGCAGCTGGAGCGTTTTGGCTGCTCGCGCAACATCGCCTCTTTCGTACTGCCGATTGGCTACTCCTTCAACCTGGTGGGGTCGATGGTGTACTGCTCATTCGCCTCGATGTTTATCGCGCAGGCGTACAACATTCATCTGAGCTTCTCTGAGGTGACGGTGCTGATGCTGACCCTGATGCTGGCCTCAAAAGGGATTGCGGGCGTACCGCGCTCCTCGCTGGTGGTGCTGGCTGCGACGATCCCAAGCTTTAACATTCCGGTGGCCGGGATTCTGCTGCTGATGGGGATCGACCACTTCCTGGATATGGGCCGTTCCGCAATTAACGTTCTGGGTAATGGTATTGCGACCGCCATGCTGTCGCAGAATGAAGGCGCGCGGGACGCGGAAGCTGAAGCTGAACTGGTAAAGCAGGAAGCGTAATGGCATGAAAAAGCCGGGTGGCGGCTTCGCCTTACCCGGCCTACAAATGGCTCGAACACGTAGGCCGGGTAAGCGTCAGCGCCACCCGGCTTTGTTTTTATGCCACGCGACTCGCCGCGATATCCTGCAGTGAAGACGGCCCCCGAGCATTAACGTATGGGTAGCCACGGAAGCTAAGCCGGTGGAGCAGGATGTAAAAAAGCCGGGTGGCGGCTTCGCCTTACCCGACCTACAAATGACTCAAACACGTAGGCCGGGTAAGCGTCAGCGCCACCCGGCTTTGTTTTAGGCTACGTGACTCGCCGCGATATCCTGCAGTGAAGACGGCCCCCGAGCATTAACGTATGGGTGGCCACGAAAGCTGAGCAGGTGGAGCAGGATGTAAAAAAGCCGGGTGGCGGCTTCGCCTTACCCGGCCTACAAATGGCTCGAACGCGTAGGCCGGGTAAGCGTCAGCGCCACCCGGCTTTGTTTTAGGCTACGCGACTCGCCGCGATATCCAGCAGTGAAGACGGCCCCGAGCATTAACGTATGGGTGGCCACGAAAGCTGAGCAGGTGGAGCAGGATGTAAAAAAGCCGGGTGGCGGCTTTGCCTTACCCGGCCTACAAATGGCTCGAACGCGTAGGCCGGGTAAGCGTCAGCGCCACCCGGCTTTGTTTTAGGCTACGTGACTCTCCGCGATATCCTGCAGTGAAGACGGCCCCCGAGCATTAACGTATGGGTGGACACGGAAGCTAAGCTGGGGGAGCAGGATGTAAAAAAGCCGGGTGGCGGCTTCGCCTTACCCGGCCTACAAATGGCCCGAACGCGTAGGCCGGGTAAGCGTCAGCGCCACCCGGCTTTGTTTTAGGCTACGTGACTCGCGGCGATATCCAGCAGCGCCATCTCATCGCTGTTCAGCAGCTTCTCAATGTTCACCAGAATCAGCATACGCTCGCCGAGCGCGCCCAGACCGGTCAGGTATTCGGTCGACAGCGTGACCGCAAACTCTGGCGCAGGACGAATCTGATCAGAGGTCAGGGAAAGCACGTCAGACACGCCATCCACCACGATCCCCACCACGCGCTGCCCCAGATTCAGGACGATCACCACGGTGTTGTCGTTGTAGTCAACGTCGCCCTGGCTGAACTTCACGCGCAGATCCACGATGGGCACAATGACGCCACGCAGGTTGGTGACACCTTTAATAAACGCAGGCGTGTTAGCGATGCGGGTAACCTGGTCGTAACCACGGATTTCCTGCACTTTCAGGATATCGATGCCGTACTCTTCATCGCCTAAAGTGAATACCAGAAATTCCTGTCCTGATGGCTCGCCCGCCAGTTTCGTTACATTACTCATACCGGTCATGTTATTACCTTCTACTTAATCAGGCGGCTGTGTACGCCACACGTTGTTCACGATTTAATCCCTGAAGCGCCGACACGTCGACGATCAGCGCCACGCTACCATCACCCAGAATGGTGGCGGCAGAAATACCCGGCACTTTGCGGTAGTTGCTTTCGAGGTTCTTGACCACCACCTGGTGCTGGCCAATCAGCTGATCGACCAGCAGCGCATAGCGGCGGCCCGCGCTTTGCAGGATCACCACGATACCCTGCGTGGCCTCGGTCTTCGCCCCGTCCACTTCGAACACTTTCCACAGTTCCACCAGCGGCAGGTACTCACCGCGAACCTCGAGGACGCGCTCCCCGCCCGCCAGCGGATGCAGATCTTCCTCACGCGGCTGGAGGGATTCCATCACGGCGTTCAGCGGGAGGATAAAGACTTCGTCCGCCACTTTGACTGACATGCCGTCGAGGATCGCCAGCGTCAACGGCAGCAGGATGCGAATGGTCGTGCCGGAACCCTGTTTGGACTGAATCTCAACGTGGCCGCCCATCTCCTGGATGTTACGTTTCACCACGTCCATGCCCACGCCGCGCCCGGAGACGTCGGTCACCTGCTCTGCGGTAGAGAAGCCCGGTGCGAAGATCAGCATGCCCACTTCTTCGTCGGTCATGTTTTCATTGACCGCCATTCCCTGCGAAATCGCTTTTGCCAGGATGCGCTCGCGGTTCAGACCGGCGCCGTCATCGGTCACTTCAATGCAGATGTTTCCGCCCTGATGTTCCGCAGACAGGATCAGATTCCCGACCGGGGATTTCCCGGCGGCAATGCGGTTTTCCGGCAGTTCAATACCGTGGTCGAGGCTGTTACGCACCAGGTGCGTTAACGGGTCAATGATGCGCTCGATCAGGCTTTTATCCAGTTCGGTTGAGCTGCCCATCAGGGTCAGTTCAATCTGCTTGTTCAGCTTGCTGGCGAGATCGCGAACCAGACGCGGGAAGCGGCTGAAGACATATTCCATCGGCATCATACGGATGGACATGACCGATTCCTGCAGATCGCGGGCGTTACGCTGCAGCTGGCCCATGCTGGTAATCAAATCCCCGTGGGTGACCGGGTCGAGTTCGTTTGAACGTTGCGCCAGCATCGACTGGGTGATCACCAGTTCGCCCACCAGGTTAATCAGCTGATCAACCTTCTCAACGGCAACGCGGATGCTGGTCGACTCGCTGGAGCGCGCGGCAGGTTTTTCACCACGGCCCGGTGCAGCAGCCTCTTTTGGCACCGCCTTGAGCGCCGGAGCCGCAGGCGCCACAGCCGGTACGGCAGCCTGAGCGACAACAGCCGCCTCTTCCACAGCCGCAGGGGCATCAACCGCGACCGTTTCGGTTTCGGTTTCGAAGGCGATTTGATCGGCTTCAATCACAAAGCACAGCACCGCCACGATATCGTCCTGGCCAATACCGTCATCAAGCGTCGCGGCCAGGCTGTCTTTGCCTTTAACCACGTTGCTTAATTTCGCCAGGTTACCCAGCTCTTCTTCCAGCAGGTTAACTTCATTCTCTTTCAGGCGAGACAGCACCACGCGCAGTTTGCCCGCCGGTGCGTCGGCAGGGGCAGACGCCTGCGCGGCAACCGTATCCACAACGCTCAGTTTTGCGGCAGGAACCACGGCTGCGGCAACCTCACCTTTGGCTTCAAGCGCGAGCTGGCGCAGCGCATTGCAGATGTATTCAAAGCTGGCGGCGTCAGGCTCTGCCGAACTTTTATAGGCGTCGAGCTGTTCCTGCATAATATCTTTGGTTTCCAAAAACAGGTTGATAATGTCGGTATTGAGCTGCATCTCACCGCGTCGTGCTTCATCAAGCAGGTTTTCCATTAAATGGGTCGTTTCCTGCAGGATGGTAAATCCAAACGTTCCGGCTCCGCCTTTAATGGAATGCGCCGCACGGAAGATGGCATTGAGCTGCTCGGAATCCGGTGCTTCGGGCACCAAATCGAGCAAGTGTTGCTCCATATCGGCCAACAATTCGTCGGCTTCATCAAAGAATGTCTGGTAAAAATCGCTAATATCCATGCTCACGCTATCACCTCGGATTGGCTGGTGGCGATGTTGGAACGGCAGCCGAAGGAACGGCCCCAGGCTGTTTTAAATCGTCCAGTGACTCATTCTGACTTTCGGCGTTTTCATGCAGGATGGCCTGCTCCGCCTGCTGGTTCAGCACTAAAAGACTGATACGACGGTTGATGGCATCATCCGGCCCGCGGCCGGAAACGCGCATGGTTGCGGCCATGCCGACTACGCGCAGTACCTTGCCATCATCAAGCCCACCTGCCACCAGCTCGCGGCGCGAGGCGTTGGCACGGTCGGCAGAAAGTTCCCAGTTGCTGTATCCCTTCTCCCCACTGGCGTAGGGGAAATCATCCGTGTGGCCTGACAGGCTGATTCGGTTAGGAATGCCGTTCAGCACCGGTGCAATGGCACGCAGAATATCGCGCATGTACGGTTCGACTTCCGCACTCCCGGTTTTAAACATCGGGCGGTTCTGGCTGTCGATAATCTGGATACGCAGCCCCTCCTGCACCAGGTCAATCTTCAGATGCGGTCGCAGCGCGCGCAGCTTCGGATCCGCTTCAATCAGCTGATCGAGATCGCCACGCAGTTTTTTCAGCCGCGCCTGTTCCATCTTTCGTTTCAGCTCGTCGATGTTCGGCTCTTTTTTCACCTCACCCTTCTGCTGGGTGTAATCATCGCCGCCGCCCGGGATCGGGCTTTCGCTGTTAGAGATACGCGGCCCGCCGGCCACCGCCGTTGCCAGCGGCGTGCGGAAATATTCGGCAATCTGGATCAGTTCTTTTGGGCTGGAGATGGAGATCAGCCACATCACCAGAAAGAACGCCATCATTGCGGTCATAAAATCGGCGTACGCGATTTTCCACGAGCCGTGGGCGCCATGCCCACCGCCCTTGTGCTTGCGTTTTTTTACGATGACGATCGGATGGGACTGGTTTTTCATGCGTCCTCAGTTGTCGTCTGTTGGTTTGGGTTTTTCACCGCACGCACGTGTTCTTCAAGCTCGATAAACGACGGACGCTCGCTGGAGTAAAGCGTTTTACGGCCAAACTCAACCGCGATCGGTGGCGCATAACCGTTGAGGTTAGAGAGCAGCGTGATCTTCACGCACTGCATCATTTTGGTGGTTTCCGCGCTCTTCTGGCGCAGCACGCTGGCCAGCGGAGAGATAAAGCCGTACGCCAGCAAAATACCGAGGAAGGTACCCACCATCGCATGGGCAATCAGCGCGCCGAGCTCAGCTGCCGGACGGTCTGCCGAGGCCAGGGCGTGAACCACCCCCATGACCGCAGCAACGATACCAAATGCCGGAAGCGAGTCGCCGACCAGCGCCAGGCTGTTGGCCGGCACTTCCGATTCGCTTTCATGGGTTTCAATCTCTTCATCCATCAGCGCTTCGATTTCGAAGGTATTCATGTTGCCGCTGATGATCAGTCGCAGATAGTCGACGATGAAATCCAGCATCATGGCATCAGCAAGAATGCGCGGATAGCTGGCAAAAATTTCGCTCTCTTTCGGGTTTTCAATATCCCGCTCAAGCGAGAACATGCCCTGCTGACGCGACTTCGCCATCAGGCGATAGAGTAGTGCCAGCAGATCCATATACATGCTTTTGGTGTATTTTGAGCGACGGAACAGCAACGGAATTGCCTTCAGCGTGCCCTTGATCGATTTACCGTTGTTGCCAACGATAAAAGCCCCTACCCCTGCGCCGCCGATGATAATAAGTTCAGCCGGTTGATAGAGTGCTCCAAGGTGCCCGCCGGTCATCATGTAACCGCCGAAAACTGTACCGAGAACTACCAGGTAACCTAATAAGATAAGCACGACATCATCCTTCCGCTAGTGACTATGGCAAGGACGTCCAGCTCGCAGCGTTGACCGTTCGCGGGGTAAAAAAAAGCAGCGGTAATCGCTTACCGCTGCTGGAATCTTTCCCATACGTTCGGGTTAAACAGCTTGTTCGATCTGTTCATCCAGCAGTTGTGGAATAATATCGGCAGCATCCCGGGAAAGTTTACGTCTTTTTACTGCACGGGAAGGAGGCTGACATAAACTACAGGCGAAGCTGCCTGCAGGTTGGTGAGCATGGGTAATGAAATTGCCGTTGCAGCAGTTGCAGCGCGACAGCTCAAGCATTCCGCTCTCAACAAAACGCACCAGCGTCCATGCGCGGGTCAGCGCCAGCAGAGGACCTTCTTCCTGCTGTGGGCATTGTTCAAGGTAAAGTTTGTAGGCTTTGATCACGGCGTCAACGCCGCTACACAAACCGGTTTTGAGAAGATACTGCCAGGCATTACAGAACATGGAAGCGTGAATATTCTGCTCCCACGTCATAAACCAGTCGGTAGAAAACGGCAGCATGCCTTTCGGCGGGGGACTACCACGTAACTCTTTGTACAGTTTGATGAGACGACCACGGCTCAACTGCGTCTCGCTTTCCAGCATTTGTAAACGAGCACCCAGCGTAATCAGCTCCATGGCCAACTGTATGTCACGCGCTTCCTGAACAATGCTTTTCTCGCTCATTGCTAGGCCCTTTTCTTACGGGCTACGTCATCAGGCTGGCTGATTTCGTTAAGCAAGCGAGTAGAGAGAAGAATACCGGTATGGATCTGTTGAAGATCGTCTACACGGGACTCCTGCGTCAGACGCGTTATAGTCTGAGAGTCATCGAAACGGAACTGGCAAACCAGTTGATTCGTTTCAGCCAGTTTAACCATCTGCGGGAGGGTTAAACCGCCCAGCATGGTTGCCATCTCTTCGTTAATACCCAGACGAAACATCGCGGACGCCTTGTCCTGACTAATCAAACGCTGCGCGAGCAGTAAATACGACAAATTGATGTCATAGATATGTTTTAGCAACTCGGATGTATGCATTGTTCCCATCCCGAATAACCAACTATTATTTTTATGCGGAAAGACCGCACCCCGTGATGTCGCCGGGAAATCACCCGGTATAAAAAAGAAAAGGCTAAATGCATAGTTGAATTTAGGTTTGTATTCATCGAAACGCGTGGTGATGCTGCCAACTTACTGATTTAGTGTATGATGGTGTTTTTGAGGTGCTCCAGTGGCTTCTGTTTCTATCAGCTGTCCCTCCTGTTCAGCTACTGACGGGGTGGTGCGTA
>NZ_VDAF01000139.1:0-204 GCF_019584525.1 Enterobacter sp. EC_50 | reverse complement strand
AAACAACAGACCGAGAAAGACACTGAAGTTCAAAACACCGAAAGAGATAATTGAAAGGGGTGTTGCATTGACAGATTGAATCTACAGCGGCTTTTTTTAATATGTCCCGTTCGTCCGTAACCCGCTTCAACTCTTTCTGAAGACGGCGGATCTCGGCCTGAGCATCTGACTGTTCATTATGAGTGGAAGAATCCGGGCCGTACT
>NZ_VDAF01000138.1:0-209 GCF_019584525.1 Enterobacter sp. EC_50 | reverse complement strand
ACGGCGTTTCACTTCTGAGTTCGGCATGGGGTCAGGTGGGACCACCGCGCTAAAGCCGCCAGGCAAATTCTGTTTAATCTGTATCAGGCTGAAAATCTGTCTCTTCGCCAAAACACCTTCGGCGTTGTAAGGTTAAGCCTCACGGTTCATTAGTATCGGTTAGCTCAACGCATCGCTGCGCTTACACACCCGACCTATCAACGTCGTCG
>NZ_VDAF01000137.1:0-213 GCF_019584525.1 Enterobacter sp. EC_50 | reverse complement strand
GCCGGACATCAGCGCTATCTCTGCTCTCACTGCCGTAAAACATGGCAACTGCAGTTCACTTACACCGCTTCTCAACCCGGTACGCACCAGAAAATCAGTGATATGGCCATGAATGGCGTTGGATGCCGGGCAACCGCCCGCATTATGGGCGTTGGCCTCAACACGATTTTACGTCACTTAAAAAACTCAGGCCGCAGCCGGTAACCTCGCGCA
>NZ_VDAF01000136.1:0-219 GCF_019584525.1 Enterobacter sp. EC_50 | reverse complement strand
ATCAGCGGCTGACCGGGAGTAATGCGCGGTGGAAATGGACAACAGATTATAACCGTCGCTCGATAGCGGAAACGGCGATGTACCGGGTAAAACAGCTGTTCGGGGGTTCACTGACACTGCGTGACTACGATGGTCAGGTTGCAGAGGCTATGGCCCTGGTACGAGCGCTGAACAAAATGACGAAAGCAGGTATGCCTGAAAGCGTGCGTATTGCCTGAA
>NZ_VDAF01000135.1:0-222 GCF_019584525.1 Enterobacter sp. EC_50 | reverse complement strand
GTTTCACTTCTGATTGCGAAAATTTGAGAGACTCGAACACACCATTTAAGATGTGTCGTTTCAATTTTCAGCTTGATCCAGATTTTTAAAGAGCAAATATCTCAAACGTGACTCGCAAGTCAGTTTTGAGATATGACGGCAGGTGACTTTCACTCACGAACCAGCAAGTGGCGTCCCCTAGGGGATTCGAACCCCTGTTACCGCCGTGAAAGGGCGGTGTCC
>NZ_VDAF01000134.1:0-223 GCF_019584525.1 Enterobacter sp. EC_50 | reverse complement strand
CCGCTGCCGCTCGACTTGCATGTGTTAGGCCTGCCGCCAGCGTTCAATCTGAGCCATGATCAAACTCTTCAATTTAAGTTTGATGCTCGTGAATTAAACTTCGTAATGAATTACGCATGTTCACTCAGAGACTTGGTATTCATTTTTCGTCCGAGGACGTTAAGAATCCATGTCACTTTGAGTGCCCACACAGATTGTCTGATAAATTGTTAAAGAGCAGTGC
>NZ_VDAF01000133.1:0-225 GCF_019584525.1 Enterobacter sp. EC_50 | reverse complement strand
CTTTAAAAGGAGTTTGGTAGGCCTGAGTGGACTTGAACCACCGACCTCACCCTTATCAGGGGTGCGCTCTAACCACCTGAGCTACAAGCCTGCAGAGATTTTTACTGCTGTTTTTCATCAGACAATCTGTGTGAGCACTGCAAAGGCAGGTTCTTTAAGGTAAGGAGGTGATCCAACCGCAGGTTCCCCTACGGTTACCTTGTTACGACTTCACCCCAGTCATGA
>NZ_VDAF01000132.1:0-229 GCF_019584525.1 Enterobacter sp. EC_50 | reverse complement strand
GGGGTGGTGCGTAACGGCAAAAGCACCGCCGGACATCAGCGCTATCTCTGCTCTCACTGCCGTAAAACATGGCAACTGCAGTTCACTTACACCGCTTCTCAACCCGGTACGCACCCACGGAAAAATCATGAACATTCCCGTAAATAAAGGCTTCCCAGAACCTTCAAAAGGTACTCCGGATCCATCGCGCACATCGCTCTTTTGTGTTTAATACTCGCTTTTAGTGTCG
>NZ_VDAF01000131.1:0-229 GCF_019584525.1 Enterobacter sp. EC_50 | reverse complement strand
TCCATAGTTCAAAAACAGAGGCTTTTTCCTCTGCTGTAAATGTTCGTCTCATTCAAAAAACCTCCGCAACCCCATGTTTTCACATAACTGTTGCGTTGACCAATTGAATCTACAGAAAAGTTATCGGCTGGTCAATGCAACCCCGCATGACAAAAGAGATTGTCCTGAACGCCTTACTTATGGCGGTGTGGAGGCGTAATCCTCAAAAGCAGGTACTGGTTCACTCTGA
>NZ_VDAF01000130.1:0-229 GCF_019584525.1 Enterobacter sp. EC_50 | reverse complement strand
TTACGCACCACCCCGTCAGTAGCTGAACAGGAGGGACAGCTGATAGAAACAGAAGCCACTGGAGCACCTCAAAAACACCATCATACACTAAATCAGTAAGTTGGCAGCATCACCAACCGTGCTTACTGGATCAAAATTTACCATTGCGAAAGCTTGTTCTGGAAAAGCTGGAGATGAAATGGTCTCCAGAGCAAATATCAGGATGGTTAAGGCGAACAAAACCACGTCA
>NZ_VDAF01000013.1:0-158744 GCF_019584525.1 Enterobacter sp. EC_50 | reverse complement strand
AACGGAATAACGCTTGCGTACTACGACCGAAAAACCCAGAGTGTGGTGCGGATAGAGTAAAAGTGTTACCTATGTTCCCGGTCTGATCTGTCACCTATGTATCCGGTCATACAGAAGCGCCACCGGGCATCAAGGCTACATCAGAACTTATAATCCACGCCGACAAAGTAGCGACGGCCATCTTCCGTGTAGCTGTAATCGTCGCGGCTCAGATCTTTGTCCAGCAGGTTCTGCACGCCCGCGCGCAGCTTCACGCTTTTCGTCGCCTGCCACGCGGCGCCGGTATTCCAGATAACATAGCCACCCGGCGTTGGGTCGCTGCTGGTCAGCGCGCGTTTCTCACCGGTGTAGTTGCCCTGAACATAGAACGACCAGTCCTGCGTCGCCTTCCAGTCAACGGTCCCGTTGGCGGTGTGGAACGGCAGATCGGACAGCGGTTTGTTGCCGCCGTTGCTGATATCACGACCGTCGTTGTAGGTGTAGTTCAGCGTCACTTTCCAGTCGTCCGCCAGCGGGAATTTCAGCTCGGTCTCCACCCCGCGGATGCGCGCCTTGTTGACGTTGTAGTAGCGGAAAATCGGTTCACCGTCCGCATTCAGGCCAACGTAGTTAGGGTAGCTCTGCGCCTGCTTCGCATTGGCCGTACGGCTGATGCTGATGCGGTCATCGACGTTATTCTGGAAGGTGGTCACGCTGGCCTGCACGCCCTCTAACCAGCCCTCTTCCCCGCTGTAGTACAGGCCGAATTCGAAGCTCTCGCTGGTTTCCGGCTTCAGATCCGGGTTACCGACAATCTCACAGGCACCGCGGCACGAGCCGGTGACCCAGTCCGGGCTCAGCTGCAGCAGTGACGGCGCTTTAAACGCGGTCGCCCAGCCCCCTTTCACCGTGACGGTATCGGTCGCGTTGTAGACCAGATAGGCGCGCGGGCTCCAGTGGTCGCCGTAGGTATCATGGTCGTCCATACGGATGCCGGTGGTCAGCGCCAGAGGTTCAAAAATACGCCACTCGTCCTCCAGGAACAGGGCATACTGGCTTGTCGACGTACTGCTGCTGGAGCCGCCCGTCAGGTTGACCGGATCCTTCAGCTTATCGTGACGCCATTCGCCTCCGAAGGTCATCAGCTGGTTGATGTCGCCCAGCGGCAGCACGTATTTCCCGTCTACCGCGTTGCTCTCGGAGGTGATCGGATTGCTGTTGCCCGGGTTTTTGTTATCCACCTTCTCGCCGTAAACCTTCAGCTCGCTGTTGCCGACGCCCCAGCGGCCGTTGTGGCTGAGAGAGTAGTTCTGACGTTCAAGGCGGTTTTTGTCGAGGGAATCCGAGTCACGATCCTGACGGTCGAAACCGTAGCCCGCCGTAAAGTCGTGATTTTCAGACGGCGTCCAGGCGAACTCCACATTCGCATCGCGGCTGGTGAAGCCTTCAATGCGCGGTGTTTCACCGCTCGCCGTGGTAGAGGACTTCTGCTGACCGTCTTTCTCACGCTTTGCGAGGCTACCGTAGGCTTTCAGCCCCAGCAGGCCGTCCACCAGCGGACCGCTGGTATAGAACTGGCCGTCGTACGTATCACCACGATCGCGATGTTCCTGAATTGTGGAATCAGCGCTCAGGGTGCCCGTCCATTTCTGGCCGATTTTTTTGGTGATAATGTTCACTACGCCGCCCAGCGCATCGGAGCCATAAAGCGAGGACATCGGCCCGCGCACCACTTCGATTCGTTCGATGGCGTCAACCGGCACCCAGTTGAGGTCGAAATCATTATGGCGGAACACCGCGTTACGGGAATTGACGCGCTTGCCGTCGATCAGGATCAGCGTGTAGCTGCTGTCCAGCCCGCGAATACTTACCCCTTTACGGTTGTCCCCTTCGCTCGTGAGCTGCACGCCCGGCACATCCCGTAACACATCTTTCAGGTTCTGAACGGGTTTGCGCTGCAAATCTTCCTGGGTAATCACGCTGATGCTTGCCGGTGCGTCTTTCAGGTTTTGCTCGGTCGCGGAGGCCGTAACAACCATTGTGTCGCCGGATTCCGCTGCGATAACAGGCAGGGCCAGGGACATTGCGGACGCACAAAGTCCTCCCCTGACGAAGGGATTCAACCTAAACATTCCATATCTCCATGAGGTAAATACAACTCAATCAAATCATCATTGCTCACAGCGTCTTCCTTGCCGCCCACATCTCCGGTGGGTCGGTGACACGCTTATTTTTGATAACGATAAAGCAAACGATAATTATTATCAATTAAATTGTTAAGAAATATATCTTTGTTACAGGAGGCGGAAATAAAAAAGCCCGCTCAAACGAGCGGGCTAAGAGAGAGGAAGTGCGATTATTGTTTAAATCGTTCCGGGAATTCCATTTCACTGTAGCGAACGAAGTGTGTTCCTTTCGTCAGCTTGTAGCCAAACCAGATGACGAGGAACAGCGGAATACCAATGTAGGTTGCCGTGACGGCGCCCCAGTCAATGGTGTCCGCCAGGAACGCTTCATAGTTCTGTCCCAGCGTAATAATCAGGCACAGAATGAAGGCGAAAATGGGACCCAGCGGGAAGAACCCTGAGCGATACGGCAGCTGGTTAACGTCATAACCCTGTTTGACGTAGCCACGGCGGAAACGATAGTGGCTAATGGCAATCCCCAGCCAGGCAATAAAGCCCGTCATCCCGGAGGTGTTAAGCAGCCACAGGTACACCGTCTGGTTGCCAAACATAGAGGTCAGGAAGCACAGACCGGCAATCACCGTTGTGGCGTACAGTGCGTTGCGCGGTACGCCGCCACGGGACAGTTTCGCGAAGATACGCGGCGCTTTACCGTCACATGCCAGCGTGTAGAGCATACGGGTGGACGCGTACATTCCGGAATTACCGGCAGAAAGTACGGCGGTCAGGATAACGGCGTTCATCACTGCTGCGGCTGAAAGCAGGCCGGCATGCTGGAAGACCAGCGTGAACGGGCTGACGCTAATGTCTTTGACGTCATTACGCAGCAGGCTTGGATCGGTGTACGGAATGATCAGGCTGATAATCAGGATCGCGAACACATAGAACAGCAGGATACGCCAGAAGACCTGACGAACCGCGCGCGGAATATTCTTCTCCGGGTTCTCTGACTCACCGGCAGCAATGCCAATCAGCTCGGTTCCCTGGAAGGAGAAGCCGACAATCATTGCCACGCCAATCATTGCCGACAGTCCACCGGCAAACGGCGCATCGCCTATTGTCCAGTTACTCCAGCCCGCAGGTTCAGCGCCTTTGAAAATACCAACGATCATCGCCACACCGACGACGATAAAGATGATGACGGTTGCCACTTTGATCAAAGAGAACCAGTATTCCGCTTCGCCGAAACCGCGCACGGAGATGTAGTTCAGCAGGAAGATGACGGCCAGGAACAGGGCGCTCCAGATCCAGCCCGGCGTATCCGGGAACCACCAGTTCATCACCAGCTGTGCGGCAACGAGGTCAACGGCAATAGTGACCGCCCAGTTGTACCAGTAGTTCCAGCCCAGCGCGAAGCCGAAGCCTTCTTCAACGTATTTTTGACCATAGGTCGAGAACGAACCGGATACCGGCATGTACGCGGCCAGTTCGCCGAGACTGGTCATCAGGAAGTACACCATCAGGCCAATCAGGATATAAGAGAAAAGTGCCCCACCCGGGCCGGCTGCCGAAATCGTTGCGCCAGAGGCAACGAAAAGACCTGTACCGATGGAGCCGCCAATGGCGATCATCGTCAGGTGACGCGCCTTGAGTTCACGACGTAGCGTGGGCGCTTCTGTGGTTTTAATTTCTGAAACCATATGAAAATGCTGTCCATTTAATAAATGAGGCGCGATTGTAGCAGACGATCCGCGTTCCTTCCGGCAGAAATACTCAGTTATAAGAGAGCTTCATGACGCGGCCAGGATTATAAGTAAAGCATAATTTTTCCCTCTTCCCTTTGGGGTGAGGGACGCTGTCAGATTTCGCAATAGCGCAGAAAACGCTGCAGGGAGCTGGAAAGGTGTTTCTGGCGATGATGAATGCACCACAGCGTGCGCACCAGTTTCGGGAGCGGAACGGGAATTTCCACCAGCGATCCGGTTTCCAGCTGTTCGGCAATAACGCGCCGGGAAAGACAGCTGATACCCAATCCGTGGCGCACCGCGTGCTTAATCGCCTCGGAGTTCCCCAATTCCATCCCCAGCTGGAAATGCGGCAGATGGGACAGCAGCAGGTAATCGACAATTTCACGCGTGCCGGAGCCCTGCTCGCGCAGGATCCACTGCGCCTGCGCCAGCCGCTCCAGCGTCACCTCGCCCTGCAATAACGATGAGGCCGGGGACGCAAACACCACCAGCTCGTCTTCCAGCCAGGGCTCGGCAATGATATCGACGTTGTGGCAGGGCCCCTCGATGAGGCCGATATCCACGCGGAAGTCGATCACCGCGTTGATGACGTCCTGGCTATTGCCCACGCTCATCTCCAGCGGCAGGGTGGGAAAATCCCGGCGGTAGCGGGCGATCACCTCCGGGAGAATGTAGTTCCCGATGGTGCTGCTGGCGTAGACGCGGATCGCGCCGTTATCTTCGCGGAACAGCTGTTCGATTTCGATAGCCTGCTCCAGCAGCGCCAGCGCGCGTGGATAAAGAAGACGACCGTGTTCGTTGACCACCAGACGCTTCCCTACCCTGTCGAAAAGCTGAACGCCCAGCTGTCCTTCAAGATCGGTCAACGCCGCGCTGACCGCAGACTGCGAGAGCGCCAGCATTTGTGACGCCTGGGTCGTCGAGCCGCTTTTCAGCACCTCGGCAAACACTTCCAGCTGACGCAAAGTAATGTGCATGGTTGCTTACCACTTATATAGATTGATTATAAGTATATAATCAATTTTATTTTTAAGCCAGACCGCCGTAACCTTTAGCCAGACAAAGGAGAAGGTTATGTCAGAAATCACCTTACAACATCATCGTACAGTGTGGCACTTCGTGCCGGGTCTTGCGCTCAGCGCCGCAGTGACCGCCGTCGCGCTGTGGGGCGGCAGCATCCCGGCCATCGCCGGCGCGGGTTTCAGCGCGCTGACGCTCGCCATTTTGCTCGGCATGGTCGTGGGTAACACCGTTTATCCACATATCTGGAAATCCTGCGACGGCGGCGTAATCTTTGCCAAGCAGCATCTGCTGCGTCTTGGGATCATTCTTTATGGCTTTCGTCTCACCTTTTCGCAGATTGCGGATGTGGGTGCGAGCGGGATCGCCATCGACGTTCTGACCCTGACCAGCACCTTTTTACTGGCCTGCTTTATCGGTCAGAAAGTGTTTGGCCTGGACAGGCAAACCAGCTGGCTGATCGGTGCCGGGAGCAGTATCTGTGGCGCTGCGGCGGTGCTGGCAACGGAGCCGGTCGTGAAAGCCGAAGCCAGCAAGGTAACGGTTGCCGTCGCGACGGTGGTGATCTTCGGTACGCTGGCGATTTTCCTCTACCCGGCCATGTATCCGCTGGTCGCCCACTGGTTTAGCCCGGAAACCTACGGCATCTATATCGGCTCGACCATGCACGAAGTGGCCCAGGTGGTCGCAGCAGGACACGCCATTAACCCGGACGCCGAAAACGCAGCGGTGATTGCCAAAATGCTGCGCGTGATGATGCTGGCGCCGTTCCTGATTTTCCTGGCGGCACGGGTTAAACAGCTGGCTCCGGCGGGCGGCAGCGAGAAGAGCAAAATCACCATTCCGTGGTTTGCGATCCTGTTCATCGTGGTCGCTATCTTTAACTCCTTCCACCTGCTGCCGAAAGCGGTGGTGGATATGCTGGTGACGCTGGATACCGTACTGCTGGCGATGGCCATGGCGGCGCTGGGGGTGACCACGCACGTCAGCGCGCTGAAAAAAGCCGGTGCGAAACCGCTGCTGATGGCGCTGGTGCTCTTCATCTGGCTGATTGTCGGCGGTGGCGCAATTAACCTCGCGGTCCATAGCCTGATGGCATAAACCACTACATCCTTCTCCTGTTAACCCGCTATCATAGGCATTTCGGGTTAACAGGAGTCCCTTTATGAAATATGTTGGAGCGCACGTTAGCGCTGCTGGTGGCCTTGCGAATGCCGCCATTCGCGCCGCCGAAATTGAGGCGACCGCTTTCGCCCTGTTCACCAAAAATCAGCGCCAGTGGCGCGCCGCACCGCTCACCGCTGAGGTGATTGATGATTTCAAAGCCGCCTGTGAGAAATACCGCTACGGGCCCGGCCAGATCCTCCCCCACGACAGCTACCTGATCAACCTCGGTCACCCGGTTGAAGAAGCGCTGGAAAAATCCCGCGAGGCGTTTCTGGATGAAGTGCAGCGCTGCGAACAGCTGGGGCTGACGCTGCTGAACTTCCATCCGGGCAGCCATCTGATGCAGATCGACGAAGATGCCTGCCTGGCGCGCATTGCGGAGTCCATCAACATCACTCTGGATAAAACCAAAGGCGTGACGGCGGTGATTGAGAACACCGCTGGTCAGGGCAGCAACCTCGGCTTTAAGTTCGAACATCTGGCGGCGATTATCGACGGCGTGGAGGACAAATCCCGCGTCGGCGTGTGCATTGATACCTGTCACGCGTTTGCCGCCGGTTATGACCTGCGCACCACCGAGGCAACGAAAAACACGTTTGATGAGTTCGAGCGCATTGTGGGCTTTAAATACCTGCGTGGAATGCACTTAAACGATGCGAAAAGCGCCTTTGGCAGCCGCGTTGACCGCCATCACAGCCTGGGCGAAGGCAACATTGGCCACGATGCGTTCCGCTTTATCATGCAGGACGCTCGCTTCGACGGTATTCCGATGGTGCTGGAAACCATCAATCCGGACATCTGGGCAGAAGAGATTGCCTGGCTGAAGGCACAGCAAACCGCTGAACAGGCGGCATAAAAAAAGCCGGGTTGCATCAGCACCCGGCTTTTTTATGGCTTACCGCTTACGCTGCTTTCGCCACAACTTCCGCTTCCGGACGTTTCAGCACCGCGTAAGAGAGGCCCGCCACCAGCGTACCGGCAACAATCGCCAGCAGGTAGCCCAGTACCGGGGTGATGGCGCCAGGGATCAGCAGCACGAACAGACCGCCGTGTGGTGCCATCAGTTTTGCGCCAATCGCCATGGAGATCGCCCCCGTCACCGCACCACCTGCGATACAGCACGGCAGCACACGCATTGGGTCACGCGCCGCGAACGGAATCGCGCCTTCGGTGATGAAGCACAAACCCAGCACCAGCGCGGCTTTACCACCTTCCTGCTGCGCTTTATCGAACTTACGACGGGCAATAATCGTCGCCAGGCCGAGCGCCAGCGGAGGCACCATGCCTGCCGCCATGATGGCCGCCATTGGCGCGTAGGTCTGGGTACTCAGCAGGCCCACACCAAAGGCGTACGCCGCTTTGTTCACCGGCCCCCCCATGTCGGTACACATCATGCCGCCGAGGATTGCACCCAGCAGAACCGCGTTCGCGGTGCCCATGGTCTGCAGCCAGTGGGTCAGACCCGCCAGGATGCCCGCAACCGGCTTACCAATCAGGTAAATCATCGCCAGGCCGACCACCAGGCTGGAAATCAGCGGGATGATCAGGATCGGCTTCAGCGCTTCCATACTCTGCGGCAGCTTCAGCTTCGAGCTAATCAGCTTCGCGACGTAACCGGCGAGGAAGCCCGCGATGATACCGCCGATGAAGCCAGAACCGGTGCTCACGGCCAGCATACCGCCGATAAGACCCGGGGTCAGACCCGGGCGGTCAGCAATGGAGAAGGCAATAAAGCCCGCCAGTACCGGCACCATCAGGGCGAAGGCTGAACCCCCGCCGATCTGCATCAGCGCAGCCGCCAGAGTACCTTGTTCTTTAAACGCGGTGATACCAAACGCGAACGAGAGCGCGATACACAGACCGCCCGCGACCACCATCGGCAGCATGTAAGACACGCCGGTCAGCAGGTGACGATAGGCGCCTGCGGACTCTTTCTTCCCTTCCGTCGCGGTCTGGCGGGCGCCGGTTGCCTGATACGGCTTCGCTTCCACCAGCGCTTTATCAAACTCCTGCGCGGTCTTTTTCAGCGCCAGGCCGGTGGAGGTACGGTACATTGGCTTACCGGCAAATTTCGCGAGGTCCACTTCGATATCCGCCGCCACAATCACCAGATCGGCCTCCGCCACTTCTTCAGGGGTGATCGCATTGCCGGCACCGACGGAGCCGCGCGTTTCAACTTTTACCCACCAGCCGCGTTTTTTTGCTTCGGTTTCAATGGCTTCAGCCGCCATAAAGGTGTGAGCCACCCCCGTCGGACAGGCCGTCACCGCAACAATGCGTTTCGGGCCCGTGGCCGCAGCCGGTGCCGTCGCGACAGGCGCGCTGTAGACAGACGCGTGACCTTTTGCTTCGCTCAGGAACAGTTCCGGATGTGCCACCGCGCGATTAATATCGCCCAGCCACACTTTTTTGCCGTTCAGCGCACTGTCAGCCGGGATGTTGTCGCCCAGGACAATGGCCAGTTCGGCATCGCCCGGGTTATCAGTCATCTCGAGATGTGCTTTGTTCGCCGCCGCTCCCAGCAAGGTCTTCGCCATATAGGCGCGTGCCTGTCCGAGACCGGAGTCAATGATCAGCAGCGTTTTCATTATTCCTCTCCTGCTGTTAGTTAAAAGGTTTTAAGTCAACGCGCGCCATCATCGCGGCTAACTGGGTACGATCGGTAATACCGACATTGCTCTGGCTGACGGCCAGGGCAGCAACGGCAGTGGCAAGACGTAAAGTATGTTCACTGGATTCCCGCATCAGCAGACCATAAATCAGTCCGCCAACCATGGAATCCCCTGCGCCAACGGTACTCACAACCTCCATTGACGGCGGTTTGGCGATCCATTCGCCAGACGCGTTAACCCACAACGCGCCTTCTGCACCAAGAGAGATCACCACGTGAGCGATACCCTGCTCGCGCAGCGCATGGGCAGCGTCAATCACATCTTTTAATTCTGGCAGCTTACGGCCCGCCCAGATCTCCAGCTCGCGGCGATTTGGCTTCACCAGCCACGGCGAGGCTTTCAGGCCCGCGACCAGCGCGTCACGGCTGCTGTCAAAAATAATGCATGGGCACTGGCTGCGCAGGCGCGTCATCCAGTCGGTAAACGCTTCCGGGCTGACGCCGGACGGCAGGCTACCGCTGACGCACACCATGTCGAACTGGCCCAGCCAGGTCAGCGAGTCGTTGACAAAGCGCTCCCAGTCTGACGGCGTCACTTCGAAGCCAGAGAAGTTCAGATCGGTCACTTCACCGTCTTTCTCCGTCAGCTTAACGTTGATACGGGTACGGCCCTGAACAACCTGGAAACGGTTGGCAATGCCCAGCTCGCTGAACAGCTGCTGGAAACCATCCTGGTTGTCTTTGCCGAGGAATCCGCCCACGGTGACATCGATACCGAGATCCTTGAGCACTTTCGCGACGTTAATCCCTTTGCCCGCAGCATGCAGGCCGGTGGTACGCACGAGGTTAACTTCGCCGCGCTCAATTTCCGGGCAAAACCCCACCAGGTCATAAGCCGGGTTCAGCGTAATAGTCGCAACACGTCTGCTCATTATGCGCCCTCCCCCAGACCCGCCGCGATGGCATCGCCAATCGCTTTCAGCGCCTGTTCAGCATCGGCACCCTGCGCGGTGAAACGCAGACGGTGGCCTTTCTTCACGCCCAGCGCGACCACTTTCATCAGACTACGGCCGTTGGCCGGTTTGCCCGTGCCGTCAAGATTCGCCACGGTAATCTCACTCTCAAATTGTTTAATGGTATTCACCAGCATGGTGCCCGGACGGGCATGCAGGCCGTGCTCGTTACGCACCACGAACTCCGCGGTTAGCACGTCATCCGTCAGCGCATCATCACTGGTCAGCAGTGCCAGCACGGTGGACGCATCAGCGTTCAGCAGTTTTTCAGCTTTGTTGTTCAGCAGCAGATCGCCAAGACGCTTCAGCACGGAAACCGGCTGTTCATCAGCCATCGCGACGGTCACCAGCATGGCTGCGCGCTCGCCTTCTACCTCAAACGCCGAGGCAGCACGGCTCACGGCAATCGCACTGCGCAGGTTGCCTTCAGCACTGTCGTTCAGCCAGATACCCTGACCCAGATTCAACGGCTTATCGTTAATCACGCGCGTCACAAAGGTGGCATCCGCCGCGCCGGCTTCTTTCAGACGACCCGCGTTAAGCGCCTGCAGCGTCACCAGATCGGAAGCAACCACATCCAGCGTCAGCGTTTCATTATCCAGTTTCAGCGCTTCACTCTGTTTTTCGCCCATCAGCAAGGCGCGCAGCTCTTCCGCGGTGGTGGCGGATTTAAGCTGTTCAGCCACCGCGTCATCGCTCAGAACATGCGTCAGCTGACGCAGCAGACCTAAATGTTCATCGCTGCTGGCCGCGATACCGATGGCCACATAGGCCACCTGACCGTCGCCCCAGAGCACGCCCTGCGGGAACTGATACACCTTAACGCCGGTTTTCAGCACCTGATCGCGGGTGTCGGTGGTACCGTGCGGAATGGCAATGCCATTGCCGAGGAAGGTTGAAGTCTGCTGCTCGCGGGCCAGCATGCCGTTGACATAGCCGTCCGCGACGTTACCCGCCTGCACAAGCGCAGCGGCAACCTGGCGAATAGCCTCTTCTTTATCCCCGGCCTGAGCGCCCGGGTGGATATCCTGAACAGATAACTGGAACATGGTTCTCCACTCCTGCTGAACTTGAATCGTTTCAGCTTTAATGAGAAAAAATGCGCTAGCCTGCTCCGTTTGTTAAAACAAGATAGCGCTGAAACGTTTCAAAAAGTCTTGCGCTTTCTGCTGTACCTTGCAAGTAAACTCGTCTTTCTGATATCAGAATTTAGAGATACAGCACATTTCTTCTTCATTGAGCTGAATTTTGCTGAAGTTCAGCAAGTCAGTTTCAGCTAAGGTCAGCAGCGTGAGAGGCAAGTTGAAATGCCATTTTGATTTTTCGTGGCATCATTGACCGCACCCACTGTTTATTTTTTAGCTGACGGCGTACACTCCGCCCCTCTCTGCTACTCGCTAATTATAAAACATGCATAACACCCCTGCGGCTGCCTCGCCAAAGCCCTTTGACTTGACCTCAGCGGCCTTCCTGATTGTTGCCTTTTTCACGGGCATTGCCGGTGCATTACAGACGCCGACGCTGAGCTTATTTCTGACCAATGAGGTTCATGTTCGTCCGGCGCTGGTTGGCTTCTTTTTTACCGGAAGCGCCATCATCGGCATCCTGGTCAGTCAGTTTCTGGCGGGGCGATCCGACAGAAAAGGCGATCGTAAAAGCCTGATCGTTTTCTGCTGCCTGCTGGGGGTCATGGCCTGCGTTCTGTTTGCCTGGAACCGCAACTACTTCATTCTGCTTTTCGTCGGGGTATTCCTGAGCAGCTTTGGCTCGACGGCTAACCCACAGCTGTTTGCGCTTGCCCGCGAACACGCCGACCATACCGGACGTGAAGCGGTGATGTTCAGCTCTGTCCTGCGTGCGCAGGTGTCGCTGGCGTGGGTGATTGGCCCGCCGCTGGCCTACGCGCTGGCGATGGGTTTTGGCTTTACGGTGATGTACCTGAGCGCGGCAGTCGCGTTTGTGGCGTGCGGCGCGCTGGTGTGGTTCTTCCTGCCGTCCATGCGCAAAGAGCCCAAGGTGGCAACGGGTGTGCTGGAAGCGCCGCGCCGTAACCGCCGCGATGCCCTGCTCCTGTTCGCGATCTGCACGCTGATGTGGGGCACCAATAGCCTGTATATCATCAATATGCCGCTGTTTATCATTAATGAACTGCACCTGCCGGAGAAGCTGGCGGGCATCATGATGGGCACCGCAGCCGGGCTTGAGATCCCGACCATGCTGATCGCGGGCTATTACGCCAGGCGCTTCGGGAAACGTTTTTTAATGCGCATCGCCGCCGTCGCCGGTCTGCTGTTTTATATCGGCATGCTGACGGTACATACGCCGGGGCTATTGCTGGCGTTACAGCTCCTGAACGCTATCTATATTGGTATTCTCGCCGGGATAGGCATGCTTTATTTCCAGGATCTGATGCCGGGCCAGGCAGGCTCCGCCACCACCCTTTATACTAATACCACCCGCGTGGGCTGGATTATTGCCGGTTCAATGGCCGGTGTCGTGGCCGAAATCTGGAACTATCACACGGTGTTCTGGATTGCGCTGGTGATGTGTACGCTGACGATTGGCTGCCTGGCGAGGATTAAAGACGTTTAAGGCGCGGTTAGCGCTTCCAGCTCAAGAAGGTACGTTATCGCCTGCTCTCGCGTGCTGCCGCACATTTCAGCCGTGGGCTGAAGCCCGGAGCAGACCTTCGGGCGCAACGGTGAGCCAAAGATCATGCACAGGTTCGTTTCCGAGAGCTGAACGCAGCGGGTATTGGCAGGTTTGCCCTCGGGCATTCCTGGAATGGGGCTTGAAATGGACGGTGCAGTACAGCACGCGCCACAATCGGGACGACAATCCATAAATGCTCTCTTTCGCTGGCGAATGCCCGTACGGTCGGGCATCGCGCGCACAGTAACACCTTTTGTGTATTGATAGCAAAAGCCACGAATTCCTCTTGCCTGAAAGGCCGCGCGCGAGTAATTTGGCGCGATATTTTTTACCTCCCGTAAACAGGATTACTGCAATGCCAAGAGCGAACGAAATTAAGAAAGGTATGGTACTGAATTACAACGGCAAATTGCTGATTGTGAAAGATATCGATATTCAGGCACCAAGCGCCCGTGGTGCAGCTACGCTGTACAAAATGCGTTTCGCCGATGTGCGTACCGGCCTGAAGGTGGAAGAGCGCTTTAAAGGTGACGATATCGTCGATACCGTGACCCTGACCCGTCGCTATGTTGATTTCTCCTACATCGACGGCAACGAATATGTGTTCATGGACAAAGAAGATTACACCCCGTATATCTTCACCAAAGACCAGATTGAAGAAGAGCTGCTGTTCATCCCTGAAGGCGGTATGCCTGATATGCAGGTTCTGACCTGGGACGGCGTGCTGCTGGCGCTGGAACTGCCTCAGACCGTCGATCTGGAAATCGTTGAAACGGCACCAGGCATCAAAGGCGCATCCGCCAGTGCCCGCAACAAACCGGCTACCCTGACCACCGGCCTGGTTGTGCAGGTGCCGGAATACCTTTCTGCTGGCGAGAAAATCCGCATCCATATCGAAGAAAAACGCTATATGGGTCGCGCTGACTGATCGCGGCGTTTGTCGGGTGGCGCTACGCTTACCCGACCTACGACAAAACCGGCCCAGAAGCCGGTTTTTGTGTTTTTGTAGGCTGGGTAAGGCGAAGCCGCCACCCGGCAATTCCGGTTACAGCAGCTCCGGATACTTCGTCATCTTCAGCGCCAGCTCAACGCCGCGCACTTCCGCCATCCCTTTAAGACGGCCAATCGCCGAATAGCCCGGGTTGGTTTTCTTACGCAGATCGTCCAGCATCTGGTGTCCGTGATCCGGACGGAACGGGATAGGACGCACATCGCCAGCCTGCTTGCGACGCGCCTCTTCCGCCAGAATAGCGTCTACCACCGCGACCATATTCACATCACCGCCCAGGTGCGCCGCCTCGTGGAAGGTTTTTGGATTCTCTTCACGGCAGGTCGCGCGCAGATGCGTAAAGTGAATGCGATCGCCGAAGGTTTCAATCATCCGCACCAGATCGTTATCGGCCCGCACGCCGTAGGAGCCGGTACACATGGTAAAGCCGTTGTGGATGCTGTCGACCGTCTCTTTCAGCCACTGCATATCTTCAATCGTAGACACGATACGCGGCAGGCCGAGGATAGGACGCGGGGGATCGTCCGGATGTACCGCCAGGCGAACCCCCACCTCTTCCGCAACCGGCACAATTGCGCGCAGGAAATACGCCATGTTTTCACGCAGCTGCTGCTTATCAATATTGCCGTACTCCGCCAGGCGGGCGCGGAACTGATCCAGCGTATACCCCTCTTCGGCACCCGGCAGGCCCGCAATAATATTACGGGTCAGCTTTTCGATATCCGCGTCGCTGGCGGCATTGAACCATTGGAGCGCCTGCTGCTGCTCTTCAGCGGTGTAATCCGCTTCTGCGCCAGGGCGTTTCAGAATGTGCAGTTCGAATGCCGCAAAGGCAATCTGATCGAAACGCAGCGCTTTTGAGCCGTCCGGCATTTGATATTCGAGGTCTGTACGCGTCCAGTCCAGAATGGGCATGAAGTTGTAGCAAACGGTATCAATACCGCAGGCCGCGAGGTTACGGATGCTCTGCTGATAGTTGGCAATCCAGGTCTGATACTCGCCGGAATGGGTTTTGATGTCTTCGTGAACCGGAATGCTTTCTACCACAGACCAGGTTAATCCCTTCTCCGCCAGCAGCGCCTGACGCGTCTGGATTTCCTCTACCGGCCAGACCTGACCGTTAGGAATATGATGCAGCGCCGTGACGACACCCGTTGCGCCAGCCTGACGCACATCATCAAGAGAAACCGGATCGTTCGGCCCGTACCAACGCCAGGTTTGTTCCATTGCCTCACCCTCTCAAGTTGTTATACCAATATGCGTTACTACAATGACGACTACCATACATGTTTACCGCGAAGGGTCAATACACCGCCACACATTGATTGATCAAACTCACATAACGGGGATATTTACGGCTCACCAATTTTATTTGCTGTCATATAACTTTACACTGGCATTGTTAATTAATGGTTAATCAGGTGTATCTCATGAAGACAATTGCCTCCACCGCCCTTCCTGCCCGGGTTCAGCAACCGCGCTACGATCGTCAGCAACTGCGCTCCCGCATCGTCCACTTTGGCTTTGGCGCGTTTCACCGTGCGCACCAGGCATTGTTAACAAATCGGGTGCTGAATGAAAAAGGCGGCGACTGGGGGATTTGTGAGATTAGCCTCTTCAGCGGCGATGTGCTGATGAGCCAGCTGCGCGCGCAGGATCATCTGTTCACCGTGCTGGAAAAAGGGGCTGAAGGAAATGAGGCGATTATCGTCGGTGCCGTCCATGAATGCCTGAACGCAAAGCTGGACTCCCTGCCCGCCATTATTGAGAAATTTTGCGAGCCTCAGGTCGCGATTGTCTCGCTCACCATCACAGAGAAAGGCTATTGCATCGATCCCGCGACCGGGAAACTCGACCTGAATAACCCCCGGATCGTCCACGACCTTGAAAACCCCTCAGAGCCACATTCCGCCCCTGGGATCCTGGTCGAAGCGCTCCATCGCCGCCGCGAGCGCGGCCTGCCTGCCTTTACCGTGCTCTCCTGCGACAATATCCCGGACAACGGGCACGTGGTGAAAAACGCCGTGCTGGGCATGGCGCAAAAACGTTCCGCAGGGTTATCTGAATGGATCGATACCCACGTAAGCTTCCCCGGAACGATGGTCGACAGGATTGTTCCCGCCGCGACGGAGGCCTCGCTGGCGGAAATCACCGACGCGCTCGGCGTGGAAGATCCGTGCGCCATCAGCTGCGAGCCGTTCATTCAGTGGGTAATAGAAGATAATTTTGTCGCCGGCCGTCCCGAGTGGGAAGTGGCGGGTGTCCAGATGGTGCAGGATGTTCTGCCGTGGGAGCAGATGAAATTACGCATGCTCAACGGCAGCCACTCTTTCCTGGCGTATCTCGGGTATCTTGCCGGCTACGCGCATATTAATGAATGCATGGAGGACACAGCGTTCCGCGAAGCCGCCCGTCGGCTGATGCTGAACGAGCAGGCCCCCACGTTACGGATTAAGGATGTCGACCTCACCGCGTATGCCGATAGCCTGCTCGAACGCTTTGCCAACCCGGCCCTCCAGCATCGGACCTGGCAAATCGCGATGGACGGTAGCCAGAAGCTTCCGCAAAGAATGCTGGACGGGATCCGCGTTCATCTTGAGCGAAACACGCCGTGGCCGCTGCTGGCCCTGGGCGTGGCCGGCTGGATACGCTACGTCAGCGGCACCGACGAGCGCGGCAACGCGATTGACGTTCGCGATCCCCTCAGCGATAAAATCCGCACGATCGTCAACGCCAGCAGCGACATCGACCGCGTCCCCGCGCTGCTGGGGCTGAGCGAAGTGTTTGGTCACGATCTCGCGCACAATCGTGTTTTTGTTGAGGCTGTTAGCCAGGCCTATCAGCGCATCACCCGTCACGGCGCACGTCAGGCTGTTATCGAAACGTTAAATATTTAACGATTGTTGCGCTTAACGCGAACGGATAAAGCCTCCGTTCGCCCTTCCCCTTCTCACAGGTCACGTTTTTCGCCAGGATAGAGAACAGTGTTATCGCATCATCATTCTCATCTGGAGCGCACGTGACCAAAACCAACCTCATCACCGGTTTTCTCGGCAGCGGTAAAACCACCTCAATTCTCCACCTGCTGGCGAATAAAGATCCGGCCGAGAAGTGGGCCGTGCTGGTCAATGAATTTGGCGAGGTGGGCATTGACGGCGCGTTACTGTCATCCAGCGGCGCGATGATTAAAGAGATCCCCGGCGGATGCATGTGCTGCGTCAATGGCCTGCCGATGCAGGTGGGGCTCAATACCCTGCTGCGTCAGGGCAAACCCGACCGCCTGCTGATTGAGCCGACCGGGCTGGGCCACCCGAAGCAGATCCTCGATTTACTGACCGCCCCGGTTTACGAGCCGTGGATCGATCTGCGCGCCACACTGTGCCTGCTCGATCCGCGTCAGCTTCTGGATGACAAGGCGGTGGCCAACGAGAACTTCCGCGATCAGCTCGCCTCGGCAGACGTTATCGTCGCCAACAAGGAAGATCGCGCCACGCCTGAAAGCCAGGCCGCGCTGGAGGCGTGGTGGCAACATTTTGGCGGCAATCGCACGCGGGTGCAGACCACCCAGGGGAATATTGATAGCACCCTGCTTGACCTGCCTCGTCTGAACCTCACCGAGCTGCCTGCCAGCGCGGATCATGCGCACAGCCATCCGGTTAAGCAGGGTCTGGCAGCCCTGAGCCTGCCGGAGCACCAGCGCTGGCGTCGTAACCTGAACAGCGGCCAGGGATACCAGGCCTGCGGATGGATTTTCGATGCTGAGACCGTTTTCGATACTATCGGGATTCTGGAGTGGGCCCGCCTTGCGCCCGTCGATCGCGTGAAAGGGATCATGCGCACGCCGGACGGATTGGTGCGGATCAACCGTCAGGGCGACGATTTCTTCATTGAAACGCAGAACGTGGCGCCGCCTGACAGCCGAATAGAGTTAATTAGTGCGGTTAACGCCGACTGGAATGCCCTCCAGTCCAGCCTGTTGAGGATTCGTTTAAGTTCGGGCGGCTAACGTTGCCCCAGTTTTCACTCTATGCAGAACGTTATGACAACTCGATTTCCCCTGATATTACTGCTTAATGTCGCCGGTCTGGCGCTTTTCTTCTCCTGGTATATCCCGGCGAATCATGGTTTCTGGTTCCCCCTGGATTCTGGCATCTTTCACTTCTTCAACCAGGCGCTGGTGAAGAGCGACGCATTCCTGTGGCTGGTGGCCATCACCAACAACCGCGCCTTCGACGGCTTCTCGCTGCTGGCCATGGGCTGCCTGATGCTCTCTTTCTGGCTGAAAGAGGATAAAGCGGGACGTCGGCGTATTCTGATTATCGGTCTGGTAATGCTGCTGTTTGCTGTCGTCATTAATCAGCTGGCTACCGCGATTATTCCGGTTAAGCGTTCCAGCCCTACGCTCTTTTTCACCGATATTTATCGCGTCAGTGAGCTGCTGCATATTCCAACAAAAGATGCGTCGAAGGACAGTTTCCCCGGCGATCACGGCATGATGCTGCTCATTTTTTCCGCAGTCATGCTTCGCTATTTCGGCCGAAAAGCGTTTGCCATAGCCCTGATTATTTTTGTGGTTTTTGCCTTCCCGCGCGTAATGATTGGCGCTCACTGGTTCACCGATATTGCTGTCGGTTCGCTCTCCGTTGCGCTGATTGCGCTGCCGTGGTGTTTAATGACCCCGCTGAGCGACAGGATAATAGCGTTGTTCGATCGCTATCTTCCCGGTAGAGCGCAACAACAATTAAACAAATAACTCACCTAAATTAACGTGAGCTATCAGGGATCGACATGATCCCCGATAGCCTTCCCGCCACGATCTTTTCCCTCTGTCATATTCCTGTCATCACATTCATGATAAAAATGAAGCAATTGCGCGATCACGCGTCGGATCTGACCGCATTTTAAGCAATTACGGATTTTTACTTTCTGTATCACATTTTCTTATAAAAAAAAGGCTTTTTTTACTCGCAATACCCCTGGCAATCGGTTAATCTCGAACTCGTTTTGCCCCATAGGGATAATTATTTCGATGGTGAATAATTTTGTGCGCTATGCCACAAATGTGACCAGAAAGAATTGTCTCGATGTGAACAGATAATTAGTCTCGTCACGTTTGGCATTTTTATAACGATATTTGTCGTTAAGGACTTCAAGGGAAAATAAACAAAATGGTCAAATCTCAACCGTTTCTGAGATATATCTTGCGGGGGATCCCGGCGATAGCAGTCGCGGTACTGTTATCTGCATGTAGTACATCGAACACCGCGAAGAATATGCATCCTGAGACGCGTGTTGTGGGAATGGAAGATTCCTCTTCACTGCAAGCCTCTCAGGATGAATTTGAAAATATGGTACGTAATCTGGACGTGAAGTCCCGCATTATGGACCAGTATGCTGACTGGAAAGGCGTGCGTTATCGTCTTGGCGGCAGCACGAAAACAGGTATTGATTGTTCCGGTTTTGTACAGCGTACGTTCCGCGAGCAATTTGGGTTAGATCTTCCGCGTTCAACCTATGAACAGCAGGAGATGGGCAAGTCGATTTCACGTACCAAACTGCGCACCGGTGATTTAGTACTGTTCCGTGCCGGTTCTACAGGTCGACATGTTGGCATTTACATTGGTAATGACCAGTTCGTACATGCCTCCACCAGTAGCGGTGTGACCATTTCCAGCATGAACGAACCGTACTGGAAGAAGCGTTATAACGAAGCGCGCCGCGTACTGACCCGCAGTTAATATAACTATTGTATCGTTGGTTATCCCTTGGCTGGCGATATGATGAAAAAAAGCACTGCTTCGGCAGTGTTTTTTTTTGCCCGTTACACTGAATACATCAAGCGGCTTTTCAGGAATCACGACGTCTATGCTCACCCGCTACTTTTCCAGTAATCGTAAAATACTGATCCTCAGTATTATCACGGGTCTCATCACTGCCCTGCTTCTGGGTTCCCTGCAATTTTCGTGGAGTTACCACAAGCGGGAAGTCAAATTCGACACCCTGGTGAATGATGTGAGCGCCTACATGGGGAGCTATTTCGAAGACCTAAAAAAAGCGGTCAATGTCCTCCAGCCTCTCACGCTGAACACGTGCCAGGACGTCAACCAGGAACTCACCTCACGCGCGGCCTTCAGCATTAACGTTCGCGCCTTCCTGCTGGTCCGGGACAAGATGGCATTCTGCTCCTCGGCAACAGGCCCGATGAATGCCCCGATGGAGACGCTCATACCTGAGCTGAACATCAATAAACAGATCGATATGGCGTTGCTTCCGGGTACCCCCATGCTGCCTGATGAACCTGCGATTGCGATCTGGTACCGCAACCCATTAGTGAAGGACGGCGGGGTGTTCACTTCTGTGAATATTAATCTGACGCCTTACCTGCTCTATACTGAGCGCCAGGACGAGTTCGCGGGTATCGCTATCATTATCGGCGATAACGCCTTGTCGACGCGGTCCAGCACGCTGGTTCATACCCGCGACTTGCATGACATCCCGGTCCGCACGGCGACGCTGAAAGACCTCCCCCTGACCATCAACCTGTATGCGGACGCATGGACCAGCGATGAAATTCTCTACGCGCTGTTCTTCGGGCTGGTATGCGGGATTTGTGCCGGATCGCTTAACTACTACATCCTCAGCATTCGGCTCAACCCGGGTAAAGAAATTTTAAGCGCTATAAAGCGCGGTCAGTTTTATGTGGTTTATCAGCCCGTCGTCGATGCCAAATCGCTCAGGATGACCGGGCTCGAAGTCCTGATGCGCTGGAAACACCCGACAATGGGGGAAATTCCGCCGGACGCGTTTATCAATTTTGCCGAAGCACAGAAGCTGATTGTCCCGCTGACGCTGCATCTCTTTGACCTTATCATTCACGATGCTCCCGTGTTACAAACGCTGTTACCTCCGGGCGCAAAGGTGGGTATTAACATTGCACCGGGGCATCTGCATGCGGAAAGCTTCAAGGACGATATGCGCACCTTCAAAGCCCTGCTGCCGCCGGATTACTTCCAGATCGTGCTGGAAATTACCGAGCGCGATATGCTCAACCATCGGGAGGCCAACACCCTTTTCGAATGGCTGCATAACGAAGGGTTTGAAATCGCCATTGATGATTTTGGTACCGGCCACAGCGCGCTGATTTACCTTGAGCATTTCACCATGGACTACCTCAAAATCGACCGTGGTTTTGTTAATGCGATCGGTACCGAGACCGTGACGTCGCCGGTGCTGGATGCCGTTCTGACGCTGGCAAGACGACTGAATATGTCGACCGTCGCCGAAGGGGTAGAGACGCCGGAACAGGCGGCCTGGCTGCGCGAACACGGCGTTAACTTCCTGCAGGGATACTGGATTAGCCGCCCGATGCCGCTGGCGCAGTTCCGCGAATGGCGGCCTGATATTTCGCCCGAAGGCGATTAATTTCACATTGCCCGTGACGTCACTTATTATTCAGCTTAACCGAGCCGGTCTGTAGAGAGGGAGCTGCCGCGAGATGCTTATGCGCTTTATGTTGCTGATGTTGGCATTCACGAGCCTGTCCAGCCAGGCGCAAACCATCAAAGAGAATATCGCCTTCGCGGTGATTGGCGAGCCGAAATACGCGGTCAATTTTACGCACTTCGATTACGTCAACCCAGCCGCGCCAAAAGGCGGTAAGGTCACGCTTTCCGCCACGGGAACCTTCGACAACTTCAACCGCTACGCCCTGCGCGGCGTGGCGGCCGCGCGAACGGAATCGCTTTACGATACGCTCTTTGTCACCTCCGATGACGAGCCCGGCAGCTACTATCCGCTGATTGCCGAGAACGTACGTTACGCCGATAACTTCGCCTGGGCGGAAATCTCGCTGAATCCGCGGGCACGTTTTCACGATGGCACACCGGTGAAGGCCAGCGACGTTGCGTTCACCTTCCATAAATTCATGACCGAAGGCGTCCCCCAGTTCCGCATCGTGTATAAAGGCGCGTCGGTCAGAGCCATCGCGCCGCTCACTGTGCGCATTGAGCTGAGCGAACCAAACAAAGAGAATATGCTCAGCCTGTTCTCGCTGCCGGTGATGCCGGAATCGTTCTGGAAAAATCATAAGCTGAGCGACCCGCTTTCAACGCCTCCGCTGGCTGGCGGCCCCTACCGCATTACCGACTGGCGAATGGGGCAATATGTCGTCTATTCCCGTGTCAAAGACTATTGGGCGGCCAATCTGCCGGTCAACCGCGGACGCTGGAACTTCGACACCCTTCGCTATGATTACTACCTCGACGATAACGTGGCGTTTGAAGCGTTCAAAGCCGGGGCATTCGATTTGCGCGTCGAGAGCAGCGCTAAAAACTGGGCGACCCGCTATATCGGCAAAAATTTCGCCAAAGGCTATATCGTCAAAGACGAACACAAAAATGAATCTGCCCAGGACACCCGCTGGCTGGCGTTTAATATTCAGCGTCCGGTATTTAATGACCGCCGGGTGCGGGAAGCCATCTCCCTGGCCTTTGATTTTGAGTGGATGAACAAAGCGCTGTTTTACGGGGCTTATAGCCGCGCCAACAGCTATTTTCAGAATACCGAATACGCTGCGCGTGATTATCCGAAAGCCGACGAACTGGTTCTGCTGGCCCCCCTTAAAGCAGAGGTACCGCCAGAGGTGTTTACAACGGTGTTTCAGCCGCCCGCATCGAAGGGTGACGGTTACGACCGCGACAACCTGCTCAAAGCCAGCAAGCTGCTGGATGACGCAGGCTGGCACCTGAAGAATCAAAAACGTGTGGATGCCAAAACGGGCAAGCCACTCAGCTTTGAACTGCTGCTCTCGTCCGGGGGCAACGACCAGTGGGTGCTGCCGTTTAAGCACAACCTTGAGCGGCTGGGCGTGACCATGAACATTCGCCAGGTTGATAACGCGCAGATCACCAGCCGCATGCGCAGCCGTGATTACGACATGATGCAGCGCCTGTGGCCCGCCCAGCCGTGGCCTAGCTCGGACCTGCAAATCTCCTGGGCCTCCAGCTACATCGACTCCTCGTACAATGCGCCGGGGGTAAAAAGCCCGGCGATTGATGCGCTGATTGCGAAAATCGTGGCGGCGCAGGGGGATAAAGACAAGCTCGTGCCGCTCGGGCGCGCCCTCGACAGGGTCTTAACCTGGAACTACTACATGCTGCCGATGTGGTATATGGGCGAAGATCGCCTTGCGCGCTGGGATAAGTTCTCCGTGCCTGCCGTGCGCCCGGTCTATTCTCTGGGCTTTGACACCTGGTGGTATGACGTTAACAAAGCCGCCAGACTTCCCGCTGAGCGGCGATAAGGAATTATCATGGGTGCCTATCTTCTCCGCCGTCTGCTGCTGGTCATCCCCACCCTGTGGGCCATCATCACGATTAACTTTTTTATCGTGCAAATCGCTCCCGGTGGGCCGGTCGATCAGGCCATTGCCGCCATTGAATTTGGCAACAGCGGCGGCATGCCGGGCGGCGGCGGTGAAGGGATGGGCGCCAGCCATGCGCGAACTGGCGTAGGGAATATCAGCGAAAGCCATTACCGCGGCGGACGCGGGCTGGATCCGGAGGTGATCGCCGAGATCACCCACCGCTACGGCTTTGATAAACCGATTCACGAGCGCTATTTCAAGATGCTCTGGGATTACATCCGCTTTGATTTTGGCGATAGCCTGTTTCGCAGTGCGTCAGTGCTGACGCTGATCAAGCAAAGCCTGCCGGTTTCGATCACGCTCGGGCTGTGGGGTACGCTGATCATCTATCTGGTCTCTATACCGCTTGGGATCCGCAAAGCGGTGTACAACGGCAGCCGGTTCGATATCTGGAGCAGCACGTTCATCATTATCGGCTATGCCATCCCGGCGTTTCTGTTCGCCGTTCTGCTGATCGTCTTTTTTGCCGGGGGCAGTTATTTTGATCTCTTCCCGCTGCGGGGGCTCGTCTCCGCCGATTTCAGCTCCCTGCCGTGGTACCAGAAAATCACCGACTACCTCTGGCATATCACGCTGCCGGTTCTGGCCACGGTCATTGGCGGGTTTGCGGCCCTGACCATGTTGACCAAAAACGCCTTTCTCGATGAAATTCGTAAACAGTACGTCGTCACGGCCCGCGCTAAAGGCGTGAGCGAGAAGCAGATCATGTGGAAGCACGTGTTCCGCAACGCCATGCTGCTGGTGATCGCCGGATTTCCGGCCACGTTCATCAGTATGTTTTTTACCGGCTCGCTGCTGATAGAGGTGATGTTCTCGCTTAACGGTCTGGGCCTGCTGGGCTATGAGGCCACCGTGTCGCGTGATTATCCGGTAATGTTCGGCACGCTCTATATTTTCACCCTGATTGGCCTGCTGCTGAATATCATCAGCGATATCAGCTATACGCTGGTCGATCCCCGAATCGATTTTGAGGGCCGATGATGCCGCGTTTAAGCCCCGTCAACCAGGCCCGCTGGGCCCGCTTTCGCCACAACCGCCGCGGCTACTGGTCGCTGTGGATTTTTGCCGTGCTGTTTGTCTTAAGCCTGTTTTCAGAACTGATCGCTAACGATAAACCGCTGCTGGTGCATTTTAACGACCGCTGGTACGTGCCGGTCATCGCCAATTACAACGAAAGCGACTTTGGCGGCCCGTTTGCGACGCCGGCGGAGTATCAGGATCCGTGGCTTCGCCAGCAGATTGATCAGCACGGCTGGGCGCTCTGGGCGCCGGTGCGTTTTGGCGCAAACAGCATTAACTTCGCCACCACGACCCCCTTCCCTTCCCCGCCCTCCGCGCAAAACTGGCTGGGAACGGATGCTAACGGCGGCGACGTGCTGGCGCGCATCCTGTATGGCACGCGTATTTCGCTTCTCTTTGGGCTGATGCTGACGATCTTCTCCAGCGTGATGGGCGTCGTGGCGGGCGCCATTCAGGGCTACTACGGCGGGAAAATTGACCTCTGGGGCCAGCGGGTGATTGAGGTCTGGTCAGGCATGCCGACGCTGTTTCTGATCATCCTGCTTTCCAGCGTCGTACAGCCCAACTTCTGGTGGCTATTAGGCATCACCGTCCTGTTCGGCTGGATGGCGCTGGTCGGTGTGGTCAGGGCCGAGTTTCTGCGCACCCGTAATTTCGACTATATTCGCGCCGCGCAGGCGCTTGGCGTGAGCGACCGCGGGATCATCTTCCGCCATATGCTGCCCAACGCCGTGGTGGCAACGCTCACCTTCCTGCCGTTTATTCTGTGCAGCTCCATCACCACCCTCACCTCACTGGATTTTCTCGGTTTCGGGCTACCGTTGGGTTCCCCGTCGCTCGGCGAACTGCTGCTGCAGGGCAAGAACAACCTGCAGGCGCCGTGGTTAGGCATCGCCGCCTTTCTTTCCGTGGCCGTGCTGCTGTCGCTGCTGATTTTTATTGGCGAAGCCGTGCGCGATGCCTTTGATCCGAACAAGGCGGTTTAAAATGACCCAGCCCCTGCTCCGTATTGATAACCTGTCGATTGCCTTTTCAAAACAGGACGAGACGCGCACCGTGGTCAGCGACCTGACGCTGCAGATCCAGCGCGGTGAAACGCTGGCCCTGGTGGGTGAGTCGGGTTCAGGCAAGAGCGTTTCGGCGCTCTCCATCCTGCGGCTGCTGCCTTCTCCGCCGGTGAGCTACCCGCAAGGGGATATCCTTTTTCACGGCCGTTCGCTGCTGCACGCCGACGAACAGACCCTGCGCGGCATTCGCGGCAACAAAATCGCGATGATCTTCCAGGAGCCGATGGTGTCGCTTAACCCTCTGCACAGCCTGGAAAAACAGCTCTATGAAGTGCTCTCCCTGCACCGTGGGATGCGCAAAGAGGCCGCGCGGGGAGAAATTCTGGATTGTCTTGAGCGCACAGGCATACGCAATGCGGCCAAACGGCTGAATGATTTTCCGCATCAGCTCTCCGGCGGCGAACGCCAGCGCGTGATGATCGCCATGGCGCTGCTGACGCGCCCCGAGCTGTTGATTGCCGACGAGCCCACAACGGCGCTGGACGTGACGGTACAGGCGCAAATACTGACGCTGCTGCGGGACCTGCGTGACGAGCTAAACATGAGCCTGCTGTTTATCACGCACAACCTGAGCATTGTCAGAAAGCTGGCCGACAGCATCGCGGTGATGCAAAACGGCCGCTGTGTTGAACAGAATGCGGCGTCCACGCTGCTGAGCGCGCCGCAACACCCCTATACGCAGCGCCTGCTCGACAGCGAACCCTCCGGGGACCCGGTTCCCCTCGACGCTGACAGCACGCCGCTGCTGCGCGTTGAGGATCTGTCCGTCTCGTTCCCGATCCGCAAAGGTATTCTGCGGCGCATTGTCGATCGCAACCCGGTGCTGAAAAACCTCCGCTTCTCGCTGCGCCCGGGAGAATCCCTGGGGCTGGTGGGCGAATCCGGCTCGGGTAAAAGCACCACCGGTCTGGCGCTGCTGCGCTTAATTGCCTCACAGGGCGAAATCCTGTTTGACGGCATGCCGCTGCACCGCTGGAACTGCCGCCAGATGCTGCCCGTACGTCCTCGCATGCAGGTGGTCTTTCAGGATCCCAACTCCTCGCTTAACCCGCGGCTCAGCGTGTTACAGATTGTCGAAGAGGGCCTGCGCGTCCATCAGCCCGGCCTGAGCGCGCAGCAGCGTGAGCAGGAGGTCATGCGGGTAATGGTTGAAGTGGGTTTAGATCCCGAGACGCGCCACCGCTATCCTGCGGAATTTTCCGGCGGGCAGCGCCAGCGTATCGCCATTGCCCGCGCGCTGATCCTGAAACCAGAGCTAATTATTCTGGATGAACCGACGTCGTCTCTGGACAGGACCGTACAGGCGCAGATCCTGGCGTTGCTTAAAGGGCTACAGGAAAAGCACCGGCTGGCCTATATCTTTATCAGCCATGATTTGCAGGTGGTGCGGGCGCTATGCCATCAGGTGATTGTGTTGCGACAGGGAGAGGTGGTCGAGCAGGGAGAGTGCCAGCGCGTATTTAGCGCGCCAACGCAGCGCTACACGCGCCAGCTGTTGTCGTCAGACTAGCGCTCAGAATGGATACTGGCCGGAGAAAGGCTCTGCAATAGCAACGCCAAAATTTTTCAGGCGGCAGGTGGCAGCAAACTCGTCCTGGCTTTTCACAAACAGGCACGGCTCCCCTTCGCATTCCAGCACGGAGCTGTCCACTTCGATATCCGTCAGGGCCTGACTGAGACGCTCCATCACCCGCCATGCATTTTCATCGCTCGGGCTCAGCAGCTTGAGCGCCACCAGGCAGTTTTCACAGCCCGCGACGTTTTGCGGAATCGGTTCAACTTTCGAACCAGCAAAACCCGCCGACCAGCGATAGCTCTGGGGCAAGCGATGGACAATAGAAAGTTGTAATGTATTCACGTTCGTTCCCCGGAAGCAAAATTTACTTCACAATTTATTTACATTTATAGTAACACATCATCGCCAGCCTGCACTATTCAGCACTTTTTTATCGGTATTCAGGCTCGCGTCGGCGCTATATGTACCCGTTTCTGCGATCTAACTCAACCTTTTTGAATACAATGATGTGACTTTTTACACAAATAGATTTTACATAAAATAAACAAACACAGCATAAACGAACGGGGTTTGGTTGATATGTATCAACAAAAAAGGCCCTGCCGGGCCTTCTCTGTGTTTTAGTGGGCCGCTTTTCGCGGTCGACTGGCGTAAAGATAGAAGAGTATCGAGCTGGTTGCGCAAAACGCCATCGCCCACAGCATTGGCCATGCCGTCGTAAAGGTGGCCATCGCAAGCAACGCGCCAACGATAGCGCCAATGCCGAAGCGGAACGTCCCCGCCAGGGAAGAGGCGGTCCCCGCCATGTGCGGGAACTCATCCAGGATCACCGCCATCGCATTGGACGACACCATCGACACGCAGCCGACAAAGGCCGCTACGCCGACCACCAGCGCCCAGAAGCCCACGCCCAGAAACGCGCTCACCACCAGCCAGATCGCCATCACAAACTGGATCCACAGCCCCGCGCGAAACATGTTCAGCGCCCCCACCCGCCGGACAAAGCGGCTGTTGATGATGGTCATGATGAACAGGAAGACGATGTTAAGCGCAAAGTAATAGCCGAAGTGCTGCGGCGACACGTGGTTAAGCTCGATGTAGACAAACGGCCCGGCGCTCAGGAAAGAGAACATTCCGGCAAAGCTGAACCCGCTTGCCAGCATATAGCTGAGCACGCGCTTGTGGCGAAACAGCGAGGCAAAGTTGCCGATGGTGGTACGGATGTGAAACTTCTGGCGGCGCTCGACGGGAAGCGTTTCATCTATAAAGAAGAAGATCATTGCCGAGGCCAGCAGCGCGGCCAGGGCCAGGATCCAGAAAATCACATGCCAGCTGAACCACACCAGCACCGCACCACCCGCCATTGGCGCCACCAGCGGCGCAATCGTCGTCACCAGCATCACGAACGACATCATGCGGGAGAACTCTTCCTTCGGGTAGATATCGCGCATCAGGGCGTTAATCACCACGCTTGCCGCTGCCGCTGCCAGACCGTGGAAGAAGCGCATGATGATCAGATGATCGATGGTCTGGGCCAGCGCGCAGGCAACCGCAGCGGCCGCAAAGACCAGCGTCCCGCCCAGAATGACGGGCTTGCGTCCAAGGCTGTCCGCCATCGGGCCATAAAACAACTGGCCGAGGGCAAAGCCGAGAATATAGGTGCTGAGCGTCATCTGCGCGCTGCCCGCCGGGACGCCAAACTGCGCGGAAATGACCGGCAGCGCGGGCAGGTACATATCAATAGACAGCGGCATCAGCATGGCCAGCAGGCCAAGAATGAAGACGATTTTGAACGACGAGTGTGGCCTGATGGTCACAGGGTTCTCCTGAAATTAGTGCGAAGGCAGACCGACGCTGGCGATCTCTTCTTCCGTTAACGGACGGTATTCGCCTGGCGCAAGGTCGGGATCGAGTTCAATCGCACCAATCCGTTCGCGATGCAGGCCAACAACGTGGTTCCCCACCGCGGCAAACATACGTTTCACCTGATGGTAGCGCCCTTCGCTGATGGTCAGACGGACCTCCGTCGGGGTGATGACTTCAAGCACCGCCGGCTTAGTCAGATCTTTTTCATTATGCAGCTGCACGCCTTTCGCGAAGTGCTCAGCCGTGTCATCCGACACCGGTGACTCCAGCGTCACGAGATAGGTTTTCTCGCAGTGGTGGCGTGGAGAGGTGATGCGGTGCGACCACTGACCGTCGTCGGTCATCAGCACCAGACCGGTGGTGTCGATATCGAGGCGGCCTGCGGCATGCAGCTTGTGCGCCACCGGTTCGTCGAGGAAATAGAGCACCGTCGGGTGATCCGGATCGTCCGTTGAGCAGACGTAGCCTTCCGGCTTATTGAGCATGAAGTAGCGAGGACCGTGCTGCTGGGTCAGCGGATTGCCGTCATACTCCACCTGATGGTCAGGTTGCAGTTTGAACGCGCTGTCTCTCACAATGTCGCCATCCACGGTAACGCGGCTGGCGCGAATTTCGCGCCCGGCAATAGCGCGGCTTACGCCGAGTTGCTGAGCGATAAACTTATCAAGTCGCATGAAATCTTTTTAGCCTTAATGGTGCAGGAAGTCGGACAACAGGTCCGAAAATAGAAGCAGTCTGGAACGGTTCAGTATAATGGTCTGGTTGCGCCACTCAAGGGAAAAAGTTTCGTGGCATACTATCTATACCCTAAATAATTCGAGTTGCATGAAGGCGGCAAAGGAGTGAATCCCCGGGAGCTTACATAAGTAAGTGACCGGGGTGAACGAGTGCAGCCAACGCACAGGCAACTTGAAGTATGACGGGTATATGTGCGGAATAACAAAACCGAGACCCCATGACTTTTACACTTCGTCCCTATCAGCAGGAAGCCGTTGACGCCACCCTCGCCTGGTTCCGTAAACATCGCGAGCCGGCGGCGATTGTGCTCCCGACCGGCGCAGGCAAAAGCCTGGTCATTGCCGAGCTGGCGCGTCTGGCCCGCGGCCGCGTGCTGGTGCTGGCGCACGTTAAAGAGCTCGTCGCGCAAAACCATGCCAAGTATTGTGCACTTGGACTGGAAGCCGACATTTTCGCCGCCGGTCTAAAGCGTAAAGAGAGCCACGGCAAGGTGGTGTTTGGCAGCGTGCAGTCGGTGGCCCGCAATCTGGATCTGTTTCGCAGCGAATTTTCGCTGCTGATTGTCGACGAGTGTCACCGCATCAGCGATGACGACGACAGCCAGTATCAGCAAATCCTGACGCACCTGAAGGACGTGAACCCTCACCTGCGCCTGCTGGGCCTGACGGCGACCCCGTTTCGTCTGGGGAAAGGCTGGATCTATCGCTACCATTATCACGGCATGGTGCGCGGCGATGACAAGGCCCTGTTTAGCGACTGCATCTACGAGCTTCCGCTGCGCTACATGATTAAACATGGCTACCTGACGCCACCTGAACGGCTGGATATGCCGGTGGTGCAGTATGATTTCAGCCGCCTGCAGGCGCAGAGCAACGGGTTATTCAGCGAAGCGGATCTTAACCAGGAGCTGAAAAAGCAAAAGCGCATTACGCCGCATATCATCAGCCAGATTGAGGAGTTCGCCGCGACGCGCAAAGGGGTGATGATCTTTGCCGCCACCGTTGAGCACGCGCGAGAAATCACCGGGTTACTGCCCTCCGGCGACGCGGCGCTCATCACCGGCGAGACGCCCGGCCCCGAGCGCGACCGCCTGATTGAGGCCTTTAAAGCCCAGCAGTTCCGCTATCTGGTTAACGTGTCGGTGTTGACCACCGGCTTTGACGCCCCGCACGTCGACCTGATCGCTATCTTGCGCCCGACCGAATCGGTCAGTCTGTATCAGCAAATTGTTGGCCGCGGCCTGCGTCTGGCGCCGGGGAAAACCGACTGCCTGATTCTGGATTATGCCGGTAACCCGCACGATCTCTATACGCCTGAGGTCGGCGCGCCAAAAGGAAAAAGCGACAACGTGCCCGTGCAGGTCTTTTGCCCTGCCTGCGGGTTTGCCAACACCTTCTGGGGCAAAACCACCGCCGACGGCACGCTGATCGAACATTTTGGCCGCCGCTGTCAGGGCTGGTTTGAAGATGATGAAGGGCATCGCGAGCAGTGCGATTTTCGTTTCCGCTTCAAAAACTGCCCGCAGTGCAACGCCGAAAATGACATAGCCGCTCGCCGCTGTCGGGAGTGCGACACGGTGCTGGTTGACCCGGACGACATGCTGAAAGCGGCGCTAAAGCTGAAAGATGCGCTGGTGCTGCGCTGTTCCGGCATGGCGCTGCAGCCCGGCGCGGATGAAAAAGGCGAATGGCTGAAAATCACCTATTACGACGAGGACGGGGCGGACGTCAGCGAGCGCTTCCGGGTCCAGACGCCTGCCCAGCGAACGGCCTTCGAACAGCTGTTTATTCGCCCGCACACCCGCACCCCGGGCGTGCCCCTGCGCTGGATCACCGTGGCCGATATCGTGCGCCAGCAGGTGTTGTTGCGCCATCCGGATTTTGTCGTCGCCCGTAAGAAAGGCCAGTACTGGCAGGTGCGCGAGAAGCTCTTTGACTACGAAGGTCGCTTCCGTCGCGCCAACGAATTGCGCGGTTAGCGGGACTTTTCATTGATGTGAGGGGCATTTGAGTATAAAATGCCGCCCGCTTCACATCCGTGAGGCAGAACACTCACCTGCTGCTGGGTCGCCTGTAGTAGGGTTTTAAATACAGAGAGAAATCAATGTTCACTATCGAAGCAGAAGTACGTAACGTGCAGGGTAAGGGTGCGAGCCGCCGCCTGCGTACCGCTAACAAGTTCCCGGCTATCGTTTACGGTGGCGAAGCTGCTCCAGTTGCAATCGAACTGGATCACGACAAACTGTGGAACCTGCAGACCAAAGCTGAATTCTACAGCGAAGTTCTGACCATCGTTGTTGGCGGTAAAGAAGAAAAAGTGAAAGTTCAGGCTGTTCAGCGTCACGCGTTCAAGCCAAAACTGACTCACATCGACTTCGTTCGCGCGTAATCGCAAACCTGTCGAAAAAAACCCCGCTTCTGCGGGGTTTTTTGTGCCTGCTATTTACCGCCCGAGGTGCGGCGCTGAAGCTGATCGCGCAGATTCGGCGGCGTCCCCTTAATGGTCAGCGTATCGGTGGCCGGATCCCAGAAGATACGTTCCCCCAGCAGCATCGCATCAAAGTTGATGGTTAACCCGCCGCCGCTGCCGGCAAACTTGGTTAACTGACGCAGCGTGCTGCGATCCGCCGGGAAGCTCTCTTCAAGCTCATAGCCCTTCTCTGCGGTAAATTCCTGGAAGCTGACTTCGCTGACGCCCGCCAGCTCTTTTGACAGCGACTCCAGCTCAATCTCTTCCCCAGCCTGCAGCTGTTCGTTGCAGTAGCTGTAAACCTGCTGACGCACCGTCTGGCGCTCAGATTTATCGAGCTGCGCTTCGGCTGTGAAATCGTCAACCGCCTGGAGCAGCCCTTTGTTCTGCGCTTTGGCGTTAAGCCCTTCACTGGCACCGAGGAAATCCATAAAGAAATCCGCCACTTTTCGGCCCACGCGTCCCTTCAGGAAAGTCAGGTAGCGGGTCGACTCCGGGTTGGTTTCCCACTCGGTCAAATCTATACGCGCCACGATATCCGCATGGTTAATGTCCAGATAGTGCGTCGAGCTGATATCCAGTTGCTCGTTCACGCGCATGCTGCTTAAGTTATTCAGCACGGTAACCAGCAGGTACTCGACCGCCAGATAGCGGTAGTGGCAGAACAGCACGATCCCGCCGTCAGCGAACGGATATTTCGCCAGCTCGTCGCGCAGGCGCCCGGTTGCCGCACGGCTAAACGCCAGGAAATCCTCTTCACCCTGGCGCTGCAGGCGCAGGCTATCGGCCAGTTCACTCTCTTCGCTGAACAGCCCATAGGCTTTATTTTTGGCGCTGTAGACGCGATGCAGCTCTGCCATCATCTCCACAACGGTCGCCGTGGGTTCCAGTAACGAATCGCGCAGCACCACTTCAAGGGTTTGCTCATCGCGCTTGATAAGCTGGTGCAGGGCAATCTGGTTGATTTCCAGACTCATGATAAACTCTCCTTTTAGACCGGGCGGTATTCAACCACCACCAGGACATGTGTGCAACAACAGATAAAAAAGGGGAAAAAAAGCTGTTGCTACGGTAATATGTTGCCCTTTCATCAACAAACTGATTTTGATTTATGCCACAACATTCCCGCTACAGTGATGAACACGTTGAACAACTGCTCAGTGAGCTGGTCAACGTACTGGAAAAACATAAAACGCCGACCGATCTCTCCCTGATGGTTTTGGGAAATATGGTCACCAACCTGATTAACACCAGCGTTGCTCCGGCTCAGCGTCAGGCGATCGCAAAATCTTTCGCCCAGGCTTTACAGACGTCCGTCAGCAACGACCCGGCCCATTAAGGGATACGAACAACAGTTTATGGTGACGAATCGTCAGCGCTACCGTGAAAAAGTCTCCCAGATGGTCAGCTGGGGGCACTGGTTTGCCCTGTTCAACATTCTGCTGGCGACGGTCATTGGCTGTCGTTATCTGTTTGTCGCAGACTGGCCAACAACGCTCACCGGGCGTATCTACTCCTGGATAAGCGTTGTCGGTCACTTTAGCTTTTTGGTTTTCGCCACCTATCTGCTGATCCTGTTCCCCCTGACGTTTATCGTCATGTCGCAGCGTCTGATGCGATTCTTGTCCGCCATCCTTGCGACGGTGGGGATGACGCTGCTGCTTATCGACAGTGAAGTGTTCACCCGCTTCCACCTGCATCTCAACCCCATCGTCTGGGAGCTGGTGATTAACCCCGACCAGAACGAAACGGCCCGCGACTGGCAGCTGATGTTTATCAGCGTCCCGGTGATCCTGTTGATTGAGATGCTGTTTGCCACCTGGAGCTGGCAAAAACTGCGTAGCCTGACCCGCCGACGCCACTACGCGAAGCCCGTCGCCGCGCTCTTCTTCGTCTCCTTTATCAGTTCGCACATCATGTATATCTGGGCGGATGCGAACTTCTATCGTCCTATTACTATGCAGCGCGCGAACCTGCCGCTCTCGTACCCGATGACGGCCCGTCGCTTCCTCGAGAAACATGGCCTGCTTGATGCGCAGGAGTACCAGCGCCGTCTTATCGAGCAGGGTAACCCGGAAGCCGTCAGCGTGCAGTATCCTCTGAGCGACCTGCGCTATCGCGATATGGGCCGCGGGCAAAACGTCCTGCTCATCACCGTCGACGGCCTGAACTATTCCCGTTATGAGAAGCAGATGCCAGCCCTGGCCAATTTCGCGAGTCAAAACGTCACGTTTACTCAGCACATGAGCTCCGGTAACACAACCGACGCGGGCATCTTTGGCCTCTTCTATGGCATTTCAGCCGGATACATGGACGGCGTACTCTCTACCCGCACGCCTGCGGCGCTGATCACCGGGCTGAATCAGCAGGGCTATCAGTTAGGGTTGTTCTCATCCGATGGCTTTAACAGCCCGCTCTACCGCCAGGCGCTGCTGTCCGATTTTTCACTGCCGGCGGCACAGAATCAGTCCGATGCGCAGACCGCCAGCCAATGGATAAACTGGCTGCAGCGCTATGCCCAGGAAGATAACCGCTGGTTCTCATGGGTTGCCTTTAACGGCACAACGCTTGCTAACAGCAATAAGAGTGATTTCGCGCGCCGCTACGGCCGCGCGGCGGGTGATGTTGATGCGCAGATTGCCCGCGTGCTTGACGCGCTACGTGAGTCCGGCAAGCTGGACAACACCGTGGTGATCGTGACGGCAGGCCATGGCGTCCCGTTAGGTGACGAGACGAAGAGCATGAGCTGGTCACGGCCTAACCTGCAGGTTCCGCTGGTCATCCACTGGCCGGGCACCCCGGCGCAGCGCATCACTATGCTTACCGAGCATAAAGATGTGATGACCACCCTGATGCAACGCCTGCTGCACGTCAGCACGCCGGCAAACGAGTATTCGCAGGGCCAGGATCTCTTCAGCGCCGCGCGCCGCCATAACTGGGTTACGGCAGCAGGGAATAATACGCTGGTGGTAACCACGCCGAAGCTGACGCTGGTGCTGAACAGCAACGGGAATTATCAGACGTATAACCTGCAGGGTGAGCGGCTGAAAGACCAGAAACCGCAGCTGAGCCTGCTGCTGCAGGTCCTGACGGATGAGAAGCGTTTTGTCGCTAACTGATTAATAATAAACCAGTTAGCGACGGATTTCCTTGCATTCAAAACGGAATCGAGTAGTATTCTTTCTATGCGTCGGCACGTAGCGCAGCCTGGTAGCGCACCGTCATGGGGTGTCGGGGGTCGGAGGTTCAAATCCTCTCGTGCCGACCAAAAATACATTGAAAACCAGCCTCTCATGGCTGGTTTTTTATTTCGCCTCGTCCGGCGTTTTGCGCAGGTACACAAGCGTTACCAGACAAATCACTGCCCCGGCATAAAACGTATATTCCGCCCCAAACGTTTCCCAGATGGCTCCTGCCCCCAGGCTGGCGACTAACAATCCCACGCCGCTGACCAGACTAAAAATGCCGTAGGCGGTACCGCGCAGATCCGCAGGCGCCGTTTTTGCGATCATTGCCGCCAGCAGCCCCTGCGTCATCCCCATATGCACTCCCCAAAGCGCAACGCCCAGAAGCATTCCAGCCCAGTGGGTGCTCAGCGCCAGCACAATATCTGCTCCAATCAGCATCACCAGACCCCACTGCAGTAGCCTGGTGTGGCTCATCCGGTCCGATAACTTGCCAAACGGATAGGCAGAGAGGAAATAGAGCAGATTCATGGCCACCATCACCAGCGGGATCAGCGCCAGCGGCACCCCCGACTGCTGTGCGCGCAGGACAAGAAAGGCTTCACTGAAGCGTGCGAGCGTGAAGATGGCCCCCAGACCAATAACCCACCAGCAGCCTTTCCCGAGACGCCTGAGGTTCTCTTTTTTGATGGGGTTCGTGCGTTTATGTTCGACGGGCGTTTTCGGCTCATGCAGGCCGAAGAAAAGCAGCGCCACGGCGAGCACGCCGGGGATCACCGCGATCCAGAAAATCGTGCGGAAATCATCGTTCCACACCAGCATCAATCCTACGGCCAGCAGCGGCCCGAGAAATGCGCCGATGGTGTCCATCGACTGACGCAGCCCAAAGGCCGCGCCGCGAAGTTCCGGCGGCGTAACGTCAGCAACCAGCGCATCGCGCGGCGCTCCCCGGATCCCCTTCCCGACCCGGTCGATTAAGCGTGCCCCCAGAATCATGCCGGAAGAAGAGGCGATAGCGAACAACGGTTTACTCAACGCGCCAAGACCGTAGCCCAGAACCGCCAGTCCTTTACGCTTGCCCAGATAGTCACTGATGGCGCCGGAAAACACCTTGATAAACAGCGCAGTGGCCTCAGCCAGGCCTTCAATCAAACCAATGAAAATCACGCTGGCGCCCAGCGTCGTGACCATAAACAATGGCAGCAGGCTGTGAATGATCTCCGAAGAGATATCCATTAACATACTTACTCCACCGACCACCCAGACACCTTTTGGGATCTGGCGGAGCGTGGCAAACCGGGATTGCATTAAGCCTCTCCTGCTTTCTGTAAAAAAAGGTGCTCTCAACAGAATATCCTGGAAAGGCGAATAAAAATTATCAGGCATAAAAAAAGCCACCCCGCAGGATGGCTCAGTTATCGCAAATCGGTGCTTAGTGCTTCTCACGTCCGCCCAGGAAAAAAATACCCAGCGGTATAGCCAGCAGAACGGTGAATACCAGGCTGTAGACAAAGATCATCGCCGATTGCAGGACATACATGCTGGTTGTCCAGGCAGAGAGAGGAATGTTGTACTGTTCGATGACGCCAACAATCGTGGCCCGCCCCACGCACGCGGCAGCAATCATAAACACGACCAGCAGCGCCAGGAGGAACTTGCGGCCTTCAGGCGTTTTCAGTTTTGCACGAACCATCTCTCTTCCCTTTTACAGATGAATAACATTATAGAGGTTCTAAAATAACACAAACGCCTGCCGGACTCCACGCCAGTACAAATCTCCACTTAAGTGGCAAATATATGGTTTATTACGCTATTAATATTGAAAATGTAAGTAAATAACACCAATCATTCACAGTCGCTATGTTAACCTGTGCAAGATCGTTTTGACATAAAGGAATGACAATGAAAAACGCACCTAAATTTGCCATCGCACTCATCGCTGCCGCGTGTGTCAGCACCAGCGCTTTCGCCAGCGAAACCCCTAAAGAGCAGCCGCTGGAAAAAGTCGCCCCGTATCCGAAAGCGGATAAAGGGATGACGCGTCAGGTGATCCAGCTTCCGGTTCAGCAGGATGAAGCGAACTACAAAGTGGAGCTGTTAATTGGCAAGACGCTGGAAGTGGACTGCAACCAGCATCGTCTGGGTGGTCAGCTGGAAAGCAAAACGCTGGAAGGCTGGGGTTACGACTATTACGTCTTTGATAAAGTCACCTCTCCGGTCTCCACCATGATGGCCTGCCCGGATGGCAAGAAAGAGAAGAAATTTGTGACCGCCTATCTGGGCGACAACAGCCTGCTGCGCTACAACAGCAAGTTGCCGATCGTGGTCTATACGCCTGAAAATGTGGAAGTGAAGTATCGCGTGTGGAAGGCTGAAGAGAAGATTGAGCAGGCTGTCGTACGTTGAAATTAAGTCGGGCGGCGGCTTCGCCTTACCCGACCTACAAAACAACACCGAACATAGGCCGGGTAGGCGTCAGCGCCACCCGGCTTTTTTACCTTACAGCGCGATATCCGCAACCGGTTTGTTTTCCGGCTGAGGCTTCAGCTCCGCTTTTGGCGCAGCATCCGCAGCCTGCGGTTTGATGTACTGCAGCTGCAGTACGCGGCTGGTGTATTCCAGCTCCTGCTCCGTCGCGCTCACGTTACCGTTCAGCTTCGTGCCGTAGGATGGAATAATGGTCTTCAGCTTCGCCTGCCATTCCGGACTGGCGACTTTATCTTTAAACACTTTTTCCATCAGGTGCAGCATGATTGGCGCAGCGGTAGACGCACCCGGTGACGCACCCAGCAGCGCGGCGATGGTGCCGTCCTTATCGCTCACCACTTCGGTGCCCAGACGCAGCACGCCACCCTCTTTCGGATCGCGCTTGATGATCTGCACGCGCTGACCCGCCTGCCACAGGCGCCAGTCTTCTTTCTTCGCCTCAGGATAGTACTCTTTCAGCGCTTCGAAACGGTCGTCGTCAGAGAGCATCACCTGGCTAATCAGGTATTTCACCAGATCGAAGTTATCCAGCCCCACGTCCATCATCGGCTTGACGTTAGAGGTGGTGGTTGCGCTCAGCAGATCCCACAGGGAGCCGTTTTTCAGGAATTTAGTGGAGAAGGTCGCGAACGGGCCAAACAGCACCACGCGTTTGCCGTCAAGCATACGGGTATCGATGTGCGGAACAGACATTGGCGGCGCGCCCACGGAAGCCTGACCGTACACTTTTGCCAGATGACGATTCACCACTTCCGGGTTATCGGACACCAGGAACTGACCGCCCACCGGGAAGCCCGCGTAGTCATCCGCTTCCGGAATACCGGACTCCTGCAGCAGTTTCAGCGCGGCACCGCCCGCACCGATAAAGACAAACTTCGCCTTGATGACGTGCTCGGCTTCGTTGTTTTTCAGATCGGCAACGGTCACGCTCCAGCTGTTATCCGCGTTGCGCTTGAAACCGCGCACTTCGGTGCTGAGCTGCAGGTTGAAGTTCTCTTTTTTCTTCAGAGACGTCACCAGCTGACGGGTAATTTCACCGTAGTTGACGTCGGTACCAATTTCGGTACGGGTCGCCGCCACTTTCTGGTTCGGGTCACGACCTTCCATGACCAGCGGAGCCCACTCTTTAATCTGCGCGTGGTCTTCAGAGTATTTCATTCCGCGGAACAGCGTGCTCTGCTGCAGTGCGGCGTAGCGCGCGCGCAGGAAGTTGACGTTCTGCTCGCCCCACACAAAGCTCATGTGCGGTACGGTGTTGATGAAAGAGTGCGGGTCGTGCAGTACGCCGCTGTTGACCTGGTGAGACCAGAACTGGCGAGAAACCTGGAACGCCTCGTTGATCTCTACCGCCTTCTCGATACTAATGGAACCGTCCTTTTTCTGCGGCGTATAGTTCAGTTCCATGAGTGCCGAATGGCCGGTACCGGCGTTGTTCCAGCCGTTCGAACTCTCCTGCGCCACGCCATCAAGGCGCTCGACCATGGTCATTGACCAGTCCGGCTGCAGTTCTTGCAGATAGGTTCCCAGCGTGGCGCTCATGATACCGCCACCGATTAAAAGGACGTCCGTTTCCTGCTCTTTTGGTGCGTCAGCTTTCGCCGCCATAGAGACGGTGTTAAGCCCCACGGCCAGAGAAAAGAGCATGGCAGTCATTTTTTTCATAATTTATGCCTTAGTGTAAAAGTGCTTGATGCGTGGAAATTGCAGGTGAAACAAGCTGCGGGGGCACGGTAACAACTTTTAAATATTGTTTAAAGGTTACGAAATTATTGTAATTGTGAAATTTAATGATGGATTGTTTGTGAGGAATTATCGAAGCGTCTGGTAAAGCGCGGTTTAACGGGCTAGTATGTTGCGTTTTGTGATCGCGCGCACGGAAGCCTGCCCTAACCAGCGAAACGTTATGTCCCTACCCCATTCTGCTGTCTCTCCCGAAAACCGTGTCGCCAGCGTGCTGCGTTCCCCTAAGCAGCTGACGCGTGAAACGCTGGCTGGCGTGATTACCGCCCTGGCGCTGATCCCCGAGGTCATCTCATTTTCGGTGGTGGCGGGCGTTGACCCGAAGGTCAGCCTGATCGCTTCCGTGGTGCTGTGTCTTGCCCTGTCTGTACTGGGCGGTCGTCCGGCGATGGTCACGGCCGCGGCCGGTTCCGTGGCGCTGGTTATTGGGCCCATGGTGCATCAGCACGGCGTACAGTACATTCTTCCCGCCGTGCTCATGGCTGGCGTAATTCAGATTCTGTTTGGCCTCCTCGGCATGGCCAGACTGATGCGCTTTATTCCCCAGTCGGTCATGACCGGATTTGTTAACGCCCTCGGGATATTGATTTTCTTTGCGCAGGTTCCGCATTTCTGGAGCCGAAGCCCGCTGATTGTGGGCCTGTTCGTGCTGACGGTACTGATCGTGCTGTGGGTGCCGCGCTATTTCAAAAGCATCCCTTCCCCGCTGATTGCGATTGTGCTGTTAACCTTGTTTACCGTTTCAACCGGGCAAAACCTGCCGACCGTGGGCGATGAAGGTGCCATGAGCGGCGGCTTGCCGGATCTTAGTGAACTTCTGGTCCCCCTCAATTTACAGACGCTGAGCATAATCTGGCCGTGCGCGTTGAGCATCGCGTTTGTCGGCCTGCTGGAATCCCTGCTGACCGCAAAGCTGGTGGATGAGCTGACCGCGACGCCGTCAAGTAAACGCCGCGAAAGCATTGGATTAGGCGTCGGCAATATCCTGGCCGGATTTTACGGTGGTATTGCGGGCTGCGCGATGATCGGACAAACCATCGTTAACGTAGAGATGGGGAAAGGCCGAAGCCGCATTTCAACCTTCGCTGCGGGCATCGTGCTGCTGATCCTGGTGACGGCGCTCAGCGACGTGATGGCCAACATCCCGATGGCGGTGCTGGCGGGCATAATGGCGATCGTCGCCGTTAAAACCTTCAGCTGGCACAGCCTTCAGCCGGCCACGCTGAAAACGGCCCCGATTGCAGAAACGGTCGTCATGCTGGTCACCGTTGCCGCCACGGTATCAACCGGCAATCTGGCGATTGGCGTGCTGGGCGGGATTATCGTCATGGTGCTGCTTCCCGCCCGCATTAAGCGTCGGCTTAAAGCAGAAAAATCGTCGCCAGCCCAAGAAAAATAAAGAAACCGCCGGTATCGGTGATGGCGGTGATCATCACGCTCGACCCCACCGCGGGGTCGCGCCCCAGTTTGGTCATGGTCAACGGGATAATGACGCCCATCATCGATGCCACGAGCAGATTCAGCACCATCGCCAGCATCATCACGCCGCCTAACGCCATATCGTCATACAGCCACCAGGTGATGCCGCCCATAATGCCGCCCCACACCAGGCCGTTGATCAGCGCCACGCCCATCTCTCTGAAGATCAGAAAGGCGAAGTTGCCGGGCTGAATATTCTCCAGCGCCAGCGCGCGGACGATCATGGTAATGGTCTGGTTTCCGGTGTTGCCGCCAATCCCGGCCACAATCGGCATCAGCGAGGCCAGCGCCACCAGCTGCGAAATGGTGTGTTCAAAGCCGTCAATCACGCGGGAGGCGATAAACGCGGTACACAGGTTAATGGCCAGCCACGCCCAGCGCGTTTTCACCGCCTTGCCGACGGAGGCATGGACGTCATCTTCCGCGCTGATCCCCCCCAGCGCACGCAGGTCGTTATCGGTTTCTTCATAAACCACGTCAACGATCTCGTCGATGGTCAGACGCCCCATCAGTTTGCCGACGGAGTCCACGACGGCGGCACTCACGAGGTCATCACGTTCGAAGGTACGCGCCGCTTTTTCCGCATCGTCCTCTGGGGAGAAGACCATCGGCTCGTTTTCCATCACCTCGCTCACCTTCCGCTGGGTGCTGTTGAGCAGGATGGTTTTCAGCTCCAGCTCGCCAAGGAGGGTTTTATCCCGGGAGGTGACAAACAGCTTATCGGTGTTATCCGGCATTTTGCCCAGGCGGCGCAAATAGCGCTGCACGGTGCCGAGCGTCACGTCCGGGCGCACCGTGATAACGCCGAACTCCATAATCGCGCCGACGCTGTTTTTCTCGTAATGCATCACCTGACGCACGCGCGCGCGTTCATCGGCAGGCAGTGACGCCAGCAGGCGGCCGGTCAGGTTTCGCGGCAGGTGTTGAACCAGGTAAATCTGTTCGTCGATATCCAGCGTTTGCAGTGCGTCGAGGATGTCCCGATCGCTCATCTCATCGATCAGGTCGTCCCAGACGTTTTCCGAGGCCTCAAGCAGCACCTGTCCGCGCTCGTGATCCTGCACCAGCCTCCACAGGGCATGACGCTCTTCCGAGGGAAGCGCTTCAAGGGTGTCCGCCAGATCCGGCGGGGGTAAGTGAGCAACCAGCGCACCTACCTCAGCAATATCGTCGGCTAACGTGCCGACATCATATTGCTCAGCCAGGGTCAGTTTGCCTAATAGCGTAGACGTGACCGCTTTATCGGTCGTGAGAAGCCAGATCAGTCGCGCACGTTCCTGGTCACGCTGTCTGGCGCTGTTTTTCTTTAATACCGACATCAATCATAAATCCATGAAATAAGTTGGTATTAAGCATAGCGCGAGGATATGTAAATAAGAATAAACAACGGGCCGGGATGGAGAAAAAAGCGGCATATCGTGCAAATCATTGTGCCCGGCGGCGCTACGCTTGCACGGGCCTACAAAATCCCAGGCCGGGTAAGGCGAAGCCGCCACCCGGCACACGGGCATCAGGCCGTGCGCGCCACCGCGTCACGCGAGGCCGCATCGCGCGCTTCACCGGTCAGCTCGCTCAGCCTGCCCTCGCGCATCTCCAGCAAGCGGTCAGCGTGAATAAAGTAATGATCGTCGTGGCTGATGGCGAAAATGGTTTTGCCCATCTCCTGCATCAGCGGCAGCAGCACCTGATAAAACTCGCGGCGGAAGTGCGGGTCCTGATCCGCCGCCCACTCGTCGAGCAGAATGATGTCACGCTCTTCCGCCAGCGCAAGCAGCAGCGCCACGCGTTTTTTCTGCCCTTTGGAGAGTTTGAGGTTAAGGATCTTGCCGTCCTGAAGTTCCAGCTTGTGCGACATCTGCAGGTGCGCCAGCCATTTTTCCACCAGCGCAGGATTGGCCTGCTGCCCTTCCGGCCCCAGCAGCCGATCAAACAGCCAGACGTCGGTGAACACCGCCGAGAAAAGCTTGCGGTAATCCTCGGGCTTCTCCGCGCTCAGCGCTCTGCCATCCAGTAAAATCTCGCCCGACTGCGGCTGATAAAGGCCAGTGAGCAGCATTGCCAGCGTCGATTTACCGCTGCCGTTGCCGCCAATCAGGAACAGCAGCTCGCCGCGGCGGATCGTCAGATTGAGCGGCTCCACGGAGAAGGCGCTGTCCTGATAGCGGAACGTGACGTTACGCAGCTCGAGCGTCTGCCAGTTCGGGAAGGCCTGCGGGCGCGGGAATTCGGGCTTAAACGGCGCGAGATCGAATTTTTTGAGTTTATTAAAGGCCACCTGCGCACTCAGCAAGGTGGGCAATGCGCCGACCGCCGAGAGCAGCGGCGTGCGCAAAAACAGCAGCGTCAGTGAGTAGGTTGCCGCGACGTTGGTATCCGCCCAGCCCAGGCTGTTCGCCATCCAGAACACCAGGCCAATGGCGCCCAGCATCATAATGTTTGACCAGTTCACCGCGCTCAGGTGGAAGGTATCGGCGCGAATGATATGGTGCCGGTATTCGCGCGCGTCCGGAATATAGAGATGGTTAAAGATATACTCGGCGCGCTCGCGGTTCAGGGTGAGCTCTTTGCGCCCTTCCAGTACCGTCTGGTAATCGTTATAGAGCTTATCTTCGGTTTCGCGCAGGACCGCCATGTGTTTATAGACGCGGGACACCAGCACAAAACCGCCCCAGATGGTGATGGCAATCCACAGCGCAGTCACCGCCAGCATTTTGCTGGAGAGCCAGGCGAGATAGGCCGCCGAGCCGAAGGTCAGAATGATCCCCTGCACCAGCTCCGGCAGACGAACGAACGCGATAGTAATGGCGCGAACGTCGCTGGTCAGCCCCGCCAGCAGGGAGGCGCTGCCGAGCTGCTCGACGCGCTCGACCTGAGTGTCCAGGATGCGCTTGATAAACTCGCTGCGCAAACGAAAAACGAAATGGTGCCCGAGCGCGGTCAGCGCCAGCTGGGAACCGAGCGTAACCGCCATCAACAGAAGCAGCAGGCCGAGAAACTCCGGCAATACGGAGAGCGAGGTGTCGACCATTTCAATCAACCGCACGTTAATAAACGCGATCAGGCCAATACCCAGCGCGGCGCTGGCCAGGCTTAACGCCATGACGGCGACGAAGGGCCAGCGGTACTGACGCCAGACGAGGAGAAGTAGTTGCATGCAGGCAATCCGGACAATAAAAATCAGCCAGCAGTGTAAACTGCCCTGCGCGGACATCAAGAATAATTCTTATTTTAGTTTACTGTACCCCGCCTGACGGAAGGTCAGATTAAAGCGGTACTCGCCCGTGAGGGGGTGAACGCCGGGTTTCAGCGGCTGAATGCCGTGATAGTAAAGCCGCGATTCCCTGCCCCACACCACCACATCGCCATGTTCCAGCATGATGCGTTTGAGCGGATCGTTGCGGCGTAATCTCCCAAACTGAAAGACGGCGGGCAGGCCTAACGATACCGAAACGATAGGCGCGCGCAGATCGGGCTCATCTTTGTCCTGATGCAGCGAGAGCTTCGCCCCGACGGCGTAGCGGTTGATCAGACAGGCGTCAGGACGGAAGTCAGGATAATCCGCCGCCACGGCAGCCTCGTGACAAAGTGCCTGGAAAACCGCAGGCATGGGAGGCCACGGCCGACCTGTCGTGGGATCGTTCGGAGCATACACATACCCACGTTCGTTTGTCGCCCAGCCCAGTTCGCCGCAGTTGGCCATGGCCACCGACATGGTGTAGCCGCCCGGCGTCACCATATGGCGAAACGGTGAAACCGCCGTCACCTCTTCAATACCGGCAAGCAATGCCTCCGCACGGGAGAGAGCAAAGCGACGCAGGATCGCTGCCCCTGGCGCAAGCGGTTCCTGCCAGGGTTCAGCATCCGCAAAAAGATCGAGCATTATTCCTCCCGGCGTTTCGCCTCACGTTTCAGTAATAGCGCTTTTCGCGCCGTCCCCCAGCGATAGCCCGACAGCGCACCGTCGTTGCGAACCACGCGATGACAGGGGATCACAATTGCCAGCGTGTTGGCCGCACAGGCTCCGGCGACGGCGCGTACCGCACCGGGTTGACCAATCGCCTGCGCCACCTGCTGGTAGCTTGCCGTTTCGCCGCAGGGAATAGTGCGAAGGGCCTGCCAGACGCGCTGCTGGAACGCGGTACCGCGAATATCCAGCGGCAGCGCAAGCGGTACGTCGCGGTTATCAATACTGGCAATGACCTGGTGGATCCGCTGTACGAAGGTGTCGTCCAGCGGCGCGTGCGTCGCTTTTGGAAATTGCGTGGCAAGCTCTGCGGTGACTTCCGCATCGGTGTCACCCAGCAGAATCGCGCAGATCCCCCGCTCGCTTTCGGCGACCAGACAGCGTCCTAGCGAACAGTCATCGATAGCATACCGTACGGCCACCTCTCCTTTACGGTACTGCTTCGCCGTCATACCCAACGCATCGTTGGCTTTACGATAATAGCTGCTGCTGTCGGGAAATCCCGCTGCCAGCACGGCATCGGTAATTTTGTCTCCCTGCGCAAGCGCGGTGCGCAGACGCTGACCCCGCGCCGCCTGCTGCCAGGCTTTTGGCGTCATGCCGGTCACGGATTTAAACAGGCGGTGGAAATGGAAAGGACTCATGGCAACCTGCTCCGCCAGCCTCTCCAGAGTTAGCGCAGGATCCTGCTCCAGAAGCCGGCAGGCGTGTTCCACTTTTGCCAGCTTTTGCGCCTGCGCGTCGCGCTTGTCCGGCATGCAGCGCTTGCACGGACGAAAGCCCGCCTGAGCGGCGTGCCGGGCATCGGGATAAAAGCGGACATTTTTACGCAGCGCGTGGCGGGCGCGGCATGACGGACGGCAGAAAATACCGGTCGTCTGCACGGCGAAGACAAACTGATCGTCAGCGAGCGGATCGCGGGCCAGCACGGCCTGCCAGCGATCCTCATCGGTAGTGAAGGTTGGGTTTTTCATGATCGGCTCCTCGTATAAGCATACATAGAGCGTGCCTGGGCGCCACCGATAAAAAACCCGCAACCTTGCTTTTTAATTTTTGTCGCTGACCAGGAAACTGTTGAACTGCGGCGAGCTCCAGGTTTTAAACCCGTCGCCCTCTTTGGTGATCATATAAACCGCCAGCCCTTCCTGACGGACCACCTCTTTGGCTTTCTCCGGGCCAAGAACCATTAATCCGGTATCCCAGGCATCCGCTTCCAGCGCGGTGGGGGCAATGACCGTCACCGAGACCAGGTTATGCGTGATGGGGCGGCCGGTCTGCGGATCAATCACGTGCGAAATACGCTTCCCGTCAAGCTCATAATAGTTGCGATAGCTTCCGGAAGTGCTGATGCCATGTCCGTTGATATCCACTATTGCCTGCACGGCATTTTGCCGATCCGTCGGTTTTTGAATCGCCACGCGCCACGGTTTATCGCTGGCGTTCATGCCCCGACTGACCAACGCGCCGCCCACGGAGACCAGATAACGGGAAATCCCCTCCTGCGCCATCAGTGCAGCAAGATGATCCGCCGCGTAGCCTTCCCCGACCGTCGACAGATCGACAAACAGATCGGGAATATCTTTCTGCAGGTACTGCTGCCCGTACTGGTTGATGACGGTCAGATGCTGTAGCCCGGTCCGGGCGCGGGCGTCATCAATGGCCGCCTGTTCGGGCGTCTTCACCGGCTGTTTATTCGGGCCAAATCCCCAGAGGTTCACCAGAGGGCCGACGGTGACATCCATCGCCCCGTTGGTTTTATAACCTACGCGCATTGCCTCGGTCACGATATCGGCCATCGCCTCGCTCACCGGCCACAGAGAGGTGCTGGTTGAGAGGTTAAAGCGCATCAGCGCCGAATCATTTTTATAGGTCGACAGCAGCTGATCGTCGGCGTCCAGCTGTGCCTGGATTTTGCCGCGAAGCTCATCCGTGCGCGTTTTATCGAGGTTCATCACGCTGACGCGCCAGAAGGTGCCCATCGTTTTGCCTTCGAGCACCGTCGCGGCAGGTGCGTCGGTTTTCGCCACGGGTGTGGGATCGTTACACGCGGTCAGGAAAAAAAGCATAGCCAGAAAGCTGGCGCGTAAAAAAGTCATGTCCATTCATTATTATCCTCATGCCAGGGCGGCAAGAGTACACCAAAACGGGTGAGTTGTGAGAATCAGAGAGGCACAAAAAAAGGGAGCCATCAGGCCCCCTTACGTCACACGATGGCGCGATTAGAACTGGTAAACCAGGCCCAGCGCGACGATATCGTCAGTACCGATACCCGCCTGACGGGTGAATTCATTTTCATCAACCAGGTTGATTTTGTAATCCACGTAGGTGGACATGTTTTTGTTGAAGTAGTAAGTCGCACCCACATCAACATATTTCAGCAGATCCTGATCGCCGAAGTTTTCGATGTCTTTGCCTTTAGACTGCAGGTAAGCCACGGATGGACGCAGGCCGAAGTCGAACTGGTACTGAGCAACCACTTCGAAGTTCTGCGCTTTGTTAGCAAAGCCGTAAGCGGTAGTTGGGTTGCTGCCGTTAGAGGTACCAAAACGGGTTGCGTTGTAGGTCTGAGAGTACTGTGCTGCCAGATAGATGTTGTTGGCATCGTACTTCAGGCCACCAGAATAGACTTCTGCGTGATCCCCTTTACCGTATACGCCCAGTGCGTTCTGATCGGCGGTACGTTTGGAGGAGGACATCGCACCACCCACGCTGAAACCTTCGCCCAGGTTATAGGTCACGGATGCACCGTAGCCATCGCCGTTCTGGTTCAGCAGGCTGCGACCGTCGGTGTTTTCACCGCTTACGCTGCCGTTTTTGCCCTGATACTGCAGAGCAAAGTTCAGGCCATCAACCAGACCAAAGAAGTCCTGGTTACGGTAGGTTGCCACGCCGTTAGCACGAGACTGGAGGAAGTTGTCGGCACCATAGGTGTCTCCACCGAATTCAGGCAGAACGTCGGTCCAGGAGGTCACATCGTAAATCACGCCGTAGTTACGACCGTAATCGAATGAACCTGCTTCCGCGAACTTCAGACCTGCAAAGGCCACACGAGTCCAGGACTGGTTGTCGCCTTCGTCTTTGTTACCCTGAATCTGGTATTCCCACTGGCCATAACCGGTCAGCTGATCGTTAACCTGAGTTTCACCTTTGAAGCCAAGACGCATGTAGGTCTTGTCGCCGTCGTTACCCTTGTCGTCAGAGAAATAATGCAGACCATCGACTTTGCCGTACAGATCTAATTTGTTGCCATCTTTGTTATAAATTTCGGCCGCATTTGCTGCGCCTGCCACCAGGAGTGCTGGTACCAGGAGGGACAGTACTTTAACTTTCATTTTATTAACCCTCTGTTATATGCCTTATAATTGCCACTGCTTACTGGTTAACCCTCATTAACCAGTCGGCAATTTCATTCTCCGCAAAATTACAGAATAATCCAATGCGAATATGATACGAAAACTTTGAAGATGTTTCATTTGTCCATCAAGATGTTTCAAAATGTAAATATCAAGGAACTTTTACAAAGCACAAATAGCTTATAAATTTAGCACTTATAATCAAAAGAAAAATCATACATATTGTAATCAACCACTTATAATAAAAATCGTTACAGCACTGAATGACAAAACAAGATCGCGGCTAATCTCTAAAATATCTCTCGCTATCATCATTAACTTTATTTATTACCGTCATTCAGTTTTGAATGTCTGTTTATCCCTAATTGAGCCGGATGCTTCGCATTCGGTTTTTTTTTACCTTTCTTTACGCAACGCCTCATTTTTTGTGCTACCGCACCGAAATTGTAACGACTATTAACTAAATTCTCCCCAGCGATCGTTCGCTAACACACAATTGATGTAAAACTTAATTTCTTGTTAATTCGTGCTATTTGCTGGCCAGCCGCACTTTTTATTTGTACGCGCAGGACGAGTTTGTACATGTTTATCGCGCCACCCGCCGCCGGTATTGTCCGTTGAAAAAGTCGCCTGTTCCCGGACGGTGGCGCTGGAAATTCAGTTATTACCCTTTATACTGCCCTATCGCCACAGAGCATGACCATGACGGGTTAAAGATATCAATGAGTCAGACTGAAACCACCGCCCCGAGCAAATTCTCCCTCCTCCCCGGGAGCATCACCCGTTTCTTTCTTCTTTTGATCGTTGTGCTGTTAGTGACCATGGGGGTGATGGTACAAAGCGCGGTTAACGCCTGGCTGAAGGATAAGAGCTATCAGGTCGTCGATATCACCCACGCCGTGCATAAGCGCATCGATACCTGGCGCTACGCCACCTGGCAGATTTACGACAATATTGCGGCCGCCCCGGCCTCCTCATCCGGAGATGGACTTCAGGAGACGCGGCTTAAGCAGGATGTCTATTACCTCGAAAAACCGCAGCGTAAGACTGAGGCGCTCATTTTTGGCTCTCACGACAGCGCAACGCTCGAGATGACACAGCGTATTTCGACCTATCTGGATACTCTCTGGGGGGCCGAAACGGTGCCGTGGTCGATGTACTATCTGAACGGCCAGGACAACAGCATGATCCTGATCTCAACCCTGCCGTTAAAAGATCTCTCTTCCGGGTTTAAAGAGACTACCGTGGGCAGCATCGTCGACTCCCGCCGGGCAGAGATGCTGCAGCAGGCGAATGCCCTTGATGAACGTGAGAGCTTCTCTTCCCTGCGTCGTCTGGCCTGGCAAAACGGTCATTATTTTACCCTGCGCACCACCTTCAACCAGCCAGGACATCTGGCGACGGTTGTGGCCTTCGATTTACCGATTAACGATTTAATCCCGCCGGACATGCCGCTCGACAGCTTCCGTCTGGAGCCCGACAACAGCACCCAGAACATGCGTGCGGCTTCTGACAAAGAGGCCGCAGAGAGCGTCTCGATCTCCTTTAACGGCTCAAAAATCGAAATCGCCTCATCCCTGAACTCGACCGGTATGCGTCTGGTGTGGCAGGTGCCGTTTGGCACGCTGTTGCTCGATACCCTGCAAAATATCCTGCTGCCTCTGCTGCTGAATATCGGTCTGCTGGCGCTGGCGCTGTTTGGCTACAGCACCTTCCGTTTCCAGCCGGGGCGTCAGAGCGACGCCTCTGCGGTCCCGGCAGGCACCAGCAATGAACTGCGCGTGTTACGTGCGCTAAATGAAGAGATTATTTCCGTGCTGCCGCTTGGGGTCTTAGTTCACGATCAGGAAGCGAATCGTACGGTAATGAGCAATAAAATTGCCGACCATCTGCTGCCGCATCTTAACCTGCAGAACATCACCACCATGGCGGATCAGCACCAGGGGGTGATCCAGGCCACCATCAACAATGAGCTGTACGAGATCCGTCAGTTCCGCAGCCAGGTCGCCTCCCGCACGCAAATTTTCATCATTCGCGATCAGGATCGCGAGGTGCTGGTGAATAAAAAGCTCAAGCAGGCGCAAAGACTGTATGAGAAAAACCAGCAGGGGCGCGCCGCATTTATGCAGAACATTGGCGATGCCTTCAAGCAGCCGTTAAAAACGCTGGCGACCCAGGCGGCGGCGTTAAATACGTCAGAAAGCCACCAGCTTGCCTGTCAGGCCGACTCGCTGGTCAGAATGGTTGACGAGATCCAGCTGGCGAACATGCTGGAGAATGATTTCTGGAAAGGAACACCAACCCTCTTCTCTATTCAGGACCTGATCGATGAAGTCGTTCCGGAAGTCCTGCCCGTGATTAAGCGTAAAGGGTTGCAGCTGCTGATCAATAACAATCTTCCGGCAAATGACGAGCGCCACGGCGATCGTGAAGCGCTGCGCCGCATACTGTTGATGATCATTCAGTACGCGGTGACGACCACGCAGATCGGCAAGATCACCCTCGAAGTCAGTACGGAGGAGTCGGCAGAAGACCGCCTGACGTTCCGCATCCTCGACACCGGGGAAGGCGTCACCACGAGTGAAATTGATAATCTCCACTTCCCGTTCCTGAACGACACGCAAAGCGATCGCTACGGCAAGGCCAATGCCCTCACCTTCTGGCTGTGCGATCAGCTGGCACGCAAGCTCGGCGGCCATCTGAATATCAAAGCCCGTGAATCCCTCGGCACCCGCTATTCTCTGCACGTGAAAATGGCGGCCAATCCGCAGGAAGAAGATGAAGAGCGTCTGCTGGATGATGTCGTGGTGATGGTCGATGTGACCTCGAACGAGATCCGCAATATTGTCGTTCGTCAGTTAGAAAACTGGGGGGCGGCCTGCATCACGCCGGATGAAAGACTTGCAAGTCAAGAATTTGATCTGTTTTTAACTGATAATCCGTCTAATCTTACTGCCTCCGGCTTGCTTTTAAGCGATGATGAGTCAGGCGTGCGGAAAATCGGCCCTGGCCAGCTGCGCGTCAACTTTAATATAAGCAATGCGATGCAGGAAGCTGTACTACAACTAATAGAAGAGCAGCTGGCGCAGGAAGAGATAGCGGAATCCCCGCTTGGCGGTAATGAAAATGCCGAGCTTCACGCCAGCGGATACTATTCACTCTTTGTTGATACAGTACCAGATGATGTTAAGCGGTTGTATACTGAGTCCGCTGCGAATGATTTTGCAGCGCTGGCACAGACAGCACACCGGCTTAAAGGGGTGTTTGCCATGCTTAATCTGGTTCCCGGCAAGCAGTTATGTGAAACGCTGGAACATCTAATTCGTGAGAAAGATGCCTCTGGCATTGAAAAATACATCAGCGACATTGACGCCTACGTCAAAAGCTTGCTGTAGCAAGGTAGCCTTATACATGAACAATATGAACGTAATTATTGCCGATGACCATCCGATTGTACTGTTCGGTATTCGCAAATCACTTGAACAGATCGAGTGGGTGAATGTAGTCGGTGAATTTGAAGACTCTACAGCACTGATCAATAACCTCCCAAAGCTTGATGCACACGTGCTCATTACCGATCTCTCCATGCCCGGAGACAAATACGGTGATGGGATCACGCTTATCAAATATATTAAACGTCACTTCCCGGATATCTCGATCATTGTTCTGACCATGAACAACAACCCGGCGATCCTGAGCGCGGTACTGGATCTGGATATCGAAGGGATTGTGCTGAAACAGGGCGCACCGACCGATCTGCCTAAAGCGCTTGCGGCGCTGCAGAAAGGCAAGAAGTTCACGCCTGAAAGCGTTTCTCGTCTGCTGGAAAAAATCAGCGCGGGTGGCTATGGTGACAAACGTCTGTCGCCGAAAGAGAGTGAAGTTCTGCGCCTGTTCGCAGAAGGTTTCCTGGTGACCGAGATTGCCAAGAAGCTGAACCGCAGTATTAAAACCATCAGCAGCCAGAAGAAATCAGCGATGATGAAACTGGGTGTGGACAATGATATTGCGCTGCTCAACTATCTCTCCTCCGTGACGCTGAGCGCAACGGATAAGGATTGATCTCCACTGTAAATGCCGGGTGGCGCTGGCGCTTACCCGGCCTACAAAACCCGCAGGCCCGCGCAAGCGCAGCGTCGCCGGGCAAATAAAAAAGGCCCTTCCGGGCCTTTTTTATATTCTCGTTTTTCTCACGCGCTCTGCGTAAATCGACAATGTCTGCTTCAGCACGTCCAGCGTCACCGGTTTCGACAGACAGCTGTCCATGCCTGACTCCAGACAGCGCTGCTTCTCTTCCGCCAGCGCGTTCGCCGTTACGCCCACCACCGGCAGCGTCAGGCCAAGCTGCCGGATGCGCTGCGTCAGACGGTAGCCGTCCATGTTAGGCATGTTGACGTCGCTCAGAACGATATCAATATGATTCTTACTCAGCACGTTCAGCGCATCCACGCCGTCATTGGCGGTTTTGCACTGGTAGCCCAGCGATCCAAGCTGGTCAGCCAGCAGGCGGCGGTTAATCGGATGGTCATCCACCACCAGAATCATCATATCGTCATTCACCGACGCCAGAGACTCCGGTGACGGCAATCCGCCCGCGCCGTCGCGCTCTTCCAGCTCCACTTTGTAGATGCGTGCCAGCAGGCTCAACAGCTCGTGCGGCGTCGCAACACTGTGTACCCATTCCCCAGGCGCTCGCTCGACGGGAATGCCGATGTGGCGACGGCAGAAGAGCACCGACCCTCTCCCCTGCCACGGCTGCTCCTGCATCTCGTCGGCGATCAGCACATCGTCAACGTCCGGTGTTTGACCTTCATAGCGGCACACCCTCACGCCGCAGTGGGTCAGCAGCGCCGTCAGATAGTCATTCAGCGAGGCGTTATGCACCGCCAGCCAGCAGCGCTTATCGCTCAGGCCATCTACCGTGGCTTTTGCCGGATATTGCGCAGAATAGAGCGGAATGCGGATGGTGAACTGGCTGCCCATGCCGGGCTCGGTATCTACGGAGATATCGCCGTCCATCATGCTGACGAGCTTCTCACAAATCGCCAGCCCCAGTCCGGTGCCCTGGAAGTTACGCTGCACGCCGGTACCGACCTGGAAGAACGGATCGAACAGGCGAACCACCTCCTTCGCCGGAATGCCGACCCCCGTGTCGCGCACGCGAATGCTCAGGTAATCCCCTGCCCGGCAGACGTGCAACACAATACAGCCGGTATCGGTAAATTTGATGGCGTTGCTGAGCAGGTTAGAGATGACCTGCTGCAGGCGCATCGGATCGCCGTGCAGCGTCAGCGGCACGTCCGGTTCGATAAAGCAGTAGAGCCCCAGCTGTTTACGCACCACCAGCGGCAGATAGTTGGCGCTAATGTGGTTCATCACCTCGCGCGGTGAAAACTCGCGCGGCTCGATTTTCAACTGCTCGGACTCAATTTTAGAGAAGTCGAGAATATCGCTGATGATTTTCAGCAGCAGGCTGGAGGAGTTGTTCATCGCCGTCACCAGCCGGTCGACGCCTTTCGGCAGCTCTTTAGTCTGCAGCAGGTCGAGGTTACCGATGATCCCGTACAGCGGCGTACGCAGCTCGTGGCTGACGGTCGCAAGGAACATGGATTTTGACTGGCTGGCCTGCTCCGCCGCCTGCGCCATCTCCTGCAACGACTCTTCCATCTTCACGCGCGCGGAGACATCCACCAGCACGCAAATCGCCACGTTTTCATTGCGATAGCGGGAATGGACAAAGCTGATCTGCAGGTTGGTGTGCGTACTGGTGAGCACGTCCACGAAGTTAACCTGCTGACCGCAGATAATCTGCGTCAGCCTCTGCCGGTCTTCGTGCGTCAGCATGTTCAGGTAGTTATGCGCCAGTTCGTTACTCAGGATGTTGGTCCCGTCCTGGGTACGCAGGATACAGATCCCCACCGGCGCCGAGGCAACAATCTTGCGGTTAAACTGCTCGTGTTCCTCCAGGCGCTGGGCGTCGCTTTCGGCGGGAATAAAGATTTTCCGCTCATACATGCGCGCCAGCGTAAACAGCGCGCCCCCCGCCAGCAGGTTGAGCAGAATTGCATTCATGATAAGAATGCGTATCCGCTCAAGTACCATATCCACCGGCAGCGAATAGACGATACTCAGCGACGACGGCGGCAGGCTCTTCTTCAGCACCAGCTCGCGGAAGCCCGAGGTATAGCCAAACCACGACCGCTCCTGCATCCAGTGCGGTTCGACGTTCAGCCGGTTATCGGGCCCGGCAAGCGAGATCAGCTGATGGCCGTTTTCATCCAGAATGGTCACCCCCATGGGCAGGCTGCCAGGGGTGAAGAAGTTTTCCATGCGGATGGTCTGCTCAATCCCCATCAGCGCCTGCAGGCGATTACCGAGATAAACCGGCGTCAGGGCATAGAAATAGCCCACGCCGGGGCGCGGGCCCTGGCTCACCCAGAAGATGTTATTCCCGCGCTCGTCCTGTGGTGCATTGCGGTATTTCACAATACGTTCATGCAGGCTTTTCAACGCATTGTCACGCTCAACGGGCACGTCGCGCAGGCCAAAGTCAGCCATGCAGAGATTTTCGCTGCCAATCAGGAAGACGCGGTTCAGGTCATAGGCGGCGGAGAAGTTGTCGCGCCAGTAGCGCATAAACCAGGCTAGCGATTCCAGCGACCCGCGCCAGGTATTGCTCATGGTGGAGCAATCGGAATCCGGGAACAGCGGCTGGAAGTCCGGAACTTCGGTTTTGTCGTTACGCCCGCGGAGCGCAAGAATACCGTTTTCCGCCGTCAGACGATTCTCGGCAATATACTTCAGCTCCTTCATGACGTCAGACGTTCGCTGAATGTAGCGCTGGGCCTGGTCGGAGCTTAAGTTAAACTCCTGGCGGATCTCCGCTTCTTTCTGATGCAGCGCATTAACGATGTAAAACACCGAGAACAAGGCCACCAGCAGCCAAAGCAGGAGCGCCAGCGCTCTAAACAGATAGCGAGAGACTTTCAGCGTAGTACGAAAGGAGACGAGGTATTTCAAGGGGGCGAGGCTCCGCCGTCGGGGTCAAAAGAATGTGGTTAAGGTAGCGGTAAACGCGCCAGGTCGCAACGTTGACTTATCTGCTTCTGCAAAAGAAAAGGGCCGGAATCCGGCCCTTTTTTACATCAGGAGACATTACTCGTCAGCGTCATCCGCTACGTCATCGTCGGTGTCGGCTTCTGGCGCGATGTCCTCATCGCCTTCCGCGACGCTACCGTCGATGGAGTCGAGCTCTTCGTCATCCACCGGCTCGGCAACGCGCTGCAGACCCACCACGTTTTCATCTTCCGCTGTACGGATGAGGATCACGCCCTGAGTGTTACGACCCACCACGCTGATCTCAGACACGCGGGTACGCACCAGCGTACCGGCATCGGTGATCATCATGATCTGGTCGGCATCGTCTACCTGCACCGCGCCGACAACGGAACCGTTGCGCTCGGTCACCTTGATGGAGATAACGCCCTGCGTGCCGCGAGACTTGGTTGGGTATTCCCCTTCCGCCGTACGTTTACCGTAACCATTCTGCGTGACGGTCAGGATAGCCCCTTCACCACGCGGAATAATCAGAGAAACAACGCTGTCTTCGCCAGCCAGTTTGATACCACGTACGCCCGTCGCGGTACGGCCCATTGCACGGACGGCGTCTTCTTTGAAGCGCACCACTTTACCGGCCGCAGAGAAGAGCATGACTTCATCGGAGCCCGAGGTCAGATCCACGCCAATCAGCTCGTCGCCTTCGTTCAGGTTCACGGCGATAATACCGGCAGAACGCGGACGGCTGAATTCGGTCAGCGCGGTTTTCTTCACGGTACCGCTGGCGGTCGCCATAAAGACGTTCACGCCCTCTTCGTACTCGCGTACCGGCAGAATGGCGGTGATACGTTCGTTCGCTTCCAGCGGCAGCAGGTTAACGATTGGACGACCACGTGCGCCACGGCTTGCTTCCGGCAGCTGATAGACTTTCATCCAGTACAGACGACCGCGGCTGGAGAAGCAGAGGATCGTGTCATGGGTGTTCGCCACCAGCAGGCGGTCAATAAAGTCTTCTTCTTTAATACGTGCTGCAGATTTACCTTTACCGCCACGACGCTGTGCTTCGTAGTCCGTTAACGGCTGATACTTCACGTAGCCCTGGTGAGACAGGGTCACCACAACGTCTTCCTGGTTGATCAGGTCTTCGATGTTGATGTCCGCGCTGTTGGCGGTGATTTCGGTGCGGCGCTCGTCGCCGAACTGATCGCGGACCAGCTCCAGCTCTTCGCGGATCACTTCCATCAGGCGCTCTGCGCTGCCCAGGATATGCAGCAGCTCAGCAATTTGTTCCAGCAGCTCTTTGTATTCGTCGAGCAGTTTTTCATGCTCAAGGCCGGTCAGTTTCTGCAGACGCAGATCCAGAATCGCCTGGGCCTGCTGTTCAGTCAGGTAGTATTGACCGTCACGCACGCCGAACTCAGGTTCCAGCCATTCAGGACGCGCCGCGTCATCGCCCGCACGTTCCAGCATCGCGGCGACGTTGCCCAGATCCCACGGACGGGAAACCAGCGCGGTTTTCGCTTCCGCCGGGGTTGGCGCACGACGGATCAGCTCGATGATCGGGTCGATGTTGGCCAGCGCAACCGCCAGCGCTTCAAGGATGTGCGCACGGTCGCGCGCTTTGCGCAGTTCGAAGATGGTACGACGGGTCACCACTTCACGGCGGTGACGGACGAACGCGCTCAGGATCTCTTTCAGGTTCATGATCTTCGGCTGACCATGGTGCAGCGCAACCATGTTGATACCGAAGGAGACCTGAAGCTGCGTCTGGGAGTACAGGTTATTCAGGACAACCTCACCCACCGCGTCGCGTTTGATCTCAATCACGATGCGCATGCCGTCTTTATCAGACTCGTCACGCAGCGCGCTGATGCCTTCAACGCGTTTTTCTTTTACCAGCTCGGCGATTTTTTCAATCAGACGCGCTTTGTTCACCTGATACGGGATCTCGTGAACAATAATGGTTTCACGGCCAGTTTTGGCGTCCGCTTCTACTTCAGCGCGGGCACGGATGTAAATCTTGCCGCGGCCGGTACGGTACGCTTCTTCAATGCCGCGACGACCGTTGATGATCGCCGCCGTCGGGAAGTCCGGACCCGGGATGTGTGCCATCAGCCCTTCAATGCTGATATCTTCATCGTCGATATAAGCCAGACAGCCGTTGATCACCTCGGTGATATTGTGCGGCGGAATGTTGGTTGCCATACCGACCGCGATACCGGACGAACCGTTCACTAACAGGTTCGGGATCTTGGTGGGCATCACATCTGGGATGCGCTCGGTGCCGTCGTAGTTATCGACGAAATCAACGGTCTCTTTTTCCAGGTCGGCCATCAGCTCATGAGCGATTTTCGACATACGGATTTCCGTATAACGCATCGCCGCAGCGGAGTCGCCGTCGACTGAACCAAAGTTACCCTGACCATCTACCAGCATGTAGCGCAAGGAGAATGGCTGCGCCATACGAACGATGGTGTCATAAACGGCGGTATCACCATGCGGGTGATATTTACCGATGACGTCACCGACGACGCGGGCAGATTTTTTATAGGCTTTATTCCAGTCATTGCCCAATACGTTCATGGCGTATAGTACGCGACGGTGTACCGGCTTAAGGCCATCGCGGACGTCCGGCAGCGCACGGCCAACAATGACCGACATCGCATAGTCCAGATAGGAGCTCTTCAGCTCTTCCTCGATGTTAACCGGTGTAATTTCTCTCGCAAGGTCGCTCATCTAACCGCTATCCCTCTACTGTATCCCGGATTCAAAGGTCGCAAATTATAACACAGCCGAGGTGATTGAGGTAAACCTATACGCTTTATTCACAGGGATTGCCTGATATACTCATTCGTCTTGCTAAATAAGGAGTAAAAGCGCCCATGAATGCCGAAAAATCCCCGGTGGCTCACAACGTTGACCACGAAGAGATTGCCAAATTTGAAGCGGTGGCGTCCCGCTGGTGGGATCTCGAAGGCGAGTTCAAACCGCTGCACCGTATTAACCCGCTGCGTCTGGGCTATATCGCGGAGCGTTCCGGCGGTCTGTTCGGTAAAAAAGTGCTCGATGTCGGCTGCGGTGGCGGTATCCTGGCGGAAAGCATGGCGCGCGAAGGGGCGAACGTCACGGGCCTGGATATGGGCTTTGAACCGCTGCAGGTTGCTCGTCTTCATGCGCTGGAGTCTGGCATACAGGTGGACTACGTGCAGGAAACCGTGGAAGAACACGCGGCAAAACATGCCCATCAGTACGATGTGGTGACCTGCATGGAGATGCTGGAACACGTTCCCGATCCGCAGTCCGTGGTGCACGCCTGTGCAAAACTGGTGAAACCGGGTGGACAGGTCTTCTTCTCGACCATCAACCGCAACGGTAAAGCCTGGCTGATGGCCGTCGTTGGCGCGGAGTATGTGCTGCGCATGGTGCCGAAAGGCACGCATGACGTGAAGAAATTCATCAAGCCTGCGGAACTGTTAAGCTGGGTCGACCAGACGTGGCTCAAGGAGCAGCACATCACCGGCCTGCACTACAATCCGCTGACCAATAAATTCAAACTCGCACCGGGCGTTGATGTTAACTATATGTTGCATACAACCGCCAAAAACGACTAACGTCATTCGTTATTCTTATAAAGATTGCGCGACATCATGTTGCGCAATTCTGACCGCCCGTTGAAGAAATCAGCACTCGATCAAATTTTGAATTTTTTTTCTTAATTATTGACATGTCTTCCAGGCCTTACGGTACGAGGACTTAGCCTTTTTTACCCTTTCACAACCTCAATTTAACGTCAAAATCAACCCTTGTACTGAAAAGAATCCTTACTAGAATACTCACCATATAGCGTTTTTCTTATCGCAAACCCCCTATATGTAGTATTTATCCACAGAGTTAGTCACAAGACGGTTCTGTGGATAAGCGGGGGATATTTTTTTATTTCACGGACAGGTAAACCCCACATGAATCAGAGTCTGCTGGTGACAAAGCGCGACGGTACTACCGAGCGTATCAATCTGGACAAAATCCATCGAGTTCTCGACTGGGCAGCAGAAGGACTGAACAACGTATCTATCTCCCAGGTTGAACTGCGTTCACACATCCAGTTCTACGACGGCATCAAAACATCTGATATCCACGAAACGATCATTAAAGCGGCGGCGGACCTCATCTCCCGCGAAGCACCGGATTATCAGTACCTCGCTGCACGTCTGGCGATTTTCCACCTGCGTAAAAAAGCCTACGGCCAGTTTGAGCCGCCGAAGCTTTACGATCACGTGGTGAAAATGGTTGAGCTGGGCAAATACGACACGCATCTGCTGGAAGACTATACGGAAGAAGAGTTCGAGCAGATGAACGGGTTTATCGATCACTGGCGCGACATGAACTTCTCCTACGCGGCGGTGAAGCAGCTCGAAGGCAAATACCTGGTTCAGAACCGTGTAACCGGTGAGATCTACGAAAGCGCCCAGTTCCTCTATATTCTGGTGGCCGCCTGCCTGTTCTCCAACTATCCGCGTGACACCCGTCTGGATTACGTGAAGCGTTTCTACGATGCGGTATCGACGTTCAAGATTTCACTGCCGACGCCAATCATGTCTGGCGTGCGCACCCCAACCCGTCAGTTCAGCTCCTGCGTACTGATCGAGTGTGGTGACAGCCTGGATTCCATCAACGCCACCTCCAGCGCCATCGTGAAATACGTTTCCCAGCGTGCCGGTATCGGCATCAACGCCGGTCGCATCCGTGCGCTGGGCAGCCCGATTCGCGGCGGTGAAGCATTCCACACCGGCTGTATCCCGTTCTATAAGCACTTCCAGACGGCGGTAAAATCCTGCTCTCAGGGCGGCGTGCGCGGCGGTGCTGCGACCCTGTTCTACCCTATGTGGCACCTGGAAGTGGAAAGCCTGCTGGTCCTGAAAAACAACCGTGGTGTTGAAGGCAACCGCGTGCGTCACATGGACTACGGCGTGCAGATCAACAAGCTGATGTACACCCGTCTGCTGAAGGGCGAAGAGATCACCCTGTTCAGCCCGTCCGACGTCCCGGGCCTGTACGACGCGTTCTTCGCCGATCAGGACGAATTCGAGCGTCTGTACACCAAATACGAAAAAGACGACAGCATCCGCAAGCAGCGCGTGAAAGCGGTGGACCTGTTCTCCCTGATGATGCAGGAACGTGCCTCTACCGGCCGTATCTACATCCAGAACGTTGACCACTGCAACACCCACAGCCCGTTTGATCCGGTGGTTGCACCAGTGCGCCAGTCTAACCTGTGCCTGGAGATCGCCCTGCCGACCAAACCGCTGGAAGACGTGAACGACGAAAACGGTGAAATTGCGCTGTGTACGCTGTCCGCGTTCAACCTGGGCGCAATCAAGAGCCTGGACGAGCTGGAAGAGCTGGCCGTGCTGGCGGTTCGTGCGCTCGACGCCCTGCTGGACTACCAGGATTACCCAATCCCGGCCGCGAAACGCGGTGCGATGGGGCGTCGTACCCTGGGTATCGGCGTGATCAACTTCGCCTACTGGCTGGCGAAAAACGGCAAGCGTTACTCCGACGGCAGCGCCAACAACCTGACGCACCAGACGTTCGAAGCGATTCAGTACTACCTGATGAAAGCGTCCAACGAGCTGGCGAAAGAGCAAGGCGCGTGCCCGTGGTTCAACGAAACCACCTACGCGAAAGGCATTCTGCCAATCGACACTTACAAGAAAGACCTGGATGCGATCGTCAGCGAGCCGCTGCACCTCGACTGGGAAGGCCTGCGCGAGTCCATCAAGACTCACGGCCTGCGTAACTCCACGCTCTCTGCCCTGATGCCGTCCGAGACCTCTTCGCAGATCTCTAACGCCACCAACGGTATTGAGCCGCCGCGCGGCCACGTCAGCATCAAGGCCTCTAAAGACGGCGTGCTGCGTCAGGTGGTACCGGATTACGAGACGCTGGGTGACAACTACGAGCTGCTGTGGGAAATGCCAAACAACGACGGCTACCTGCAGCTGGTGGGTATCATGCAGAAGTTTATCGACCAGTCGATCTCTGCCAATACCAACTATGACCCGACGCGCTTCCCGTCCGGCAAGGTTCCGATGCAGCAATTGCTGAAAGACCTGCTCACCGCCTACAAGTTTGGCGTGAAAACGCTGTACTATCACAACACCCGTGACGGTGCGGAAGACGCGCAGGATGACCTGGTTCCGTCAATTCAGGACGATGGCTGCGAAAGCGGCGCATGTAAGATCTAATGTAAATGCCGGGTGGCGCTACGCTTACCCGGCCTACGTTTTTAGGACACACTCATGGCATATACCACCTTTTCACAGACGAAAAACGACCAGCTCAAAGAGCCGATGTTCTTCGGCCAGCCGGTCAACGTGGCACGCTACGATCAGCAAAAATATGACATCTTCGAAAAGCTGATTGAAAAGCAACTCTCCTTCTTCTGGCGTCCGGAAGAAGTGGACGTCTCCCGCGACCGTATTGACTACCAGTCTCTGCCGGATCACGAAAAACATATCTTCATCAGCAACCTGAAGTACCAGACGCTGCTGGACTCCATTCAGGGCCGTAGCCCGAACGTGGCGCTGCTGCCGCTGATCTCGATTCCTGAGCTGGAAACCTGGGTGGAAACCTGGGCGTTCTCCGAGACGATCCACTCCCGCTCTTACACCCACATCATTCGCAACATCGTGAACGATCCGGCGGTGGTGTTTGACGATATCGTCACCAACGAGCAGATCCAGAAGCGCGCGGAAGGCATTGCCCATTACTATGATGAGCTGATCGAGATGACCAGCTACTGGCACCTGCTGGGCGAAGGCACTCACCATGTGAACGGTAAAACCATCACCGTGAACCTGCGCGCGCTGAAAAAACAGCTGTACCTGTGCCTGATGAGCGTTAACGCGCTGGAAGCGATCCGCTTCTATGTCAGCTTCGCCTGCTCCTTCGCCTTTGCCGAGCGCAAGCTGATGGAAGGCAACGCCAAAATCATCCGTCTTATTGCCCGCGATGAAGCCCTGCACCTGACCGGTACCCAGCACATGCTGAACCTGCTGCGCAGCGGCACGGACGATCCGGAGATGGCGGAAATCGCCGAAGAGTGCAAGCAGGAGTGCTACGACCTGTTCGTGCTGGCGGCTCAGCAGGAGAAAGAGTGGGCAGACTACCTGTTCCGCGACGGCTCCATGATTGGCCTGAACAAAGACATCCTGTGCCAGTACGTTGAGTACATCACCAACATCCGCATGCAGGCGGTCGGTCTCGACCTGCCGTTCCAGACGCGCTCTAACCCTATCCCGTGGATCAACACCTGGCTGGTGTCCGATAACGTGCAGGTTGCGCCGCAGGAAGTGGAAGTAAGTTCTTATCTGGTCGGTCAGATTGATTCTGAAGTCAACACCGACGACCTGAGCGACTTCCAGCTCTGATGTCACGCGTCACGTTACGTCTTTCCGGCACTGAGGTACTGTGTCGGGAAGAGCACCCTTCTCTGCTGGTGGCGCTTGAGGCGCATCAGGTCGAAGTAGAGTACCAGTGTCGTTCCGGCTACTGCGGCTCTTGCCGCTGCCGTCTGGTCGCCGGCCAGGTGGACTGGCTGACCGAACCGCTGGCCTTTATCAACGAAGGGGAAATTTTGCCCTGCTGCTGCCGGGCAAAAGGCGATCTCGAGATCGAGATGTGATGGTGTCGGGTGGCGCTTCGCTTACCCGACCTACAAAACCGCAGTTCGTAGGCCGGGTAAGGCGCAGCCGCCACCCGGCAATTTCAGCGTTAATCCTTCAGGAAGCTGACCGCTTTATCCGGGAAATCCGTAAACAGTCCGTCCACGCCCGCCTGGTTATATAACACCTCATAAAGCTGATTCACATCCGTCGCATACGGCGGCAGCTGGTCAGCACGCACCGTGTACGGATGCACCTGCATCTTGCTGGCATGCGCCTCTTTCACCATCGCCGTCAGCTTAACGTGTCCCGGCGCTGAGCCTTCCGCCACCAGCATGTGGTAATCCGGCCCGATGCCGTCGGCGTACTGCGCAATCTGCTTCATCGCACCCGGCTTAAACATCCAGTCGTAGCTGTAGTTCACCCACTTGCCGTCCGGCTGCTTCTCCTGGGTTTCATTCCAGTCGGTATAGGCAATCAGCTGCACCAGATTGAGATCCATCCCCATCTTCGGCTCCAGCTCGGTTTTGATGCGCTTCAGCTCGGCGGCGTCAAAACACTGCAGGTAGACTTTGTCCTGCTTGCTGGTGTAGCCGTACTGTTTGAGCACCTCCAGCGTCTTCGCGGCAATGTCTTTCCCTTCCTGATGGTGGAACCATGGGGCTTTGATTTCCGGGTAGATGCCGATGTTTTTACCGGTGGAGTGGTTCAGTCCCTGAACAAACTCAATCTCTTCCTGGAAGGTATGGATCCGGAAGTCAGATTTGCCCATCGGGAAACGTCCCGGATAGACCTGCACCTTCTTGCCGTTTTCAATCTCGAAGCCTTCGGTGAACTTCAGGGAGCGGATCTCCGCCAGCGTGAAGTCAATGGCGTAGAAGCGGCCATCTTTGCGGGCGCGATCCGGGAAACGCTCTGCCACGTCCGTCACGCGGTCAAGATAATGGTCGTGCAGGACGACCAGCTGGTCGTCCTTCGTCATCACCAGATCCTGCTCCAGATAATCCGCGCCTTGCGCATAGGCCATCGCTTTCGCCGGGAGCGTATGCTCCGGCAGATAGCCGCTGGCACCGCGGTGGGCAATAACGATTTTATCCGCCGCCAGCGCGGAGCCTGTCATCAGGCCCGCCAGCAGCAGGCCGGTTGCTAACTGAGTTAATTTCATCGCAAAGCTCCTTATTGACGACGCGCCAGCACTTCCGCGTGGTGACGTTTTTCACCGATCATCACAACAACCAGCAGCAGTACCGCCAGCACGCTTCCGCCGATCATCACCATAAAGCCGCCGTCCCAGCCGAAGAAGTCAACGGTATAGCCCACGATGGCGCTCGCCGCGACCGAACCGCCGAGGTAGCCGAACAGGCCGGTAAAGCCCGCCGCCGTTCCCGCCGCTTTCTTCGGCGCCAGCTCCAGCGCGTGAAGACCGATCAGCATCACCGGACCGTAAATCAGGAAGCCGATGACGATCATACAGGCCATATCCACACCCGGATTTCCCGGCGGGTTGAGCCAGTACACTACCGTTGCGATAGTCACCAGGGTCATAAAGAAGACGCCCGTCGCACCGCGGTTGCCCTTAAACACCTTGTCCGACATCCAGCCGCAAATCAGGGTGCCCGGGATACCGGCGTATTCATACAGGAAGTACGCCCAGGAGGATTTATCCAGCGCGAAGTGCTTCACCTCTTTCAGGTAGGTCGGGGACCAGTCCAGAATGCCGTAGCGCAGGAGATAAACGAACACGTTGGCGACCGCGATGTACCACAGCAGCTTGTTCGGCAGGACGTACTTCATGAAGATTTGCTTCGCGGTCAGCTCTTCTTCGTGCTTCTCGCTGTAATCATCCGGATAGTCGTTTTTGTACTCTTCAATCGGCGGCAGGCCGCAGGACTGCGGCGTATCGCGCATCAGGGCGAAGGCAATAATCGCCACCAGAATGGCACCAAAGGCAGGCATGTAGAGCGCCGCGTGCCAGTCGTTGAACCAGGCCATCCCCAGCAGGAACAGCAGCGGCGGAATACCGCCGCCCACGTTATGGGCGCAGTTCCACACCGACACGATGCCGCCGCGCTCTTTCTGCGACCACCAGTGCACCATGGTGCGTCCGCACGGCGGCCACCCCATTCCCTGGAACCAGCCGCAGAGGAACAGCAGCACGAACATGATGGCAATGCTGGAGGTTGCCCATGGCACAAAGCCCATAAACAGCATCACCGCTGCCGCCAGGATCAGACCGGCAGGCAGGAACACGCGCGGATTCGAGCGATCCGACACGGAACCCATGATGAATTTGGAAAAACCGTAGGCGATGGATATCCCCGACAGCGCGAACCCCAGATCGCCGCGGGAGAAGCCCTGCTCTACCAGATACGGCATGGCGAGCGCGAAGTTTTTACGTACAAGGTAGTACGCCGCATACCCGAAGAAGATCCCCAGGAAGATTTGCCAACGCAGACGGCGATAGAGCGGATCTATTTCTGCCTCTGGCAGACGCGCCCTGTGGGGCGCAGGTTTGAAGATACTGAGCATAACAGCCTCCGTGGCCTTGAAATGAATGAGCAGGTGGCTCGCACCTGAATTCCAGAGGCGGGGATGTTAAGAAATCACGGTGATTGTTACTGTGAATCAACGCACAGATTGTTACAGAAATATGACAGAATGCGCAAAAAAGCGCATGAAATCACGTTTCACTTTCGAATTCCGCGCGTTTATGTTCGAAATCAAACAAACCACAAAATTACTATGGCTAAATGATAAAAAACGAACATAGAGGGTAAACAATGACCAGTCACGATCCTCGTTATAGTGATGTGATAATCATTGGTGGTGGCGCAACCGGCGCCGGGATCGCGCGCGATTGCGCCCTTCGCGGCTTAAGCGTTACGCTTCTGGAACGCCATGATATCGCCACGGGCGCAACCGGACGGAACCACGGCCTGCTGCACAGCGGCGCCCGGTATGCGGTCACCGACGCGGAATCCGCGCGCGAATGTATTGCTGAAAACCAGATCCTCAAGCGTATCGCACGCCACTGCATTGAGCCGACCGACGGCCTCTTTATTACCCTTCCTGAAGATGACCTCGCCTTTCAGGAGACCTTTATTACCGCCTGCACTGCCGCGGGCATTCAGGCGGAGGCCATGGATCCGGCGCTGGCGCGGCGGCTGGAACCGTCGGTCAACCCGGCGCTTATCGGCGCGGTGAAAGTCCCTGACGGTACCGTCGATCCGTTTCGCCTGACCGCCGCCAACATGCTGGACGCCCGTGAGCATGGCGCACGCATTCTGACCGGACATGAAGTGACCGGGCTTATTCGCGAAGGTCATCGCATCTGTGGGGTGCGGGTGTTTGATACGCAGTACAACGAGCACGGCGAGCTGTATGCCGCCGTAGTGGTTAACGCGGCGGGGATCTGGGGCCAGCGTATAGCGGAATACGCGGACCTGTCGGTGCGTATGTTCCCGGCGAAAGGCTCGCTGCTGATCCTCGACCACCGCATCAACAACCACGTGATTAACCGCTGCCGCAAGCCGTCTGACGCCGATATCCTCGTTCCGGGCGACACCATTTCGTTAATCGGTACGACTTCAACGCACGTGGACTACAGCGAGATTGACTACAACCGCGTCACCGCTGAAGAGGTCGACATCCTGCTGCGCGAAGGGGAAAAACTGGCCCCGGTGATGGCCCAGACGCGCATTCTGCGCGCCTACGCGGGCGTGCGTCCGCTGGTCACCAGCGACAACGACCCGAGCGGACGGAACGTCAGCCGGGGCATCGTGCTGCTCGATCACGCCGCGCGCGACGGCATGGACGGGTTTATCACCATCACCGGCGGCAAGCTGATGACCTATCGCCTGATGGCCGAGTGGGCGACCGATGCCGTCTGCCGCAAGCTCGGAAATACCGAGCCGTGCGTCACGGCAGAACAGCCGCTGCCGGGATCGCGGCAGTCCACCGAAAAAACGCTGCAGAAAATCATCTCCCTGCCCGCGCCGCTGCGCGGGTCCGCGGTATACCGCCACGGCGACAGAACGCCACCGTGGCTTGGTGAAGGAAGATTGAGCCGCAGCCTGGTGTGCGAGTGCGAAGCCGTGACGGCCGGTGAGGTGCAGTACGCGGTGGAGAACCTGACGGTCAACAGCCTGCTCGATCTCCGCCGCCGCACCCGCGTCGGAATGGGCACCTGTCAGGGCGAGCTGTGCGCCTGCCGTGCTGCGGGGCTGCTGCAGCGCTTTCATACCACCACCGCCACCCAGTCGCTCGATCAGCTCAGCGCGTTTTTAAACGAGCGCTGGAAAGGCATTCAGCCTGTCGCCTGGGGCGATGCCCTGCGTGAAAGTGAATTTACCCGCTGGGTCTACCAGGGGCTTTGCGGTCTGGAGAAGGAGCAACACGATGAAATTTGATACCGTGATTGTCGGCGGCGGGCTGGCGGGCCTGCTCTGCGGCATTAAGCTCACGAAGCAGGGGCTGCGCTGCGCCATTATCACCCGGGGGCAGAGCGCCCTGCACTTCTCGTCGGGCTCGCTGGATCTGGTGGACGAAGCGTACCGCGATAAGCTGCCGCCGGAGCACCCTTATCACCTGGTTGGCGCACAGCATATTGACCGCTTTGCGCTGGAAACCGAAGCGCTGCTGGCGGAGTGCGGCGCGCGTCTGCAGGGCAGCGCCAGATTCAATCACCAGCGCGTTACGCCGCTAGGCACCCTGCGTTCCGCCTGGCTCAGCCCGGAGGAAGTGCCCGTTGCCCCCATTCACGCGGGACGCGTGCGGGTGGTAGGGATTAGCGGCTTTCTGGATTTTCAGCCCCATCTCGCGGCGGCGTCACTTTGTCGCCAGGGCGTTAACGCCGAAACGGCAGAGATAGAGCTGCCTGAGCTTGATGTCCTGCGCGATAACCCGAGCGAATTTCGCGCGGTGAATATCGCCCGTTTTCTGGATAACGAGGACAAATGGCCGCTGCTGTATGAGGCGCTCAGCCCGCTTGCGGAAGGATGCGATGCGCTATTGATGCCCGCGTGCTTTGGCCTGAACGATAACCGACTCTGGCGCTGGCTCTCGGATCGTCTGCCCTGCACGCTCGGTTTGTTGCCCACGCTGCCCCCGTCTGTCCCCGGCATTCGCCTGCATACCCAGCTCCAGCGTAAGTTTGTTGCGCAGGGTGGCGTCTGGATGGCCGGTGATGAAGTGAAAAAAATCACCCTGACAGACGGCGCGGTGAGCGAAATCTGGACGCGCAGCCACGACGATATTCCGCTTCGCGCCCGCTATACGGTGCTGGCAAGCGGCAGCTTCTTCAGCAACGGGCTGCTGAGCAGCCGGGAGGGCATCCGGGAAGCCATTATGGGGCTGGATGTTCGCCAGCGAGCCTCCCGCGCGGACTGGTATCAGAGTGATTTTTTCTCGCCGCAGCCCTGGCAGCAGTTCGGCGTGATTGTCGATAACCACCTGCATCCGCAGCTTGCCGGTAAGCCCGTCAGTAATCTCTTTGCCATCGGCTCGCTGCTGGGCGGGTACGATCCCATTACCCAGGGATGCGGTGGCGGAGTCTGCGCCGTCACGGCGCTGTATGTGGCAGAGCAGATTAGCCAGCGCACGGAGGCTGAACAATGAACGATACCCGTTTTGAAAGCTGCATCAAATGCACGGTGTGTACCACCGTCTGCCCGGTCAGCGGCGTGAACCCACGCTATCCCGGGCCAAAGCAGGCCGGGCCGGACGGCGAGCGTCTGCGCCTGAAGGACGGCAAGCTGTACGATGAAGCGCTGAAATACTGCATCAACTGCAAACGCTGCGAAGTCGCCTGCCCGTCGGATGTGAAAATCGGCGATATTATTCAGCGCGCCCGGGCGCGCTACAGCACGCAAAAGCCGTCGCTGCGGGACGCGATTCTGAGCCACACCGATCTGATGGGCAGCGTCTCGACGCCGTTTGCCCCGCTGGTGAATGCCGCGACCGCTCTCAAGCCGGTGCGCCAGCTGCTGGATGCCACGCTGAAGATTGACCATCACCGCAGCCTGCCGAAATATTCTCACGGCACCTTCCGCCGCTGGTATAAGTCCGTCGCCGCGGAGCAGACGAAGTATGCCGACCAGGTGGCTTTTTTCCACGGCTGCTACGTGAATTACAACCACCCGCAGCTGGGTAAAGATCTGCTGAAGGTGCTGAACGCCATGGGAACGGGCGTTCAGCTACTGAATAAAGAAAAGTGCTGCGGCGTGCCGCTGATTGCCAACGGGTTTACCGATAAAGCGCGCAGGCAGGCTCAAAGCAATGTCACCTCCCTGCGCGAGGCGATTGTCGAGAAAGGCATACCGGTGTTGGCGACCTCATCCACCTGTACCTTCACCCTGCGTGACGAGTATCCGCATCTGCTGGACGTGGACAACACCGGCCTGCGCGAGCACATCGAGCTGGCGACGCGCTTCCTGTGGCGCAAGCTGGACAGCGGACAGACGTTGCCGCTGGGGAAATTACCCCTGAAAGTGGTGTACCACACGCCGTGTCATATGGAAAAAATGGGCTGGTCACTCTATACGCTGGAGCTGCTGCGGTTAATTCCGGGGCTGGAGCTGACGGTGCTGGACTCACGCTGCTGCGGGATTGCGGGAACCTACGGCTTTAAGCGTGAAAACTACGAAACGTCGCAGGCGATCGGCGCTCCGCTGTTCCGTCAGATTGAGAAGAGCGGCGCGGATATCGTGGTGACGGACTGCGAAACCTGCAAGTGGCAGATTGAGATGTCCACCAGCAAGCGCTGCGAGCATCCGATTACGCTGCTGGCAAAGGCGCTCGGGTGAACATGGCCGGGGCGAAAGGCCCCGGCACAGGCGTTACTCCACAAACAGCGATTCAACCACGTTAATCCAGCCGTGCTCGCTGGCCACCTCTTTGCCATTCAGCCAGCGGCGCAGCATGTTCAGCGCCATCATGGCGCACACCTCCTGACGCACCGCCAGGCTGTGGCGGGTAATGCTCATTTTTACCCGCAGGGCGTGGGTGCCCTCAGGCGTCGCCAGCGCGAAGTTGAGGTATTCCTCATCCAGCCCGCCGACAAACAGCGCCAGACCGGCAAAATGCTTCACCCTTCTCTCGGACGCCCAGCGGGCGGTTTGCGCGAGAGTCTCCTGCTGGAACGGCACCACTTCGCTGGCCAGCAGCGGCGCGTTGACGCGCGACAGCTGCAGCGCCAGCAGGCCGCCGGTGAACTGCTCGCTTAAGGTCACGCTCAGCTGACGCGACTGCAGATGCTTCGCAATCTGCGCCGGTAGCCCTTCCGTGCCTTCAAAGATCAGGCTTTCACCCGCTACGCGCTGCACCTCAGGCCACAGCGCCAGCATCGCCTCTTTCTGGGTGGCCGGTCCGGTCAGCTTAAGCTCAATGATCGGCATGGAGGAGCGATAGCCCATAGACACGCCCGGCGGCAGCGGGAGGTGATCGAGGCTCTGAGCCAGATCGCTTTCCGAACGGCCAAAAGTGGTCAGACGCAGGCACAGCGGGGGTTCCGGCAGGGTAAAACGCTGGCGAAGGCGCGGCAGGATCTGCTGCTCGACCATCACTTTAAATTCTGAGGGCACGCCCGGCGTGAAGAACATCAGGCAGCGGTTCAGCTGCATGGCAAACCCGCACGCGGTACCGACCGGGTTATCGACCAGTTCAGCACTGGCGGGAATTTCAGCCTGTTTGCGGTTGCTGGGGGCCATGACGCGGCCACGTTCGGAGAAAAAACGCGCCATCTGCGAGAGCCACGCCTCATGCAGCACCAGCCCTTCGCCTTTTGCGGTCGCGGCGGCCAGGGCACTGAGATCGTCACTGGTGGGGCCGAGCCCGCCGTTCACAATCAGCACGTCGCACTGTTCACTGCGCTCGCGCAGAACAGCGACCAGTGACTCAAGATTGTCGCCCACCGTATTGCGGCGCGTTAACGGTAATCCTTGCTCAAAGAAAAGATCGGCAAGCCAGGCAGCATTGGTATCAATAATTTGTCCATGCAGCACTTCGTCGCCGGTGGATAACATCTCCACGTTAATCATTGTGTTCTCCCGCTTATTTGGTCAAAACACTATAGCGCAAACGCGGGGTGGAGAAGAGGAGAAACTGGCGCGACAGCATGCCGCGCCGGAGAGATTAGAAGCCTGCGCTAACGCCCACGTAGGGGCCGTCGGCCAGCGCGTTGTCGCGGTTGCCGTCTTTACCGGCCAGGTTCAGATAGCGATAGCCTGCTTCGATGGTGATTGGACGCATGATGGTCCAGCGTGCGCCTGCGTTGGCCTCTTCATAGCTGTCGATACCGCTTGAGAGGGAATCTGGAGAGTAGTAGTACTCGCCAAACAGGCCAAAGCTGTCGCCAATTTTCCACTGCAGGCCGCCGCCCACTGCCGCCGCATATCCTTCGTCACCGTCATTTGGGTTGGTATAGATACCTTTACCGCCGACGGTCGCCAGGAACGGGCCCAGAGGAATGTTGAGGCCCAGGCCAAGGCTTGCCGCGTCGCCGTCGTCATCGTTATGCGTCCAGCCGCCAGTCATCGCCAGACCGGATGTCTCGGTACCCATGCCGAAGCCCAGGTGGGTATAATCCTGACCCGCCGAGCCGTTAATGCTAATGGCGTTCGCCGCCGCAGATACAACCATCAGGCCGAAGCCCAGTAATGCCACTTTTTTCATTGTCGTGATCCCGCACAATTTTTATAGAGAAGTCCCAAAACCGCGAGATTTTAACCTGGGTCTTCCGGGGATCAAGCACTCTGCGTGCGGCAGGCTAGTAGATTGTAACTATTTGAAACGGCTATTATCCCTTCAGCGTTGCGTTCACCCACTCCTGCAGCGCGCGGCGCGAGACTTTAATGCCGCCATTTTTGAGTTCAGTCGGCAGCAGCAGCCAGCGGACGGGTTGCTCAAAACGCGCCACCTTGTCCCTCACCCAGTCGGGTAAGCAGGTGATATCCGTTCCCGGCTGGCACTCCACCACCGCCACCGGACGTTGCCCGAATTCAGCGTCGTCCAGCGGAACGATAAACACCTGGTTAACCTGCGGGTGCGTGGCGATAACGCGCTCCAGCGATTCCGGCTGGATCCCTTCTCCGCCGCTAAAAAAGAGGTTGTCCATGCGGCCAAGGATCGTCAGACGGCCGTCATGCCATTCGCCGCGATCGCGGGTGGCGAACCATCCCTGCGCGTTGGTCAGCGGAATCAGTTCGCCATCCCGCCAGTAGCCTGAGGCCATGCTTTGCGCCCTGATCCAGACTTCACCGTTAACGACCTGCACCTCTCTGCCCGGCAGCGCACGGCCCACGTCCGGCTCGCCGTCGGCCTCTTTCGCACAGACGGTAGAGGCGAACTCGGTCAGACCGTAGCCGCAGAAGGTGCGTATATCCTGCTCTCGCGCCTGTTCGGTCAATTCCACAGGGATGGCCGCCCCGCCCAGCAGCACCGCTTTCAGTGCGACAGGCTGGTGGGCATTAAGCAGACGCCAGAGCTGGGTTGGCACCAGCGAGGCGTGGGTGCAGCCGCACAGCGCCTGCTCCAGAGGCTGTTTCTCGCGCACGGTTAACCGCGCGCCAGCCTGCAGCCAGCGCCATAAAATCCCCTGGCCGGAAACGTGAAACAGCGGCAGCGAAAGCAGCCAGTCGTCATCTTCACCGTAGGGCATCAGCGACAAAACGCCGCGCGCGCTGGCAAGATGGGCCTCGCAGGTATGGACCGCCGCTTTCGGCAGTCCTGTGGAGCCTGAGGTCAGCGTCATGGAGGCCAGCCGCGCCGGTTGCCACGCAGCGCAATACGCATCGGCGGTCTCGCGCATGCTCAGGGCAGGAAGGCCGTCGTAGCTGCCGTCCAGCACCAGCGCAAAGCGCAGCGTCATCTGCGGGAGCAGCACGTCCAGCAGCGGGCGCGGCAGCTGCGGATTAACGGGAAGAATACGCGCCCCGCACTGGAGCAGCGCCAGCCACGCCAGCAGGGTGTGCGGGTGGTTATGGGCCAGCAGCAGCACGCCGTCGCCCTCCTCCACGCCCTGACGGTGAAAGCCCGCCGCAAGGCTGTCGATGCGCGCGCACAGCTGTTGCCAGCTGAGCACCTCGTCGTTCAGCCTCAGGGCCGGTTTATCGGCAAATTGCGCACGCCAGTGCCGCCACGGCCAGTCGGTAAAACTCATCGCAACGGCTCCAGCGCCGCGACGTCGAGGCACGGCAGCGCGCTGTCCGGCCACGGGCGAAGAAGCTGAGCCTGCATCAGGTTCAGCGTGTCGAGGCCGGGGACCGTGTCAGGCGTTAACCAGGCGGCAATGCGCGCCAGCTGGGTTAGCCCAAGGCTGGACTCAATCGACGAGCTGATGACCGCCGTCAGCCCTAAGGCGTGCGCCGCCGCGACCTGCTCGCGCACTTTCGCCAGGCTGCCGGTCAGCGTCGGTTTAATCACCACCGCGCTGACGCCGGGCTCTGCAGCGAATTCAAAATCGGCCTCGCGCAGGCTTTCATCCCAGGCGATGGCAATCCCCGTTTCACGGGCAAACGCGCGCGAATCCTCGCGGGTTTTGCACGGCTCTTCGAGGAAGGCAATGCGGCTGCGGTACGCCGGATTGACGTACTTTGCAAACTGCTGCGCCTTAAGCGGCGTCCAGGCACGGTTGGCGTCCAGACGCAGATGCAGATCGGGGATCGCCTCCAGCAGCAGGTTGGCGACCATGCCGTCACGCACCGCTTCATAAAGCCCGACTTTGATTTTCGCGACCTTCTCGCCCGGCATGGCGGAGAGCAGCGCGAAGAGCTCGTCCGGATCCCCTGTACAGAGCGGTGCCGCGCGGTAGTTAGCCTCTTCAGGCAGGCTGCCGTCCAGCTCCGCCAGCGCGCAGCTGATACCAAAAGCCGCGGAAGGCACATCCGGTAACGCCGGGTTCTCGCCCTCACGCCACGCGTCTGCCCACGCCAGCAATGCAGCCTGCGCATCCTCCAGCGACTCGAGGCTAAAGCCCGGCAGAGGCGAAATCTCGCCCCAGCCTTCCCGCTCGTCCTGCTGCAGATGCACGAAGAAACCGTCACGGGTTTTTAACCGCCGTTCACGCAGCACCACGCCCGCGTCCATCGGTATCTGCCAGCGGTAAACCTGCGCGCGACGCATTACGGATTCCGTTTGTATTTGCTGAAGTCTGGCTGGCGTTTTTCGTTAAACGCGTTGCGCCCTTCCTGACCCTCTTCGGTCATGTAGAACAGCATGGTGGCGTTGCCCGCCAGCTCCTGCAGACCCGCCTGACCGTCGCAGTCGGCGTTGAGCGCGGCTTTGAGGCAGCGCAGCGCCATCGGGCTGTTTTGCAGCATTTCGCGACACCAGCGCACGGTCTCTTTTTCGAGATCGGCAAGCGGCACCACGGTATTCACCAGGCCCATATCCAGCGCTTCCTGCGCGTTGTATTGACGGCACAGGAACCAGATTTCACGGGCTTTTTTCTGCCCGACGATGCGCGCCATGTAGGAGGCACCCCAGCCGCCGTCGAAAGATCCCACTTTCGGGCCGGTCTGGCCGAAGATGGCGTTTTCAGCGGCAATGGTCAGGTCGCACATCATGTGCAGCACGTGGCCGCCGCCGATGGAGTAGCCCGCCACCATCGCCACCACCGGTTTTGGACAGGTGCGGATCTGACGCTGGAAATCGAGGACGTTCAGGTGGTGCGTCCCCGCATCGTCCTGGTATCCGCCGTAGTCGCCGCGCACTTTCTGATCGCCACCGGAGCAGAACGCTTTCTCGCCTTCGCCGGTCAGGACAATCACGCCGATGTTGTCGTCATAGCGCGCATCCGCCAGGGCCTGAATCATCTCTTTCACGGTCAGCGGACGGAAGGCGTTACGCACCTGCGGGCGGTTGATGGTAATTTTGGCAATACCGTCGGTGGATTTGTGGTAACGAATGTCGGTGTAGCCTTCGGAGCAGTCCTGCCATTCAACCGGGGCGTAAAGCATGTGTTCATCAGGATAGATCATAGAGTGTCCTTTATTCGAAGACGCAGTATCTGAGCCAGACTCGCGGCAACCGCGTCGGGGTTTTCCCGGTGGGCGTTGTGTCCGGCGTTGGGAATTGCATGGCAGACGGCGTTCAGCTCCGCAGCAAGGGCCGCAAACTTCTCATCACGTTCGCCATAGAGATAATCAAAAGTGAAATCACGTGCGCTTAACGCGGTACGCAGGTCGGGCTGCACAGCCAGCGACGTCGCCTCGAGCATCATCGCCAGCGCCGCGCCGTTGTTCTGGCTGCGCAGGGTAATCAGCGCGTCGCGCTGGGCGTCCGTCAGGGAGGCAAACACGGGCTGTTGGTACCAGTCAGCGAATACCTTATCCAGAGGTTCGCTGCGAAAACGCGTCGCCCAGCGGCGGTCTGATGCCAGCCGCGCCTGTCGCGCATCGGCATCCTGCAGGCCCGGATGGCCGCCTTCTACCGTCACGCCCAACAGCCCCTTCGGCTGCTGGCAGGCATGGAACATCGCAATGCGGCCGCCGAGGGAGTACCCGACGAGCCAGAATTTCAGTATGTTGTAACTAATCAAAGTTCGGGTAAGCAACGCGCTCATCTCGTCGAAGCCCGTCACGCCCAGATTCCTGGATCCGCCGTGTCCCGGCAGATCCAGATACAGCCTGGGGTAATCGCAAAGCCGCTCACCAACACCCTGCCACTCGCGGCAATCGCCGGAAAAACCGTGCAAAAAGACCAGCCAGGGATAGCCTGGTTTTCCAGCCTGCTGCACGCCAGAGAGGATCACAGCTGGCTCACCTGCGCCAGCAGGCTTTGAAGGGCCTGCGCACCGTCAGCCTCGTTCACCACCAGCTCAATCAGCGTCGCGCCCGGCTGCTTCCAGGCGGAGCTTAGCGCCGCATCCAGCTGTTCCCAGCTTTCCGGGCGATGGTATTTCAGGCTGAACATTGCCGCGGCGTGTTCGAAGTGCACGTTCTGCGGCATCAGATAGAAGCGCTCGCGCTCGCTCTGCGGCGTGGGCAGCAGGGAGAAAATCTGCCCGCCGTTGTTGTTAACCACGATCAGCACAAACGGGGCAGACGCCTGACGCAGCAGCGCCAGCGCGTTGAGATCGTAAAGCGCGGAGAGATCCCCCACGATGGCCAGCGTCGATTTTGCGCTGGCGCGCTGCACGCCCGCCGCCGTAGAGATCAGCCCGTCGATGCCGCTGGCACCACGGTTGCTGTACACCGGGTAGCCCGCGGGCAGCTGCGAAAAGGCGTCAATCAGCCGCACGACCAGGCTGTTGCCGACAAACAGCTGCCCCTGCTCGGGCAGGTACTGGCGAATACGGTGCGCCAGCCCGGCCTCGCTGAACGCTTCACAGCGCGCATGGGTCAGTTCCCACGCCTGCCGCGACAGGTCCGGGAGGGTAACCGCCCAGGGTTTGCGTTTTTCAGCCGGATGGAGCGCCAGCCAGGCGTCGATACGGCTGACCAGACGACGACCGCGATGGTGCGCCGGGTCAAGACGCCCTTCCAGCGCGTCCACCAGCCAGTATTCGTCCGGTGTGCAGGTGGCCTGCCACTGCAGTAACCGCTTGCCGGTTAAACTCGATCCAAGCTGGACCACAATTTGCGCCTGCGACAGCTCGGTGACCGCTTTGGCATTACCCAGCCAGAGATCCGCGCACGGCAGCGGCTGCCCGGTCTGGGAAAGCACGTCGCCGATCAGCGGCCAGCCCAGGGTTTGCGCCCATTCGGCGACCAGCTTGCCTTCGGCAGCGCTCATGCGCCCGGCGATAACCACGCCGCGCTTCTGCCGCCAGAAGAACCAGTCGCGCTGCTTCGCGCTCTCAAGGTGCGTCTGCTCGCGCAGCCACGGTTTTTCACTCTGCCACCAGTCACCGAGGGTCTGCTGCCAGTCAAGACCCGTATCGTCCAGCTCGCCATACAGCGGCTCGGCAAACGGGCAGTTAATATGCAGCGCCCCGCCGCGCAGCGTCTCCATGGCATGATCGACGGTGGAGACCAGCCAGCTTGCCGGAATATCCTGGGTGGGACGGGGCAGCGAAATCGTCTGCGAAGGATGCGAAGAAAAGAGTCCCGGCTGACGGATGGCCTGATTGGCGCCGCAGTCGATAAGCTCAGGGGGACGATCGGCCGTCAGCAGAATCAGCTTTTCACCGGTTAACCCGGCTTCAATCAGGGCCGGATAGAGGTTCGCCACGGCAGTACCGGAAGTGACAATCACCGCCACGGGTTCTTTGCTGACCTTCGCCAGACCCAGCGCGAGATGCCCGAGGCCACGCTCATCAAAGTGGGTGTGGTGAATCAACGCCCGGTTTTCGGCGGCCGCCAGCGTCAGCGGCGTTGAGCGAGAACCCGGTGCAATACACACGTGCCTGACGCCATGGCGCGTCAGGGCTTCAAGGATCACCGCCGCCCAGCGTCGGTTAAAAGAACTTACTGACATGAGATTGTCCGGTATCAAGAATGCGACACAGTATAAATAATAGAAAAAATTGGAATTTTGATGTGAATCGGGATTGCTCGAATCAGTATTAATCCCTTAGGAGCAGAGAGCGCAATCCGGCCGCTTTGTTTTCAATCTCCTGCCACTCCTGCTCCGGGTCAGATCCGCTGACAATGCCGGCCCCGGCGTAGAGCCGCAGCGAGTCCTCATGGACGCGGGCTGAACGCAGCGCCACGCAGAACTCACTCTGGTCAGGCGATAAATACCCGGCAGAACCGGCGTACCACTCGCGGTTAAAGGGCTCAACCTTCTGAATAAATTCGCGCGCAGGCTGTCGCGGCAAACCGGCAACGGCCGCCGTCGGCTGTAGGATATGCAGGCACTGCTCGTCGTCGGCCTGTTTGAGCTCGGTCCAGATACAGCGGCGCAGATGCTGCACCTTACGCAGGCGTACCACCTGGGCAGGCAGTACCTCAAGCGTCTGCGTAGAGTGCTGAAGACGCTGGCAGATATCCTCCACGACCAGCATATTTTCGCGCTGGTTTTTATCGTCGTTCAGCAGCCACTCGCCCAGACGCTGCGCCTTTTTATCATCGGTATGGCTGGCGACGGTGCCCGCCAGCGCTTCGGTGCGCAGCAGCGTGCCGCGTCGCCGCCAGAGACGCTCGGGCGTCGAGCCGAGAAACGCGTTGCTGGCGTCGAATACCATGCAGAAGTGATAGCAATGTAAATTGAGGGCGCGGCTGGCCGCCATCAGCGCGACGGGGTTAATGCGCTGTGTAAACTGAAGATCGGTGGCCCTCGCAAGGACAACCTTTTCAAAATCACCGCGCGCGATGGTTTCGGTCGCCCTGCGGACAAGTTTCAGCCATTCGGCCCGTTGAGGCTGATGGTTTTCGTGCTCAACCTGAACGGCCAGCGGACGGATAGGCCTGGCTGGCTGGAGCTGCTGTAAAAAATCCCGCGCGGCATGGGCATCTTCCTGAAGTGAATAATCGCTCCACAGCTGCAGACGCAGCGTAGCGGTGCCGGCGGTACGTCGCCAGAGCAGTCGCGGTAAAAAGAGGCTGCCCTGCTCCGGATTAAAGGCGTTCAGGCCGCAGATGCGGGTATCACCTGCCGCGTTTTGCTCGCGTAAAAACTGCGTGGCTAACGCCAGAGAGGAAAAGGTGATAACCGCCCCCAGCGCGGCCAGCTCTTCATCGCCGTTACGCTGCTGCCAGTAAAACTGCGGATAGCACTGCTGCGCCCCAAGCCAGGCGAGAGGATCGAAGGCGTCGTTTAACGGGAAAGAGACGTCGAAATGACGTATGCCGGGCGTTGCGGGTAACGCTTGCGAAAGCTGGGTACGCAATTGCTCCAGCGCGAGGAAAATCGAATTCACGCGAACCTCTCCCTGTTAAAACCTCGTATTATACGGGGTACTGACCATAAATAGCAGTACCCACGTATAGGGAGTGGTTAAGCGGCTTAACGACGGGCTAAGAGCAGCCCCAGTACCAGGCCGACGGCAGCACCTACTCCAATACCCTGCCACGGTTTTTCATGCACGTAATCATCGGCACGATACACCGCTTTTTTGGCGCGGTAGTAGTAGGTATCAGACGCATGGCTGACGCGGTTTTTCACTTCATGCAGCGCCTGTTCGGCACGGGCTTTTAGCTCAATATATTTCTGATCGGCAGGGTCGCCCGAGGAACGTAACACCTCTTCCAGCGTTTCGCTCAGTAAGGCCAGGTCGTCGTCGATACGGGTATCCCAGGATTGAAATGACATATTTTTCTCCATGTTAGTACACCAGTTCGCTAACTATAGCCAACGACTCGCCATTACGCCTGCTTCGCTTCCCGCGCCATGCCGACGTGGGGAATGCCGTCTTCGTCGTATACTTCGGTGACCGGCACGAAACCAAAGTGGCCGTAGAAGGACTGCAGGTGCGCCTGTGCGCCCAGGTATAACGCCTTGTTCGGCCACTGTTTCTGGCATGCTTCCAGCGTTTTCTCCATCAGCTGATAGCCCAGTTTTTCACCGCGCGCTTTGCCCCTGATGATGACCCGACCAATCACGACAGGCTCGAATTCGTCCTCGCTTTTCAGAATCCTCGCATACGCCACCAGCTCGTTTTCCCGCCAGCCAAGAATATGGCGGTTCTCGCCGACGAGATCGTCGCCGTCGATGTCCTGATACGGGCAGGTCTGTTCAACCACGAACACTTCGCAGCGCAGTTTCAGCAGGGCGTAAAGTGAATGAACGGTGAGGTCACTATGGTGTAAATCTTGCCACTGGATCATGTCAGTCTCCTTCCTGGGGTTCATCACGTTATACTAAACCCCTCCCCGTTCAGCAAAGGGCTGATTGCGTTATGGAACTGATTTTTCTGGGTACGTCCGCGGGCGTGCCAACCCGCTCACGGAATGTGACGGCGATACTGCTGGATCTTAAACACCCCACCCGCGGCGGGCTGTGGCTGTTTGACTGTGGTGAAGGGACGCAGCATCAGCTGCTACACACCGCTTATCACCCCGGCAAGCTGGATAAAATTTTTATCACCCATCTGCATGGCGACCATCTGTTTGGCCTTCCCGGCCTGCTGTGCAGCCGCTCGATGGCCGGTAACGCCAACCCGCTGACGATTTACGGGCCTGCGGGTATTCGTGAATTTGTTGAAACCACGCTGCGCCTGAGCGGGTCGTGGACGGATTATCCGCTGGAGGTGGTTGAGATTAGCGAAGGCCTGGTATTCGATGACGGAGATTATCGGGTTAGTGCTCAACCGCTCAATCATCCTGTGGAATGCTATGGCTACCGTATTGAAGCGCATGACAAACCCGGCGCGCTGGATGCCGCCGCGCTAATGGCCGATGGCGTAAAACCCGGGCCGCTGTTCCAGCGCCTGAAGCACGGCGAGACCGTCACGCTGGAGGACGGGCGCGTCATCAATGGGCAGGATTATCTCGCCGCACCGCAGCCCGGCAAGAAGCTGGCAATTTTTGGCGACACGGCCCCGTGCCGGGCGGCGCTCACGCTGGCCCAGGGCGTTGACGTGATGGTACATGAAGCGACCCTTGAAACGGCGATGGAAGAGAAAGCCAACGGCCGGGGCCACAGCTCGACGCGACAGGCGGCGCAGCTAGCCCGTGACGCGGGCGTCGGGCGGCTCATCGTCACCCACGTCAGCTCGCGCTACGACGCGCGGGGCTGTGAAAAGCTGCTGGCAGAGTGTCGCGCGGTGTTCCCGGAATGTGAGCTGGCCGAAGATTTCGCTCAGGTCAGCGTTTAGTCCTTCATTTTTCCCTCAGGATGCCGATAACGATTAAAAGGTCAGCATTTCTCTCGAGGGTAGAATGGATAATTTCCAGAAAGATATTGATGACAGGGCGAATCTGACCCTGTCGAACCGTTTTGAACTGTTGCTGTTCCGTCTTGGCACCTCTCTTAACGAAAATAAATCTGAGCTGTTTGGCATTAACGTCTTTAAGCTGCGTGAAATTGTGCCGATGCCGGAGTTCACGAAACCCGCCGGAATGAAATCACCGCTGATGGGAATGGTGAATATCCGCGATCAGGTGATCCCGGTGATTGACCTGGCCGCCGTGGCGGGCTGTAAGCCCACCACCGGGCTGAACATCCTGCTGATCACCGAATATGCGCGCAGCGTGCAGGCGTTTGCCGTGGAGTCGGTTGAGAACATCATGCGTCTGGACTGGAAGCAGGTGCACGCGGCGGAAACCGCCGTCAGCGGTCGCTATATCACCAGCATTGCCTGCCTGGATGAGAAAACGGATACCAACGATCTGGCGATGGTGCTGGACGTTGAGCAGATCCTGTATGACATCACCCCGGCCAACCACGATCTGCACGCCACCAATCTGAAAACCACTAAGTTCAATATCAAGCCGGGCGCGGTCGCGATTGTGGCGGAAGATTCCAAAGTGGCGCGTTCGATGCTGGAGAAAGGCCTGCAGGCGATGGAGATCCCGGCGCAGCTACACATCACCGGCAAAGACGCGTGGGAAAAAATTGGCGTGCTGGCCGCACAGGCACAGGCTGAGGGCGTGCCGATCACCGATAAGATCGCGCTGGTGCTGACCGACCTCGAAATGCCGGAGATGGACGGTTTTACGCTGACGCGCAAAATCAAAACCGATCCGGTTCTGAAGGATATTCCGGTAGTGATCCACTCTTCCCTTTCCGGCAACGCCAACGAAGACCATATTCGCAAGGTGAAGGCCGACGGGTACGTCGCGAAGTTTGAGCTGAACGAGCTGTCGTCAGTGATTGAGGAAGTGCTGGACCGCTCGATGAAGAAGATTGACGGGCCGTTGATTAGCCGTAAACAGCTGGCTTAGTCGGGTGGCGCTACGCTTACCCGACCTACAAAACCCGTAGGCCCTGCAAGCGTAGCGACGCTGGGCAATAAAAAACCCGCCGAGGCGGGTTTTTTGTTTTTACATCAGCGGCATCGCGCGCTGCACGATATCAATCAGCGGTTGCGGATAGATACCGAAGATCAGCACCAGCAGCGCGGAGATGAGTACCACGATACCACCAGCGCTGTACTGCCAGTTGCCTGGAGCATCACGATTGAGCTGCTGAGGTGCGCTCAGGTACAGGCTCACGGCCACACGCAGGTAGTAGTAGAGACCAATCGCGGAGCCGATCACCACGCCCGCGGTCAGCCACCACAGGTGCGCCTGCACACCGACGGCCAGCACGTAGAACTTACCGATGAAGCCAAGCGTCATCGGAATACCGGCCAGAGAGAGCATCATCACGGTCATTACGGCGGACAGGATCGGACGGTGCCAGAACAGACCACGATAAGAGAACAGTGAATCGGCATCCGGACCACGGTACGGGCTGGACATCAGGCTCACCACGCCGAAGGCGCCGAGGCTGCTGAACAGGTAGCCGGCCAGATAGACGCCCACGGCTTCCATCGACATCTCACCGCTCTGCAGCGCAATCAGCGCCACCATCAGGTAGCCCAGATGAGAGATAGACGAGTAGCCCAGCAGACGCTTGATGTTGGTCTGGCTCAGCGCCATCAGGTTACCGAAGATGATGGAGACGAACGCGATGATGCCCAGCACCACGCGAACCGCTTCGCTGTCACCCACCGGCGCGTACAGGAACAGACGCATCACCACCCCGAAGATGGCGATTTTGCTCGCCGTCGCCAGGAAGGTCGACACCGGAGCCGGTGCACCCTGGTAGACGTCTGGCGTCCACAGGTGGAACGGGACCAGCGAGAGTTTGAAGCCAAGGCCAACAATCATCATGCCCAGACCCGCCAGCAGCAGCGGCTCATGCAGCATGCCGTCACCGAGGCTCTTGCCGAGCGCCATAAAGGAGAGGTTACCGGACTGTGCGTACACCAGCGCAATACCAAACAGCAGGAACGAGGACGCCGCCGCAGACAGGATGGTGTACTTGATGCTTGCTTCCAGCGAGCGCTTCTGGCGGAAGGCGTAACCAATCAGACCGAACAGCGGCAGAGAGATCAGCTCAATGCCGAGGAACAGCGCGGCCAGGTGGTTCGCATTCGCCAGCAGAATGCCGCCCAGCGCGGCAATCAGAACCAGCAGGTAAAACTCTTCTTTGTTGTCGTTGTAGCCTTCGAGCCACGGGTACGCAAAGGTACAGGTTGCCAGGCTCGCCAGCAGCACCAGACCGGTATACAGCATGGCGTAACCGTCAACGCGCATCAGCGGGGTGACGTCCATCGCCCCACCCTGGCCAACAAACCAGAGTGAGACTAACGCGGCGTTCAGGCCGATGACCGACAGCGTGGCATTCAGGAAGTGATTGCGTCGCCACGCAATGGAGAGCATCACAACCACCACCGTCAATCCGACGATCAGCAGCGGTAGCAGCGCGATCAGTTGTTGTGGAGTTATTGTCATGGCGAATTACGGCCTTGTAGTAGAAACAGAATTAACAAACCACTGCTGGATATTGCCCATCGCGCTGTGCGAGGTATCCAGAATCGGCTGCGGGAAGAAGCCCAGCAGCACCAGCAGTACGACCAGCAGCAGGATGATGAACAGCTCACGCAGCGACATCCCCGGCAGTTCTTGTGCAGCAATTTCGCTCTTCGCTTTACCGAAGTAAGCGCGGTGCAGCATCGCCAGCGAGTAGACGGAAGCGAACACCAGACCAAAGGTGGAGATCACGGTAATTACCGGTACCACTTTGAAGCTGCCGAACAGAATCATAAATTCGCCGACGAAGTTACCGGTGCCCGGCATCCCCAGAGTCGCCACCGCGAAGAACATGGAGAGCGCTGGCAGCCACTTAATTTTGCTCCACAGACCGCCCATCATACGCATGTCGCGGGTGTGCAGACGTTCGTACAGCTGGCCGCACAGGATAAAGAGACCGGCTGCGGACAGACCGTGCGCAATCATCTGAATCACCGCACCCTGGTACGCCAGCTGGCTGCCGGTGTAGATAGCAATCAGCACGAAGCCCATGTGGGAAACGGAGGTGTAGGCAATCAGACGCTTGATGTCGTACTGGGTGAAGGCCATCCAGGCACCGTAGAAGATACCGATCACACCCAGCCACATGGCAATCGGTGCGAACTCTGCGGAGGCGTTCGGGAACAGCGGCAGTGCAAAGCGCAGCAGACCGTAGGCCGCGGTTTTCAGCAAGATGCCCGCCAGGTCAACGGAACCCGCCGTTGGCGCCTGAGAGTGCGCGTCTGGCAGCCAGCCGTGCAGCGGAACCACCGGCATTTTCACCGCGAAGGCGATGAAGAAGCCCAGCATCAGCAGGTATTCCACGCCGTGCGACATTGGGGTCTTCAGCAGGTCTTCGTAGTTGAAGGTCCAGGTGCCGGTCGCGTTGTGGTGAACAAACACCAGCGCCAGAATGGCAATCAACATCACCAGACCACTCGCCTGGGTATAGATGAAGAACTTGGTTGCCGCCGTGATACGCGTTTTACCGTCGGACGCCTTGTGGCCCCACAGCGCGATCAGGAAGTACATCGGCACCAGCATCATCTCCCAGAAGAAGAAGAACAGGAACATGTCGATGGCAAGGAACACGCCGATCACGCCGCCCAGGATCCACATCAGGTTCAGGTGGAAGAAGCCCTGGTATTTTTCGATTTCTCGCCAGGAGCAAAGTACCGCCAGAACGCCGAGCAGGCCGGTCAGCACTACCATCAGCAGCGACAGGCCGTCAATCGCCAGGTGGATCGTAATGCCGAAACGTGGGATCCACGGCAGGATGAACTCAGACTGCCACTGCGGAATGCCCGCAGACTGGGTCAGTGAGTAACCGCCCTGCAACCACAGTTGCAGGCCAAGCGCGAGCGTCAATCCCATTGTGATCAGCGCGATCCAGCGCGGCATCTTCACGCCAAAGCGTTCAGTCTGCCAGCACAGGAAGCCGCCGATGAAGGGAATTAATATTAGCCAGGGTAGTAACATGGCGATTTACATTCCTTTTTAAGGCCCCCAGCAGGGGCCTGATTTTCAACGAATTCGAATAAAATTCACTTAACGATCAACGCAACACCATCAGCAGCGCCAGCACGACAACCGCACCGATGCTCATGGACGCCACATACCAGCGCAGGTAACCGTTCTCGCTGTACAGCAGGCCTTTGCCTGCAAAGCGGGAAAGGATCGCCGGGATGTTCATCAGGCTGTTCAGCGGGTCGCGCTTCAGCAGCCACGCGATGCCCAGGAACGGCTTAACGAAGATCATGTCGTACAGCCAGTCGAAGCCCCACGCGTTGTACCACCAGGTGCCCAGCAGGCGGCCCGGCGCACTGTTGGCCACGGCAGTGACCAGCGTACGTTTGCCCAGCCACAGCCATGCCGCGATCAGGATGCCCGCGATAGCGACCACACCGGAGGTGATTTCAAGCGTCAGAACGCGACCGTGCTCAAGCTCGGTTGTCGCCGGCAGCACGCCCTGCAGCGGAGGCACAATCATCGCGCCAACGAAGGTGGACAGTACCAGCAGCACAATCAGCGGCAGGTGATGGGTAATCCCCTTCCCTGCGTGAGCGTGAATTTGTTCTTTACCGTGGAATACGATGAAAATCATTCGGAAGGTATACAGGGAGGTCATGAACGCACCGACCAGACCCGCAACCATCAGATTGATATGACCATTCGCCATGGCACCCGCAAGGATTTCGTCCTTACTGAAGAAGCCCGCGGTGATCAGCGGCAGTGCCGCCAGCGCCGCGCCGCCCACCAGGAAGCAGACATAGACCAGCGGGATGGACTTACGCAGTCCGCCCATTTTGAAGATGTTCTGCTCGTGATGGCAGGCCAGAATCACCGAACCGGATGAGAGGAACAGCAGCGCTTTAAAGAAAGCGTGCGTCATCAGGTGGAAAATGGCCGCGTCCCACGCCTGAACGCCCAGCGCGAGGAACATGTAACCAATCTGACTCATGGTGGAATACGCGAGAACGCGTTTGATGTCGGTCTGCACCAGCGCGGCAAAGCCTGCCAGCACCAGCGTGACCGCACCGACGATACCCACCAGATGCAGAATTTCCGGGGTCATCAGGAACAGGCCATGGGTACGCGCAATCAGGTACACACCGGCGGTGACCATGGTCGCAGCGTGGATCAGCGCGGAGACAGGGGTTGGACCCGCCATCGCGTCTGCCAGCCATGTCTGCAATGGCAACTGCGCGGATTTACCCACGGCACCACCCAGCAGCATCAGCGTTGCCCACCACAGCATGTTGTTGCCTGCGGCGAAGTGCGCTGGCGCCAGTTCCACCATTTCGCGGAAGTTCAACGTGCCCAGTTCGTTGTAAAGAATGAACAGCGCGAAAGCGAGGAAGACGTCACCCACGCGGGTCACGACGAACGCTTTCATGGCCGCTGCGCCATTCTTCGGATCGGTATAGTAGAAACCGATCAGCAGGTAAGAACACAGACCCACGCCTTCCCAGCCCAGATACATCAGCAGCAGGTTATCGGCCAGCACCAGAACCACCATGCTGGCGATAAACAGGTTGGTGTAGGCGAAGAAGCGGGAGTAACCCTCTTCACCGCGCATATACCAGGAGGCGAACATGTGGATCAGGAAGCCGACGCCGGTGACCACGGAGAGCATAGTCAGGGAGAGACCATCCAGCACCAGGTTGAAACCGATGTTGAAATCACCGACTGACATCCAGGTCCACAGCGGCACGCTGAAAGGCTGACGCCCGTTGTTAAAGAAGTCGATACCCGCATACGCTGTCACCAGCGCGGCCAGGCCAACAGAGCCCATGCCGACGGTTGCAGACAGATTCTCAGACCAGCGGCCGCGAGAAAACGCCAGCAGCACGAAGCCAATCAGCGGAAAAATAATGGTTAAGGCAAGCATGTTCATCCACGCAACTCACTTACTGAATCGATGTTCAGATTCTGGCGGCGACGATGGAGCTGCAGCAACAGCGCCAGGCCAATACTCGCTTCGGCAGCCGCAAGGCTGATGGCGAGAATGTACATCACCTGACCATCGGTCTGGCCCCAGTAGCTTCCGGCGACCACGAAGGCCAGCGCGGAGGCGTTAATCATGATTTCCAGCCCGATCAGCATAAACAGCAGATTGCGGCGGATAACCAGACCAGTCAGACCCAGAACGAATAAAATCGCAGCGAGGATCAGTCCATGTGTTAAGGGGATCATGCGCGCTCCTCCGTTTTTCTTTTCGCGCGGTCGTCAGTGCGGTTGCTCAGCACCTCGCCAGCACGCTCTTCGCGGCCAACGTGGAAGGCCACAACCAGACCTGCCAGCAGCAGCATGGAGGCCAGTTCAACCGCCAGAACGTATGGGCCAAAGAGCGTAATACCGACCTCTTTAGCGCCGATCGGCGTGCCGTCGATGCCCTGATCGTTAACACCCAGAATGGCGTACACGATCACCACCAGCATGATGGCCGACAAAATGGCCGGGCCGATCCACACCTGCGGTTTTAACCACTGACGTTCCTGCTCGATTTCAGAGCCGCCCAGGTTCAGCATCATCACGACGAACACGAACAGCACCATGATGGCACCGGCGTAGACGATGATTTCCAGCGCACCGGCGAAGTGCGCGCCCAGTGCGAAGAACACCCCGGAAATGGCCAGCAGCGAGATGATTAAGTACAGCAGCGCATGCACCGGATTGGTGTGCGTGATCACTCGCAGCGTAGCCAGGATGGCGATAAGGCCACAGATATAAAAAGCGAATTCCATTGCCCTCTCCTTACGGTAACAGGCTCTTGACGTCGATAGGCTTGGCTTCGTTCTCTGCTTCGCCCTTATCTTTGCCGTCGATTGCCATACCCGCCATCCGGTAGAAGTTATATTCCGGGTATTTGCCCGGACCGGAAATCAGCAGATCCTCTTTCTCGTACACCAGGTCCTGACGCTTGTACTCACCCAGCTCGAAGTCTGGAGTCAGCTGAATCGCCGTGGTTGGGCACGCTTCTTCACACAGACCGCAGAAAATGCAGCGTGAGAAGTTGATGCGGAAGAACTCAGGGTACCAGCGGCCGTCTACCGTCTCGGCTTTCTGCAGAGAGATACAGCCAACCGGGCACGCTACCGCACACAGGTTACAGGCAACGCAGCGCTCGGAACCGTCCGGGTCGCGCGTCAGCACGATACGGCCACGGTAGCGCGGCGGCAGATATACCGGCTCTTCCGGGTACATCCGGGTTTCGCGTTTGGCAAACGCGTGCAGGCCGATCATCCAGATACTGCGTACCTGGGTACCGAAGCCTACTAGTAATTCTTTTAAGGTCATGGTCTATAGCCCCTTATGGCTGCTGCCAGAGAATGACAGCGGCCGTTACCAACAAGTTGACGAGCGTCAGCGGCAGGCACACTTTCCAGCCGAAGGACATTACCTGGTCATAACGCGGACGCGGTAACGCTGCGCGAATCAAAATGAACATCATCATGAAGAACGCGGTTTTCAGCGCGAACCAGATGAACGGCGGTAAGAACGGGCCATGCCAGCCACCGAAGAACAGCGTTACCATCAACGCGGAAATGGTGACGATACCGATGTACTCGCCCACGAAGAACAGACCGAATTTCATACCGGAATATTCGATGTGGTAACCGTCGGCCAGTTCCTGTTCGGCTTCTGGCTGGTCAAACGGGTGACGGTGACACACCGCCACGCCCGCGATGGCAAAGGTAATAAACCCAAAGAACTGCGGAATCACGTTCCAGATGTCGGCCTGGTTGTTGACGATGTCGGTCATGTTAAATGAACCGGCCTGCGCCACCACGCCCATCAGGGAGAGACCCAGGAACACTTCATAGCTTAGGGTCTGCGCAGACGCACGCATCGCACCCAGCAGCGAGTATTTGTTGTTACTGGACCAGCCTGCGAACAGCACCGCGTAAACCGCGAGGCCTGCCATCATCAGGAAGAATAGAATGCCGATGTTCAGGTCAGCGACCACCCAGGTCGGGCTGACCGGAACGATAGCAAACGCCAGCAGCAGCGAGGTGAAGGCGATCATCGGTGCCAGAGTAAAGATCACGCGATCCGAGAAGCGCGGGATCCAGTCCTCTTTAAAGAACATCTTGATCATGTCCGCGACCAGCTGGAGTGAACCACCCCAGCCCACGCGGTTCGGTCCGTAACGGTTCTGGAACAGACCGAGCAGACGACGTTCACCAAAGCTCATGAACGCGCCGCAGGTGACCACCACCAGCAGGATAACAATCGCTTTCAGAATGCTCAGCAGGATGTCGATAAGATCCGGCGTTAACCAACTCATGCTTTTGCCTCCTGCAGATTATCAAGACGCGCACCCGCCAGAACCGGCGCGATGCCAGGCATACCCATCGGCAGACCGACCTGCCCTGCTGTCAGACTTTCAGAAATAATCAGCGGCAGGCTGATGGTCTGGCCGTCATAGCTAAAGGCGATGTTCGCGCCCGCGTTAACGCCAAGCTTCGCGGCGTCCGCCGGGTTGAGCTTGATGTACGGCTGCGGCATGCGGGTCTGGAAGACCGGTGAACGCTGGGACAGCTCGTCGCTACCGAACAGGTGGTAGTACGGGGCAATACGCCAGCTACCGTCCTGCGCCTGGAAACTCGCCGGTACGGTGGTGAAGAAGTCCAGACCGGTTTCGGAGGCTTCAATCAGACGCACGCCCGGATCGCCGTGGCGCAGGGAGCCGCCCACTTCAGCCTGGAACTTGTTCCATGCCTGCGGGGAGTTCCAGCCCGGTGCCCATGCGAACGGGATTTGCGAACGCGGCGCAGACGGCTGGTTGTTCCCTTCCATGGAGAAGGCGAACATGGTGTCTTTATCCTGCGGCTGGCGCGGTTCGTGCACGCTGATGTTGGCGCGCATTGCGGTACGGCCGCTGTAACGGTGCGGTTCACGCGCCAGTTTCTGGCCGCGAATGCGGAAGCTCGCTTCAGGCGCGGCATCTTTAATGCCTGCCAGCTGAGGCAGTTTTTCCACCACCGCGTCGATAACGTGGTCGAGCTGCGTCCAGTCCACTTCACGACTCTGCACGGTGCTGTGCAGGGAGTGCAGCCAGCGCCAGCTTTCCAGCATCACGGTGTTGCTGTCGTAGTACGCCGGGTCATAAACCTGGAAGAAACGCTGTGCGCGGCCTTCATTGTTGATAACCGTACCGTCGCTTTCTGCGAAGCTTGCCGCAGAGAGCACCAGGTGCGCTTTGTCCATAATCGCGGTGCGCTGATGGTCAATCACCATCACCAGCGGCGCTTTGGAGAGCGCGGCGTCAACGCGAGCGGCAGAAGCATGACGATGCAGGTCGTTTTCCAGCACCACCACGGCGTCAGCGGCACCGGATTCCAGTTCGCTTAACGCAGCTTCCAGCGAGCCGCCGCCGATCATGCCCAGACCAATGCTGTTCACCGCACGGGCAATCATGGTCACGCCAACGTCAGCACCGCGGCCTTTCAGAGCTTTGGCCACGTTGGCTGCTGCCTGAATGATCTCTGCGCTACCGGCGTTGGTACCGGAAATAATCAGCGGTTTCTTCGCACCGGCCAGGGCCTGAACAATCACGTCAACCTTGTTTTGCAGGTCGCGATCCAGCTCAACGGCCGGTGAGTTGTTGTCCAGCGCGTGGGCAATGGCAAAGCCGAGGCGCGCCTGATCTTCAACCGGTGCGCAGTAGGTCCACGCCGCAATATCGTCCAGACGGGTATTGTCGACGTTGGTTACAAACAGAGGGTGCTTCGCGCGCTGGCCGATGTTCAGGATTGCCGCAATCTGCCAGTCAGCCACTTTCTGCGCCGCTGCCATTTCACGTGCTTTCCCCTTCACCGCCTGACGAACCGCCAGAGCCGCGCGTGCGCCGGTCTGGGTCAGGTCTTCACCCAGCACCAGAACCGCATCATAGGATTCAATTTCGCGCAGCGCAGGGGTATGGATACCGCCTTCACGCAGCACTTTCAGTACCAGCTGCAGACGTTCCTGCTCGCCCTGGGCGATGCCGGTATAGAAGTTTTCCGCCCCGACCAGCTCGCGCAGCGCGAAGTTGCTTTCGATGCTGGCACGCGGGGAGCCGATACCAATCACTTTCTTCGACTGGCGCAGAATATCTGCCGCGCCCTGCATCGCCTGTTCAGCGTTCAGGGTAATGAAGTCGTCGCCACGGCGCTGAACCGGCTGACGCGGACGGTCTTTCAGGTTCACATAGCCATAGCCGAAACGACCGCGGTCGCACAGGAAGTAGTGGTTAACGGTACCGTTGTAGCGGTTTTCGATACGACGCAGTTCGCCGTAGCGCTCACCCGGGCTGGTGTTACAGCCGAGAGAACATTGCTGGCAGATGCTTGGCGCAAACTGCATGTCCCATTTACGGTTGTAACGCTCGGAGTGGGTTTTATCCGTGAAGACGCCGGTCGGGCAGATTTCTACCAGGTTACCGGAGAATTCGCTTTCCAGTACGCCGTCTTCCGGACGACCGAAGTAGACGTTGTCATGTGCGCCATACACGCCCAGATCCTGACCGTCTGCATAGTCTTTGTAGTAACGCACGCAGCGGTAGCAGGCAATGCAGCGGTTCATTTCGTGAGAGATGAACGGCCCCAGATCCTGATTACGGTGGGTACGCTTGGTAAAGCGATAGCGACGGAAGCTGTGACCGGTCATCACGGTCATATCCTGAAGGTGGCAGTTACCGCCCTCTTCACAGACCGGACAGTCGTGCGGGTGGTTGGTCATCAACCATTCCACAACGCTTTCACGGAACTGTTTCGCTTCTTCGTCATCAATCGAAATAAAGGTGCCTTCGGTGGCTGGCGTCATACAGGACATCACCAGGCGACCACGCGTGTCTTCCGCGTTTTGATATTGCTTCACCGCACACTGGCGGCAAGCACCGACGCTGCCCAGCGCCGGATGCCAGCAAAAGTACGGAATATCGAGGCCAAGAGACAGACAAGCTTCCAGCAGGTTGTCCGCCCCGTTGACTTCGTATTCTTTGCCGTCTACATGAATCGTAGCCATTAGCATGCTTCCAGTTGGCTCGGTCGAAACCGAGCGTTAATCAAAATTCTTGTCGTTACCAGCGCGCTTTAAGCAGGTTCGGCTGAATCCCATTGATCGCATGGGTATTGCTGAACGGCTGCTTGATGCCTGCTTCGAACTCGTCGCGGAAATATTTGATCGCGCTCTGCAGAGGTTCGACGGCACCCGGTGCGTGGGCACAGAAGGTTTTACCCGGGCCTAAGAATCGACACAGTTGCTCAAGCGTTTCGATATCGCCAGGCTGGCCTTCGCCACGTTCGATTGCACGCAGGATCTTCACGCTCCACGGCAGACCATCACGGCACGGTGTGCACCAGCCGCAGGACTCACGGGCGAAGAACTCTTCCAGGTTACGCACCAGCGAGACCATACCGATCTCGTGGTCGACGGCCATCGCCAGCGCCGTACCCAGACGGCTACCTGCTTTACCAATGCTTTCGAATTCCATCGGCAGGTCAAGGTGGGCTTCGGTCAGGAAGTCTGTCCCTGCCCCACCCGGCTGCCAGGCTTTGAATTTCAGGCCATCGCGCATGCCGCCGGCGTAGTCTTCAAGAATTTCGCGCGCGGTGGTACCGAACGGCAGTTCCCAGACGCCAGGATTTTTCACGCGACCGGAGAAGCCCATCAGCTTGGTACCGGCATCTTTGCTTGAGGAGATGCCCTGATACCACTCCACGCCGTTCGCGAGGATAGCCGGAACGTTGCACAGGGTCTCGACGTTGTTGACGCAGGTCGGTTTACCCCACACGCCGGAGCTTGCCGGGAACGGTGGCTTGGAACGCGGGTTCGCACGGCGGCCTTCCAGGGAGTTAATCAGCGCGGTCTCTTCACCGCAGATATAACGCCCGGCACCGGTGTGCACGAACAGTTCGAAGTCAAACCCGGTGCCGAGAATGTTTTTACCCAGCAGGCCCGCTTCGGTGGCTTCGGCAATCGCGCGACGCAGGTTTTCTGCCGCTTCGATGTACTCACCGCGCAGGAAGATGTAGCCACGGTACGCTTTCAGCGCGAACGCGGAGATCAGCATGCCTTCCACCAGCAGGTGCGGCAGTTGCTCCATCAGCAGACGGTCTTTATAGGTACCCGGCTCCATTTCATCGGCGTTACACAGCAGGTAACGGATGTTCATGGATTCGTCTTTTGGCATCAGGCTCCACTTCAGACCGGTGGAGAAGCCCGCGCCGCCGCGTCCTTTCAGACCAGACTCTTTTACCGCGTTAACGATGTCGTCCGGCGCCATGCCGCCGAGGGCTTTACGCGCACCGGCATAGCCGTTTTTGCTCTGATATTCGTCGAGCCATACCGGCTGTTTGTCATCACGCAGACGCCAGGTCAGTGGATGCGTCTCAGCAGTACGAATTACAGTTTTCATTTGTACTGCTCCAGCAGGTCAGGAATCGCTTCCGGCGTCAGATGGCTGTGAGTGTCCTCATCAATCATCATGGTCGGCCCCTTGTCGCAGTTACCCAGGCAGCAGGTTGGCAGCAGAGTAAAGCGCCCATCGAACGTGGTCTGGCCCGGCTTGATATTGAGCTTCTTCTCAATCGCAGCCTGAATGCCCTGATAACCGGTGATGTGGCAGACCACGCTGTCACAGTAGCGGATCACATGGCGGCCTACCGGCTGACGGAAGATCTGGCTGTAGAACGTGGCTACGCCTTCTACGTCACTTGCCGGAATACCCAGCACTTTCGCGATCGCATAGATCGCCCCGTCCGGCACCCAACCACGCTGTTTCTGTACGATTTTCAGCGCTTCAATGGACGCCGCACGCGGGTCTTCGTAGTGGTGCATCTCGTGCTCAATGGCGGCACGTTCTGCTTCACTCAGCTCAAAAGCCTCGGTTTGTGGTTGTTGATTCTCGTGCATAATTAGCGGTCCACATCTGACATAACAAAATCGATACTACCCAGATACACAATCAGGTCGGAGACCAGACTGCCGCGGATGGCGGACGGGATCTGCTGCAGGTGCGCAAAGCTCGGCGTACGCACGCGAGTACGGTAGCTCATGGTGCTGCCGTCACTGGTCAGGTAGTAACTGTTAATACCCTTGGTCGCTTCAATCATCTGGAAGGATTCTTGCGCCGGCATGACCGGCCCCCAGGAAACCTGCAGGAAGTGGGTGATCAGGGTTTCGATATGTTGCAGCGTGCGCTCTTTCGGTGGCGGCGTGGTCAGCGGGTGATCCGCCTTGAACGGGCCTTCCGGCATGTTGTTGAGGCACTGCTCAAGGATGCGCAGACTCTGGCGCAGCTCTTCCACTTTCAGCATCACGCGGGTGTAGCAGTCGGAAACGCCGCCGCCCACCGGGACTTCAAAGTCGAAGTTCTCGTAGCCAGAGTAAGGACGGGCTTTACGCACGTCGAAATCAATACCGGTCGCGCGCAGGCCAGCACCTGTTGTCCCCCACTCCAGCGCTTCTTTCGCGCCGTAGGCAGCAACGCCCTGGGAACGGCCTTTCAGAATGGTGTTACGCAGCGCGGCTTTCTCGTAAGAGGCCAGTCGTTTCGGCATCCAGTCGAGGAATTCACGCAGCAGACGGTCCCAGCCGCGCGGCAGATCGTGTGCCACACCGCCGATACGGAACCAGGCCGGGTGCATACGGAAACCGGTAATGGCTTCTACCAGATCGTAGATTTTCTGACGATCGGTAAAGGCGAAGAAGACCGGGGTCATTGCGCCGACGTCCTGAATGAACGTGGAGATGTACAGCAGGTGGCTGTTGATACGGAACAGTTCTGACAGCATGACGCGAATCACGTTAACGCGATCCGGCACGGTAATGCCTGCCAGTTTCTCAACGGCCAGCACGTATGGCATTTCGTTGACGCAGCCGCCGAGGTACTCGATACGGTCAGTATACGGAATGTAGCTGTGCCAGGACTGACGCTCGCCCATCTTCTCAGCACCACGGTGGTGGTAGCCGATGTCTGGCACGCAGTCGACAATCTCTTCGCCGTCGAGCTGAAGAATAATACGGAAAGCACCGTGCGCAGACGGGTGGTTCGGACCGAGGTTGAGGAACATGAAGTCCTCGTTGTCGGTACCGCGCTTCATGCCCCAGTCTTCCGGTTTGAAGGTCAGCGCCTCCATCTCCAGATCCTGCTTGGCTTTGGTCAGCTCAAACGGATCGAATTCGGTAGCACGTGCCGGGTAGTCTTTACGCAGCGGGTGGCCGGTCCAGGTCTGCGGCATCATGATGCGCGTCAGGTGTGGGTGGCCGTCGAAGGTCATCCCGAACATTTCCCAGGTTTCACGCTCGTACCAGTTGGCGTTCGGGAAAAGTTTGGTGATCGTCGGCAGATGCATGTCGTTTTCAGACAATGCCACCTTGAGCATGATATCCGTATTACGGTCTATTGAGATCAGGTGGTAGAAAACGGAAAAATCCGCAGCAGGGAGACCCTGGCGGTGCGTTCTGAGACGTTCGTCCATGCCGTGTAAGTCAAACAGCATGACGTATGGTTTTGGCAATTTCTTGAGGAAATCGACAACTTCCAGCAATTGTTCACGCTTCACCCAAACAACGGGTACCCCGGTGCGGGTAGCCTGAACAGTAAAGGCATCCGGCCCAAAACGGTTGCGCAGTTCGCCAATGACTGGGTCATCCAGATGATCCCGGGTCTGCCAGGCGGCTTCTTGCGCGGTTAAGTCGGTCATATTGTTCACCATTGCAAATGGTCCGTGGTGACTGTTGAGCCTGGCTTCGCGCTATTTGAGTAGTGATATGCGAAGGTGTTCTCCAGGCCTACAGGCGCAAATTAAATTTCGTCAGGCGTACGCAGATTGGTGACGGCAATACGTTCACCACGTTTACGCTCGCGCTCAGACTGCATGTTCGCGCGATACACACCCTGATCGCCAACGACCCACGACAGTGGGCGACGTTCTTTACCGATGGACTCCTGCAGCAGCATCAGCGCCTGCATGTAGGCTTCCGGACGAGGCGGACAACCCGGGATGTACACATCCACTGGGATAAATTTATCTACGCCCTGTACGACGGAATAGATGTCGTACATACCGCCAGAGTTAGCACATGCGCCCATGGAGATAACCCATTTTGGCTCCAGCATCTGGTCATAAAGACGCTGAATAACAGGTGCCATCTTGGTAAAGCAGGTACCGGCCACCACCATCAGGTCAGCCTGACGTGGGGAAGCACGCAGTACCTCTGCCCCAAAACGCGCAACGTCATGCACCGCAGTGAATGACGTCACCATTTCAACGTAGCAGCAAGAAAGGCCAAAGTTGTAAGGCCAGATGGAGTTCTTACGACCCCAGTTGACCATATCGTGCATGGCATGTTCGAGTTTGCCCATGTACACGCTTTTATTGACTTCTTGCTCCAGGGGGTCGGTTACGATCTCCTGTTTTTGCAGGGGGTAACGGTCATTCTCACCGTTAGGATCTATGCGGGTGAGCGTATAATCCATCTTATTGCCTCGCTGTTACTGCTGACGATTAGAGATACTGTTTTCCGGGTTGATGTGTTCACGACGTGAACGCGCAGGCGTCCAGTCAAGCGCGCCAATACGCACCAGATAAACCAGACCGGCCAGTAGCACTAAAATGAAAATTGCGGCCTCGACAAAGCCCACCCAACCACTTTCGCGAATGGAGGTAGACCATGCGAAGAGGTAAAGCGCTTCCACGTCGAAGATGACGAAGAACATGGCTACCAGGTAAAACTTGGCAGACAGGCGTAAGCGAGCGGTACCTACTGAATCAATACCTGATTCGAAAGGTGTGTTTTTGTGCCTTGCACGGGCGCGACCGCCCAGGAACCAGCCGCCGACTAACATCAGGCAGCACAGGCCAATGGCTACAATAAGAAAGATTGCGAATGCCCAGTGATGAGCGATGACTTCTGTGGATGTTGACATACTCATTGCTTACTCATCAAAAGTGATACCAACGACACTGCTCTTGCTGGCAGATGGGCATCACATCGATTCATGGGGAGGAACAAATAACCTTACACTAACTGTCAGAAATGAGACGTAGACAGCAAAATGATGGGGTTTTTTACTCCTTTCTATAACCTATTGTCAACTTTAACAAAGGTTTCTTCACATTAAATTACATCGAGCGATTCTCATTAACATTTGGTGCCCTTTAACCCTGGTGGGTACATGACTTTCCGTCAAATGTATGTTGTTGAATCGTGTCCGTTTCGGAAGTAAAAAAAATAACCCTCCTATTTTGACAGGATTTGCCAACGATTCCTCCCCCCAAATAGGAGTATTTTCTTGATCTGCGACACGCTTTTGTTAATTCAACCTGGAAAACGGCAACATATTTCCTGTTTTTTTAACATAGGGGGGATATGGATGAAGTTAGAACGGAAAACGGATGAGTTTTAATCAAAAGCATTTAGCTTATTGATAAATAGAGGGTATCCCGTAAATCCACGCGGCATACGCGGGTATTATTGCTAAAAAAAAGCCACTGCATGTGAAAATCACACGAGTGGCTTTTTTTTACACTTACATTTTGTTACCAGAATTTTGAGCTGGCGATCACTCAAAATCCCCTTCAACGATCAGGGAATCATCCCCCCCTTCGGAGGTAACGCGCTCGAACTGCCACGGGTTATGGTAGTTTTCCATCGCCTCGAACACCACCTTTGCCAGCTCGTTATGGCTGGACGAATTATGGCAGAGCAGATATTCCGTATCCGGCAGCGCAGGCAGGCCATCGGATTTTCCCAGAACGCGCAGATCGGGGCTCATCATTTCTACCGGACGGGCGGTAACACCCAGACCGGCTTTCACGGCGGCACGCACCGCTGGCAGCGTGGACGCCACATACGCCAGACGCCACGGAATATTGGCCTCATTCAGCGCCGTCAGCACCATATCGCGGAACGGGCTCGGGTCATCCAGTAACACCAGCGGCACCGGCTCGCCTTTTTGCAGCACGTATTCGGCCGCGCAATACCAGTGCGTAGGTGATGTACGCAGCGTCAGGCAATCAAACTGCCCGGGACGATGCGTGGTGACCACCAGGTCGACTTTATTCTCATTTAACATCTCAACCATAAAAGCATTACGCTTTACGCTAACGTCCAGCGCAAGCTTCGGATAAACCGAACTGATGCGATTGAGAAGAAACGGCAATATAGTATCCGCCGACTCATCAGATGCACCTAACGTTAGCACGCCCTGAAGGTTGCTAAACATTAATGACATACATGCTTCATCATTAAAGCGAAGAATTTTCCTGGCATAACCCAGAAGCTGAATACCGTGTTCCGTTAAGAGCTTATTACGCCCGTGACGGGCAAATAGCTCTTTACCCACCAGTTGCTCCAGCCGCTGCATTTGCTGGCTGACGGCGGACTGAGTTCGGCAAACGGCGGCAGCAGCTGCTGCAAAAGTGTTGAGATCGGCGACCGCAACAAACGTTCTCAGCAGATCGAGGTCGAGATTCATTATCGGACGATTTGCATTTATCATATCTATTCACTTTCAGGTTGCTCGTGCGGAGCTGCCCGGGTTGAAGCTGTGTGTGTACAGTTAAGCAATTCCCTCTGAAGATTTTCCCTCGCATCCCGGCCCGGCAGACTGCCTGACAGATAGTTATTGTGCTGCTTTATATCAACAGTCAGAAAGCACGTTTCATGACGTTATTTTTATTCTCTTAAACGTTCAGGATATTTAGATGTTCGCAGGTTTATGTAAATTACATTAAAGGTATAACACCTTTTCTGCCATCTGTATCGCAGCGCTGTCAACGTAGCAGGAGATGTGCGACACATTCCAGCCAGAGATAACTCTAACAATAACAATCAATTAATTCAGAAAACCAGTGTCAGATATACAAAAAACGTGCATCTGTCCTCTGCTTTCCTTGAAGACATCTTAACCCAAATCCACTTTATTTATAAGTCTTATTGCAATATTAAGGATTAAAGAAGAATGTTAAGCTTCTAAACTAATTTTATTAAAATTAACTAAAGTTGCATTTTATAGGTTAATAATAAATAAATTTTAATTTAGATTAAGACTATTCATTAATGGCACTTAACATTAATTTCACATGAGTAACTTTTATCCACAGTATGCTATTACAGAAACAGGCATCAAGCATTCAGGTTTTACGAAAAGTCACTCAGGGTGATTGCCACCTCTGTCCAGCTTACCACTTATTTTTAACAGCACATTATACAGTATTTTGGCAAATGGATAGCACATTTAACCTAACCTCTCGCTAAGCGCGCAACTTTAAGACAGTGAAAAAGTGTACGCGCAGCGAAAAAGATTCATCAATAATTTGCTCCGGGCACAAAATCTTCTCCTGCACACCCTTCAAAACGAAGCGAGGGGGGAGTACATTATTCCGTGCTGACTTCCACGGCAGGGAGCGGCAATAATAGCGAAAAGGTTAAAGGTTCATGTCCCCTATCGAAAAATCCAGCAAGCTAGATAACGTCTGTTATGACATCCGCGGCCCGGTTCTGAAAGAGGCAAAACGCCTTGAAGAAGAAGGCAACAAGGTTCTGAAACTCAACATTGGTAACCCTGCGCCATTTGGTTTTGAAGCGCCGGATGAAATTCTGGTTGATGTGATCCGCAACCTTCCGACTGCACAAGGCTATTGCGATTCAAAAGGACTTTACTCCGCACGTAAAGCCATTATGCAGCACTACCAGGCACGCGGTATGCGTGATGTTACCGTTGAAGATATCTATATCGGCAACGGCGTCTCCGAACTGATTGTGCAGGCAATGCAGGCCCTGCTGAACAGCGGGGACGAAATGCTGGTACCCGCGCCGGACTATCCGCTGTGGACGGCTGCCGTATCACTGTCCAGCGGTAAAGCAGTGCATTATCTGTGCGACGAATCCTCTGACTGGTTCCCGGACCTGGATGATATACGCGCAAAAATTACGCCCCGCACGCGCGGTATCGTCATTATTAACCCCAACAACCCGACGGGCGCGGTTTACTCAAAAGAGCTGCTGATGGAGATCGTCGAGCTGGCCCGCCAGCACAACCTGATCATCTTTGCAGACGAAATTTACGACAAGATCCTCTACGACGCGGCGCAGCACCATTCCATCGCCGCGCTGGCCCCGGACCTGCTGACCGTCACCTTTAACGGCCTGTCCAAAACCTACCGCGTGGCTGGTTTCCGCCAGGGCTGGATGGTGTTAAACGGTCCGAAAAAGCACGCCAAAGGCTATATTGAAGGGCTGGAAATGCTGGCCTCCATGCGTTTATGCGCCAACGTGCCGGCGCAGCACGCGATCCAGACCGCGCTCGGCGGCTATCAGAGCATTAGCGAGTTTATCGTGCCCGGTGGACGCCTGTACGAACAGCGTAACCGCGCGTGGGAGCTGATTAACGATATTCCGGGTGTCTCCTGCGTGAAGCCGAACGGGGCGCTCTATATGTTCCCGAAAATTGACGCAAAGCGTTTCAATATCCACGACGACCAGAAAATGGTGCTCGATTTCCTGCTGCAGGAAAAAGTGCTGCTGGTTCAGGGCACGGCGTTTAACTGGCCGTGGCCGGATCACGTGCGTATCGTGACGCTGCCGCGCGAAGATGACCTGGAAATGGCCATCAGCCGTTTCGGCCGCTTCCTCTCCGGATACCATCAGTAACGTTGCCTTTCTGCCGGGTGGCGCTGCGCTCACCCGGCCTGCAAAATCCTCAAATTTGCATCTTGCCTCCCCTCCCCGCACAATGAACGCCTGTCGCAGTGAAGACAAAAGGTAACCTATGAGTCAGAGTCATTTCTTTGCCCACCTCTCCCGCCTGAAACTCATCAACCGCTGGCCGCTGATGCGCAATGTCCGTACGGAAAATGTGTCAGAGCACAGTCTGCAGGTTGCGATGGTCGCTCACGCGCTGGCCGCGATTAAAAATCGCAAATTCAACGGTCAGGTTAATCCAGAGCGCATCGCCCTGCTGGCGATGTACCACGATGCGTCAGAAGTGCTCACCGGCGACCTGCCTACGCCGGTGAAATATTTCAACTCGCAAATTGCGCAGGAATATAAGGCCATTGAGAAAATTGCCCAGCAGAAGCTGATTGAGATGGTGCCCGAAGAGCTTCGTGATATTTTCGAGCCGCTTATCAACGAGCATCAGTACACGGAAGATGAAAAGTCGCTGGTTAAACAGGCCGACGCGCTGTGTGCCTATCTGAAGTGTCTCGAAGAGCTGTCCGCAGGGAATAACGAATTCTTGCTGGCGAAAACGCGCCTGGAAAAAACGCTGGAATCCCGCCGCAGCGAAGAGATGGATTACTTTATGCAGGTGTTTGTACCGAGCTTCCATTTATCGCTGGATGAGATCAGCCAGGATTCGCCACTCTGATTTACGCCCAGCGGCGCTGCGCTGGCAGGGCCTGCTGGCTTGTTGGCCGGGTAGGCGCAGCCGCCACCCGGCAAAATGCTCAGAACGGAAACAGGACCGGTATCAATACCACGCACACCACCATCACCAGCACGGTGAACGGCACGCCCAGCTTCACGAAATCGCTGAACCGGTAGTTCCCCGGTCCCAGCACCAGCGTGTTTACCGGTGAAGAGACCGGCGTCATAAACGCCGCGGAAGCGGCCATCGTCACCATCATCGCAAACGGATACGGCGATACGCCCATGGACTTCGCCATCGCCAGGGCGATAGGTGCCATCAGTACCGCCGTCGCGGTGTTCGAGATAAACAGGCCGATGGTGGCGCACATGATAAACAGGCAGACCATCATCATGTACGGCCCATACCCGCCGCCCACGTCCATTAAGCCTTTAACGATCAGGTCTACCCCGCCGGTTTTTTGCAGCGCCAGGGCGAAGGGCATCATCCCGACAATGAGAATGATGCTCGGCCAGTGAATGGCCTTATAGGCGCTTTCGGCGTCAATGCAGCGGAATTTACCCATCAACAGGCAGGCGATGATTGCGGCGACCGGATTGGGGATCTCATCGGTCAGCATCAGCGCCACCATCAATACCAGGCAAAAAATCGCATGGGGCGCCTGGCTGTGGGCCGGGGAGGCGTCGCTCTCCTCAACGGGCATGTTGAGCACCACAAAATCACGCCCTTTTTGCCCGAGCTGGCTAATCAGCTTCCAGTTACCGACGACGAGAAAAATATCGCCCAGCAGGATCGGCTCATCCACCACCGCCCCTTCCATCGCCACGCCATCGCGCTTCAGCCCCACGACGTTCAGGCCATAGCGGGTACGGAACCCCATCTCCCGCACGGTTTTGCCCAACAGTTCCGACTCCGGGATCAGCGACACCTCGGCCATGCCGACATCCAGCGCCTGATCGGAGAAATACTCCCCGCGCAGCACCATCGGCTCCAGCAGCTGTTCGCTGCAAAACTCGCGCAGGTCCACATCCGCGGTGGACATATCAATCAGCAGGACGTCACGCGCGCGGAATTCCGACACCCCGTTGACGTTGACGATCACCCGGCGAAACCGTCGCCAGCGCTCTACGCCGATCACGTTCGCGCCATAGCGCTCACGCAGCTTCAGGTCATCCAGCCGCTGCCCCACCATCGGCGAGCCGGGCCGGATCGCCAGACGGCGCGCGCGCCCGGTAAGGCGGTACTCTTTAATCAGATCGCGGAAGGTGCGTCGCTTCCATCCTTCTTTATTTTTGTCCTGTTTTTCACCTTTCAGGGCAAAACGGGTCAGCAACATGTAGACCACGCCCATGACCAGAATGACCAGCCCAAGCGGGGTGACGCTGAAAAAGCTAAAGCCCTCAAATCCTTCCCGGATCAGTTCGCTGTTGACCACTAGGTTCGGCGGCGTGGCCACCAGGGTCATCATGCCGCTGATAAGCCCGGCAAAGCTCAGGGGCATCATCAGGCGCGACGGCGAGCTCTGCATCCGCATGGAGACGCTCAGCACCACCGGGATAAAGATGGCGACCACGCCCGTGGAGCTCATAAACGCCCCCAGCCCGGCGACGGTCACCATCAGGTAGATCAGCATCTTGGTTTCGCTACTGCCCGCCACTTTTACCAGCCACGCACCCATAATGGTCGCTACGCCGGTGCGCACCAGACCATCTCCGATGATAAACAGGGCGGCAATCAGGATAACGTTGGGATCGCTAAATCCGGAGAACGCTTCCGGCAGCGTCAGCGTTCCGCTGAGCACAAATGCGACGATAACAAACAGGGCGACGGCGTCCATGCGTACCTTGCCCGTGGCAAAAAGAATGATGGCGATTAAAAGCAGGCTCAGGACCCAAATCAGTTCACCGTTCACAACCTATCCTTGTCAGTGGAAGATGAGAAATTTTGCCATAAAAAAGCCCCAGCAATGTGGGGCCATATCATGGGGTTACATTTTTAGCGAGACGGTTACAACTCCGTCAGAGGCTTTTGAAACAGACAGTGCCGTCAGTGAATCCAGCACCAGGTCTGCCTCGTCCAGGCGGGGAGATTCCGCCGGAACGTTAACGGCGATGACGTGGCTTCCTGCGTTCAGCCCGGCCAGTACGCCAGCCGCCGCATCTTCGACCACCACGCACTCTGCAGGGTCCAGGCCCAGCAGTTCAGCGCCCAGTAAAAATGCGTCAGGCTCCGGTTTACCCCGCTTCACGCGCTCCGCCGTGATAAACACGTCCGGCGTCGGCAATCCTGCAGCCTTGTGCCGGGCGTGGGCCACCGGCACGGAACCGGAGGTGACGATAGCCCACGGGATCTGCGCCTCGTTCAGATGCTCAAGCAGTTCGCGCGCGCCCGGTAACGCGGTGATGCCGTCCGTATCGGTGGCTTCAATGTGTTCCAGGTACTTGAACTCCGCCTGAATGTCGTCCTCAGAGCGTCCGGCCAGGAAGTGCCGTAGCGAGGTGATGGCCTGTTTGCCATGGATAAAATTCAGCACGTCCTGATGGTCGATGCCATGTCTGTCAGCCCAATGGCACCAGGAACGTTCCACAACCGGCAGCGAGTCCACCAGCGTACCGTCCAGATCAAACAGAAAACCTCTACACTGCACACGCACCTCCGTCAGGCATTAATGATTTGTTGAATTTCGTTGCTGCTTAAATGGTACTGACGCGGGCAGGCGTGCCACGCGCTCAGCATACGCTGATATTTATCCCACATCGGGGTCTGCGCGTTGAAGCCGTGGGTGCCCGCGTCAAAGTGGGTATAACGTCCTTCCGTATTCACCATGAAGCGCACATAGCTGAGATAACGCGCTTCCGTTGCGGCATCAAAACCTAAGAAGGTCACGCGGCGCTCGTCAATGGACTGCTGATCTTTGAGATTCGTCCAGGACACATGCAGGGCGTGATACATCTCCATAATGTCGATCACGATGCGACAGGTTTCTTCTTTCAGCTCGCCAAACTCGCGGTCCAGTTCGCGCATTTGTAGACCAAAGCCGCGTTCGACGATGGTTTGCAGGCGGCTGTAGCGCGCAGCGTTATCGGGATCAAGCATAGTCATCATCTTGTACTGGTTAGACAAAATCAGACGTTGGGCATGGGTCATTTCCATCTTTCGACTCCTGTAGCGCATTGCACTTAAAAAAAAGACACGGTAACTGATTGTTACTGTGCCCTCTTTTCTTGGTCGTTTCGATGATCAATCACAAGTCATCGAGGAATGTTTTATCCAGTTGCTTAAATGCACGCTTTAACGTGTCCGCCAGCGCCTGGTAATCCGGCTTGCCTTCCACCGGGGCGAGCGCCTGCCCGGCCTCTTCCAGTTTACCGCGCACTTCATAAAACCAGTGTAAAATAGAAGGGGGAAGTGGCGTGATGGACCGTTTACCTAACCACCACAGGCCCTGCATTGGCAGGCTTAATGCGAAGAGTGCCGTGGCGACGGCAGGGCCAAGCTGTCCACCGAGCGCAATCTGCCAGCACAGCGTAAAGATAGCGACAGGCGGCATAAAGCGAATCGCATAGCGCGTGGCGCGGATGGTGCGATTCTCAATAAACATCGGCGCAAGGCGCTTTTCCATCGGCCACGTCTTTGCGTAATGCTGTCCCCGACGAAACAGGCTAAAGAAATTAACGGACGGGTTCTCTGGTGTCGACATGGCTGTACCTCAACTTCACATATAAAAATTAAAATTTTCGTGCAAAACCACAACAAGCTATGACAACGTTCAAAATATTTTGTCATCACTACCCCGTATCGGGTATCCTGTGCCAGCCTGATAGGGCCTCAGACGAGAATCATTAGCTCGTCAAATTATTGCATATTATGCCATTGGCTGAAAATTGTGCAAAATGGCATAAAATCATAGTTATTTCTTCCATCATGCCACAATGTTCGTTTGGCATGATGTTAATCATAAATGTCCGGGTCATCATGCGTTACGCTGTTAGACTCACTGACGTTTTTTTAGCCACGTATCAATAATAGGTACTTCCATGTCGAGTAAGTTAGTACTGGTTCTGAACTGCGGTAGCTCCTCACTGAAATTCGCCATCATCGATGCGCTCAACGGTGACGAATACCTCTCTGGTTTGGCCGAATGTTTCCATCTGCCTGAAGCACGTATCAAGTGGAAGATGGACGGCAGCAAACAAGAAGCGGCTTTAGGTGCAGGCGCCGCTCACAGTGAAGCGCTGAACTTTATCGTTAACACTATTCTGGCACAAAAACCAGAACTGTCTGCTCAGCTGACTGCGATTGGTCACCGTATCGTCCACGGCGGCGAAAAATACACCAGCTCCGTGGTGATCGACGACTCTGTGATCCAGGGCATCAAAGACTCTGCCTCTTTCGCCCCGCTGCACAACCCGGCTCACCTGATCGGTATCGCTGAAGCGCTGAAATCCTTCCCGAATCTGAAAGACAAAAACGTGGCCGTATTCGACACCGCGTTCCATCAGACCATGCCGGAAGAGTCTTACCTCTATGCCCTGCCATACAGCCTGTACAAAGAGCACGGCGTACGTCGTTACGGCGCGCACGGCACCAGCCACTTCTATGTGACTCAGGAAGCGGCAAAAGTGCTGAACAAGCCGGTTGAAGAACTGAACATCATCACCTGCCACCTGGGCAATGGTGGTTCTGTATCGGCTATCCGCAATGGTAAATGTGTTGATACGTCCATGGGTCTGACCCCGCTGGAAGGTCTGGTGATGGGTACCCGTTCCGGTGACATCGACCCGGCGATCATCTTCCACCTGCACGACACCCTGGGCATGAGCGTTGACCAGATCAACAAAATGCTGACCAAAGAGTCTGGCCTGCTGGGTCTGACCGAAGTCACCAGCGACTGCCGTTACGTTGAAGACAACTACGCAGAGAAAGAAGACGCTAAACGTGCAATGGACGTTTACTGCCACCGTCTGGCGAAATACATCGGCTCTTACACTGCGCTGATGGAAGGCCGTCTGGACGCGGTTATCTTCACCGGTGGTATCGGTGAGAACGCGGCAATGGTTCGTGAACTGTCCCTGGGCAAACTGGGCGTTCTGGGCTTCGACGTTGATCACGAGCGTAACCTGGCTGCCCGCTTCGGCAAGTCTGGCTTCATCAACAAAGAAGGCACCCGCCCTGCTCTCGTTATCCCAACTAACGAAGAACTGGTCATCGCGCAAGACGCGCACCGCCTGACTGCCTGATTCCACACCGCCAGCAATGCTGGCGGTGCTGTTTTGTAACCCGCCCGATTTGGGCGGTAACGAAAGAGGATAAACCGTGTCCCGTACTATTATGCTGATCCCTACCGGAACCAGCGTCGGCCTGACCAGCGTCAGCCTTGGCGTTATCCGTGCTATGGAACGCAAAGGCGTTCGTCTGAGCGTCTTTAAGCCAATCGCCCAGCCACGTGCCGGTGGCGATGCACCAGACCAGACCACCACCATCGTTCGCAAGAACTCCAATCTGCCGGCGGCTGAACCGCTGAAGATGAGCCACGTTGAGTCTCTGCTCTCCAGCAACCAGAAAGACGTGCTGATGGAAGAGATCATCGCCAACTACCATTCTAACGCGCAAGACGCGGAAGTGGTGCTGGTTGAAGGTCTGGTTCCAACCCGCAAACACCAGTTTGCCCAGTCTCTGAACTTCGAAATCGCGAAAACCCTGAACGCAGAGATCGTTTTCGTGATGTCTCAGGGCACTGACACCCCGGAACAGCTGAACGAGCGTATCGAACTGACGCGCAGCAGCTTCGGCGGCGCGAAAAATACCAACATCACCGGCGTGATCGTCAACAAGCTGAACGCGCCAGTGGATGAGCAGGGCCGTACTCGCCCTGACCTGTCCGAGATCTTCGACGACTCGTCCAAAGCGAAAGTCATCAAAGTTGACCCGGCTAAGCTGCAGGAATCCAGCCCGCTTCCGGTTCTGGGCGCGGTGCCATGGAGCTTCGATCTGATTGCCACCCGTGCAATCGACATGGCGCGTCACCTGAACGCGACCGTGATTAACGAAGGCGACATTAACACCCGTCGCGTGAAGTCCGTGACCTTCTGTGCGCGTAGCATTCCGCACATGCTGGAACACTTCCGCGCAGGTTCCCTGCTGGTGACCTCCGCAGACCGTCCTGACGTGCTGGTTGCAGCCTGCCTGGCCGCAATGAACGGCGTGGAAATCGGTGCGATCCTGCTGACCGGTGCCTACGAGATGGACCCACGCGTCAGCAAGCTGTGCGAACGCGCGTTCGCTACCGGCCTGCCGGTCTTTATGGTGAACACCAACACCTGGCAGACCTCCCTGAGCCTGCAGAGCTTCAACCTGGAAGTGCCGGTTGATGACCACGAGCGTATCGAGAAAGTACAGGAATACGTTGCGGGCTACATCAACGCAGACTGGATCGAATCCCTGACCGCGACCTCCGAGCGCAGCCGCCGTCTGTCTCCTCCAGCCTTCCGTTACCAGCTGACCGAGCTGGCGCGTAAAGCGGGCAAACGCGTTGTTCTGCCAGAAGGCGACGAACCACGTACCGTTAAAGCGGCGGCTATCTGTGCAGAGCGCGGCATCGCGACCTGTGTGCTGCTGGGTAACCCGGATGAGATCAACCGCGTAGCGGCCTCTCAGGGCGTTGAGCTGGGCGCTGGCATCGAAATCGTTGACCCGGAAGTGGTTCGCGAAAGCTACGTCGCCCGTCTGGTTGAGCTGCGTAAGAGCAAGGGCATGACCGAAGCCGTTGCGCGTGAGCAGCTGGAAGACAACGTGGTGCTGGGCACGCTGATGCTGGAGCAGGACGAAGTTGACGGTCTGGTTTCCGGTGCGGTTCACACCACGGCGAACACCATCCGTCCACCGCTGCAGCTGATCAAAACCGCGCCAGGCAGCTCTCTGGTGTCTTCCGTGTTCTTCATGCTGCTGCCTGAACAGGTTTACGTTTACGGCGACTGCGCGATCAACCCGGATCCAACCGCAGAGCAGCTGGCAGAGATCGCTATCCAGTCCGCAGACTCCGCGACCGCTTTCGGTATCGAGCCGCGCGTGGCGATGCTCTCCTACTCCACCGGCACATCTGGTGCAGGTAGCGACGTAGAGAAAGTGCGTGAAGCGACCCGTATTGCGCAGGAAAAACGCCCTGATCTGATGATCGACGGCCCGCTGCAGTACGATGCCGCAGTCATGGCTGACGTTGCAAAATCCAAAGCGCCGAACTCTCCGGTTGCAGGTCGCGCTACCGTGTTCATCTTCCCGGATCTGAACACCGGTAACACCACCTACAAAGCGGTACAGCGTTCTGCCGACCTGATCTCCATCGGGCCAATGCTGCAGGGCATGCGCAAACCTGTGAACGACCTGTCTCGTGGCGCACTGGTAGACGATATCGTTTACACCATCGCGCTGACAGCGATCCAGTCTTCGCAGCAGCAGTAATGTATTGCCGGATGGCGCTTCGCTTATCCGGCCTACAAAACCGTAGGCCCGGTAAGCGCTAGCGCCACCGGGCAACAAAAAGGCGACCACTTAACCGGTCGCCTTTTTTATTTACAGCAGCTCGCGCGCCGCCGATACAATGTCATGTGCCGTCAGGCCATACTCTTTCTGCAGGAAATCCTGCGTTCCCACCTGGCCGTAACGCTCCTTGACCCCGACCCGCCGCATCGGCACCGGACAGGTTTCCACCAGCACTTCTGCCACCGCCGACCCCAGCCCGTTGTGAATGCTGTGGTTTTCACAGGTCACGATGCGCCCGGTTTTCTCGGCGTAGTTTTTCACCAGCATCCGGTCGATGGGCTTCAGGGTAAACATGTCGATGACCGCCGCGCTGACGCCCTCCTGCTCAAGCTGCCGCGCCGCCTCAAGGGCTTCTGCAACCATGATGCCGTTGGCAATCAGCGTGATATCACTGCCTTCGCGCAGCACGTTACCTTTTCCAATGGTGAAGGTGGAGCCCGGCGCATACACGCTCGGCGCCTGCTTACGAATGGTCCGCACCCAGTAGAAGCCGTCGAGATCGATAAGCTGGCGCAGCACGTCCTCAAACATCACCGCATCGGTGACTTCCAGCACCACCGAATGCGCCAGCCCGCGCACAATGCCCATATCCTCAAACGACATATGCGTTCCGCCGTTGTGGCAGGCCGTCACGCCCGCGTCTGAGGCAATCACCTTCACGTTGTTGCGCTGATAGTCGAGGGACATAAACAACTGGTCAAAGCAGCGGCGGCTGGCAAAGGCGGTGAAGGTGTGAACGAACGGCTTGCGGCCGGTAAGCGACAGCCCGGCTGCCGTGCCGATGACGTTAGCTTCCATAATGCCGCAGTTAATCACGTGCTGCGGATAATCGCGCGCCACGCCGTCCATCGCCATCGAGCTCATCAGGTCGGCTTCAAGCGCAATGATGTCGCTTCCGGCCTCAATCTGCTTTGCCACGAAGCCCGCGTAAACTTTACGCATCTCAACGGCGTCTTTCTGTCCTGCCGGTGCAACCTTAATCATGTGAAGCCTCCAGTTGGCGAATCGTCTCGTTGAGGGCCGCTTTGCTCTCTGCGGTCAATCGCAGGTGGTGCGAGTTGCTGAGCTGTTCCAGGTACGGCACACCCTGCCCCTTAATGCTATCGAGGATGACGACTAACGGACGCGCATCGGCAGCCGGGACCCGCGACGTCACCGCCAGCAGCGCCGGAATGTCGTCCCCCTTGACCGTCACCACGTCAAAGCCAAAGGCGCGGAATTTGCCCTCGAGGTCGAACGCGCAGATGATCTCATCCAGCTCGCCGTCGAGCTGCTGTTTGTTCCAGTCGACAAACACCGTCAGGTTGTTCAGGCGATGGTGGGCAATAAACTGGAACGCTTCCCAGCACTGACCCTCGTTCAGCTCGCCGTCGCCGACGATGCAGAAGACCCGATTCGGCCGCCCTGCCAGCCTGTGCGACAGCGCCATGCCGCCGGCGATGGAAATCCCCTGTCCCAGCGAACCGGTGGTAGCATCTACGCCGCGCGTTTTCAGACGGTCCGGGTGGCTCGGCAGGCGCGTCCCGTTCTGGTTGAGCGTGCTCAGCTCTTCTATCGGAAAGTAGCCCTTGATCGCCAGGGTGCTGTAGAGCGCGGGGCCCGCATGGCCTTTTGACAGCACAAAATAGTCTCGCTCCGGCCAGTCCGGGTCCGCCGGGTCGATTTTCATCACCGCGCCGTACAGCACGGCCAGGGTTTCAACCACCGACATGCTGCCCCCGTAGTGGCCAAAGCCCAGCTGCGTCAGGGATTTCAGCGTCTCCAGGCGGATCTGACGCGCGAGTTCGGTTATCTCTTTCTCATTCATGATTTGGCTCCGGTGTTTTCCTGCGCGTTACCGCCCGCAGGTTTGTTTTTCGCGAAGACGTTGTACGCCACCAGCAGCGCGAACAGCGCCACGACCAGCCCGGTGATGGCCAGCGGCGACAGGAAGCGCGCCAGGTTGCCGAGCACAATCCCAACCGCGCCGAAGTCGGCGTCAGAGAAGGTGGTGTTGGCAAAGCCAATGGCGCCCAGTACCGGCAGCAGCAGGACCGGCAGGAAGGTAATCAGCAGGCCGTTGGCAAAGGCGCCAATCATCGCCCCGCGACGTCCGCCGGTGGCGTTACCGAACACGCCCGCGGTTGCGCCGGTGAAGAAGTGCGGCACCACGCCCGGGAGGATCAGCACCCAGCTAAACTGACCGCAGATGAACAACCCCACAATCCCGCCGAGGAAGCTGAACAGGAAGCCAATCAGCACCGCGTTAGGTGCATAGGGATACACCACCGGGCAGTCCAGCGCAGGACGCGCGTTCGGCACCAGTTTTTCCGAGAAGCCGGTAAAAGCCGGGACGATTTCCGCCAGAATCAGGCGTACGCCCTGAAGGATGATGAACACGCCCGCCGCGAAAGTGATAGCCATGATGATGGCGTACACGAGGTAGTTCTGACCGGCGCTGAAGGTGGCCTCGACGTACTCGCGCCCGGCGCTCACCGCCATAATCAGGTAGATAATCATCATGGTCAGGGAGATGGAGATTGAGCTGTCGCGCAGGAAGCTCAGGTTCTTCGGCAGGTTCATCTCTTCGGTTGAGCGGGAACCTTTACCTACCTTGCTGCCAATCCAGCCGGACAGCACGTAGCCCAGCGTGCCGAAGTGGCCGAAGGCAATCTCATCGTTGCCGGTAATGCGCTTCATGTAGCGCTGCGCAATCGCCGGGAAGAAAGCCATGATCAGGCCGAGGATCAGCGACCCGGTAAAGACCAGCCCTACGCCTTCAAAGCCCGCCACCGTCAGGATCACGCCAATCATGCACGCCATATAAAACGTATGGTGTCCTGTCAGGAAGATATACTTCAGGCGGGTAAAGCGGGCGACGATAATATTCGCCACCATCCCGAAGGCCATAATCAGCGCGGTCGCTGCACCGTATTTTTCGAGCGCAATGGACACAATGGCTTCATTGTTTGGAATAATGCCCTGAATAGTAAAAGCGTGTTCAAACATGCCGCCTAACGGATTTAACGATCCGACCAGCACGGTGGCACCACCGCCCAGTACAATAAAGCCGAGAATCGTTTTAATTGTGCCTTTTACGACATCTGAAAAAGATTTTTTCTGCGCAACCAGACCGATTAACGCAATTAACCCCACCAGCACCGAAGGGACTTTTAAAATATCGACAACGAAATTCAGCGTTTCAAGGATAAACATATCCACCTCGCCTTATCAGGGTTATTGTCTTTCGAACCAGGCGCGCAGCTGCGCTTCAAGTTCGTTGATGTCGATGATGTTGTTGATCACCACCAGCTGGCTCTCCGGTACGCTGGCGCTGGCCGCAATGTCTTTTGCCATCACGAACAGATCGGCGGCGCCCGGCGTCGCCGAGGAGAGATCGGAGTGTTCAACCTCAGCCTCAATCTCCAGCTTTTTGAGCACCTTTTTAATATTCATTTCGACCATAAAACTGCTGCCCAGGCCAGAACCGCAAATAGCCATGATTTTCATTGTTGTCCCCTTATTTTGAGTAGAGTACGCCCCATCACGCTGACGCGTAATGTAGTGAAAAACCGGATTACAGAATTAAATCAGAAGCGGTTAATAATTTTTTTAATTTCCTCCAGGGTATTCGCCTGATGCAGTTTCTCCATCTCCTCGTCGCTGGAAAATAATTCTGCGAGTGCGGATATCATTTCGATATGGCTATGTTTGTCAGGTGCCGCGAGCATGATAATCACATCGACAGGGTCAAACTCACCGGCACCAAACGAGACGCCCTGTTTTAGTTTTAATAACGACAACCCCAGTCCTTTGGCGCCTTCCTCCGGCCGCGCATGCGGCATCGCCAGCCCTGGTGCCAGCACATAATAAGGTCCTAACGTGTGGTGCTGCTTGATGATGGCCGTGACGTATTCAGGCTCAATCACCTGCAAATCCAGCAGCGGCTTGGCGCACAGCTTCAGCGCCTGCGGCCAGTCTTCCACGCTCTCCTGCAGCGTGATGGTTGTATCATATATCCATTTTTTGAGCACTTTTCACTCCCGCCACACGTTTAAGATGAGCAAACTTTATTCAACGCATCGCGGATTGACTGCGATCGCGATCACAAAGATAGCGCTACCAATCGTTAACATGCAGAAATGTGATAGCGCTATCAAATTGCAATCACGTTGCTAAATCACAGCAAAAAAGGGATTTAAGGCGTATACTGCCTGTCACGTGAAACGAAGGAAAAAAAGAACGCGTCTGGTCAGCAGGAAGGTGTATGTCTCTAACCCGAAAACGGCGCAGTACTGGTAAAGTGACACTCGTCGATGTCGCACAGCTTGCCGGTGTGGGCACGATGACCGTGTCCCGTGCGCTTCGCACGCCCGAACAGGTTTCCGATAAACTACGAGAAAAAATAGAAGCCGCGGTACAAGAGTTAGGCTATATGCCCAATCTTGCAGCCAGTGCGCTGGCTTCGGCCTCGTCATGGACAATAGCCATGGTGGTGCCCAACCTCTCCGAAGCCGGCTGCTCGGAGATGTTCGCCGGGCTACAGCAGGTGCTGCAGCCTGCCGGATATCAGATCATGCTGGCAGAATCCCAGCATCGTCTTGAGCAGGAGGAGAAGTTGCTGGAGACGCTGCTGGCGTCAAATATCGCCGCAGCGATTTTGCTCAGCGTTGAACATACCGACACCGTTCGCCACTGGCTGAAAAACGCCTCGATTCCGGTGATGGAGATGGGCGCCATGCGCGCCGATCCGATTGATATGAACATCGGGATTGATAACGTGGCGGCCATGTTTGAGCTCACGGAAATGGTGATTAAGCGCGGCTATCAAAACATTGGCCTGCTGTGCGCCAACCAGGAGCAGTGGATTTTCCAGCAGCATCTGCAGGGCTGGTATAAAGCCATGCTTCGCCACCATATGTCGCCTAACCGGGTCATTAACGCGGCGATGCCGCCGAGCTTCTCGACCGGCGCGGCGCAGCTGCCCGAATTCCTGCTGGCATGGCCTGAGCTGGATGCGCTGGTGTGCGTCTCTGACGAGCTGGCCTGCGGCGCGCTGTACGAGTGCCAGCGCAGGCGAATCAAAGTGCCGGACGATCTGGCAGTGGTAGGGTTTGGCGATAGCGACGTGAGCCGCGTCTGTCAGCCGCCGCTGACGACCATGGCGGTGCCACATCGTAAGATTGGGATCGAAGCCGGGAAAGCGCTACTGGAGAGCCTGAATGGCGGAGACTGGCGCGATCAAAAGCCCATCGCGTCCAGCCTGTGTCTGAGAGAGAGCTGCTGACGCTTACTCAGCCTCTTCCTCTTTTTCTGATTTGGTCGATTCGTTTTTGGCGTTGCGGGTCATCCACAGCGCCAGCGCTTTTAACGAATCCGGCGTGAACTCGTCGCAGCGCGCGGTGATCTCTTCCGGCGTCATCCAGCTGACTTCACTCACTTCTTCTTCCTGCAGGGCGAACGGGCCGTGGGAGACGCAGCTAAACAGCCCGCCCCAGACGCGGCAGTTCTCGTCTTCGAAATAGAACTGACCGTGCTCGGCAAACGGCACGCCGGCGATGCCTAACTCCTCTTCCGCTTCACGACGCGCAGAATCCAGCAGCACTTCATCCGCCTGGACGACGCCGCCTGCAGTGGCATCCAGCATACCCGGGAGAAAATCTTTGGTGTCCGTGCGGCGCTGAACCAGAATTTTACCCATACCGTCATGCACAACGATATATGTCGCACGGTGACGCAGGCGCTCCGCACGCATTTGCTCGCGGCTGGCCTGCGCGATCACTTCATTCTCTTCGTTGACAATGTCAACCCACTCTGTACTTGCCAAATGACTCTGCTCCACCATCGGGAAACCTTCTTTTCTAAGCGCTCTTTCGGCGCGTTTGCAGTTGAGGTGTAACTTACGGATTAATCGCTACCTGCGCAATAACTTGCTGATCATTAAGTGCGATAACGCTCAGGGTATTTCCCTCCAGCATGCCGTAGCTCGCAGGATACCCGCCTTTTGGGATGCTGACCGAGCCCGGATTAAAGTGATAAATCTCACCGCGTTTTTCCGCAACCGGAATATGAGTATGACCGTAAACCAGGACATCGCCAGCCGCGAGGGCCGGGAGATTATCCGGGCTGAAAAGATGCCCGTGGGTCAGGAACAGACGGTGTTGTTCGAGCAGCACCTGCTGCCACGGCGCGGTAATGGGAAAATGCAGCAGCATCTGGTCCACTTCGCTGTCACAGTTGCCGCGAACGGCGATGATGCGCGAGGCATACGGGTTGAGTTTTTCCGCGACCTGCGCAGGGTCATAGCCTTCCGGCAGCGCGTTGCGTGGGCCGTGATTCAACACGTCACCCAGAATAATCAGCCACTGCGCACCGCTTTTCTCAAACAGAGAAAGGACACGCTCGGTCGCGGGCAGCGATCCATGGATATCCGACGCAAACATCAGTTTCATCAGTCACTCCTCGGGAAAACAGACTGCCCCCATCATACCTGAAGCGTCAGGGCTTATCAGCCCGCGCGCTTAGCCGAGAGTGCCACATAGCGCTGCACGGAGGCACGCTGCCACTGGAACGCGGCATAATCCACCAGCAGCTGCGGCACCTCGTCACCGTTGAGGATCAGGCGGTTTAGCATCAACGCCAGATCGGCATCCGCAATGCACCACTCGCCGAACAGGTTTGGGTTGCCATGGGCGAGCAGTAAGGAGGCGGTTTCAATCAGCTTCTGCGCGCTTTCCTGGCCTTCTGCGCTGAGGGCGGGCTTTTTCACCCCGGCAAACACGACGTCCGTGGAGCGTTCAACGCGAATCGGCACCAGATCGCTGCGCAGCCACGCCTGGATCTGCCGCGCCCGGGCGCGCTTTTGCAGATCGTGAGGATAGATACGCTCCCACTCCGGGGGGGCGAACCGATCTTCCAGATATTCATCGATCGCCGACGATTCGCTCAGGGCAAATCCGTCAATCTCCAGCACCGGCACGCGACGGGTCAGGTCGTAACCCTGCCACTGCGGCTTGAGATGTTCACCGCCGTCGAGATCAACGGTCTTCAGGGTAAAAGCGAGTCCTTTTTCGGCCAGCGCAACGTAAACGCTCATGACATAGGGAGAAAAGAAGTTCGCATCGGACCACAACGTGATGACGGGCTGGTTCATAACATCCTCATAGGCTGATCGGTTTTTACTCAACATATAATCTCTTGGCCTCGCTGTCACTTGATGAAAACTCACGATTTACAACAACCACCTATACTCATTTGTCATGGCACCACTATTCGCATGGACAGGAGTTGAGAATGATCGACCTTTATTATGCCCCTACCCCAAACGGCCATAAGATCACCCTCTTTCTTGAAGAAGCCGAGCTGGATTACAGGATCATTCGCGTGGATATCAGCAAAGGCGAGCAGTTCAGCCCTCTCTTTCTGGCTATCTCGCCGAATAATAAAATCCCGGCCATCATTGATAACCAGCCGGCGGACGGGGGCAGACCGTTGAGCCTGTTTGAATCCGGTGAAATTTTGCTCTACCTGGCGGAGAAAACCGGCAAGCTGCTGAGCGGCGAACTGCGCGAGCGCCACCATACGCTGCAATGGCTTTTCTGGCAGGCAAGCGGGCTGGGCCCCATGCTGGGACAAAATCATCATTTTACCGCTTACGCCCCGCAACCCATTCCTTACGCGATAGAACGCTATCAGGTTGAGACGCAGCGGCTCTATGGCGTTCTGAACCGTCGGCTGGAGAAAACGCCGTGGCTCGGCGGCGATCATTACAGTATTGCCGACATCGCCTGCTGGCCGTGGGTGAATACGCATGAAAAACACCGAATTGACCTGGCCGCTTACCCGGCGGTGAACAACTGGTTTGAGCGCATCCGGACCCGCCCGGCGACCGAGCGAGCGATGCAAAAAATCCAGCAAATTTAACCCGGTATGAGGCTGGGTGCCTGTGAGGCTCTCATGTATTATGGGCAGGAAATACTGACACGGAGAAGACCTGCAATGTCACAGCCAGACGCCATTATTCGTATAAAAAATTTACGCCTGCGTACCTTCATCGGTATCAAAGAGGAAGAGATCGCCAACCGTCAGGATATTGTTATTAACGTGGTGATTCACTACCCCGCAGACAAAGCGCGAGCCAGCGAAGACATCAATGACGCGCTGAACTACCGCACAATCACCAAGAACATAATCCAGTTTGTGGAGAATAACCGTTTCTCTCTGCTGGAAAAATTAACTCAGGATGTGCTCGATATCGCACGCGAACATCACTGGGTCACTTATGCTGAAGTTGAGATCGATAAACTTCACGCCCTGCGTTACGCCGACTCCGTCTCTATGACGTTAAGCTGGAAACGCCAGGCGTAAACCTGGAGGTTGTATGAAGATTTTGCTGACCGGCGGTACTGGCCTGATTGGTCGTCACCTCATTGCGCGTCTGCAGGCCTTGCACCACGACATCACCGTGGTCACGCGCAGCCCGGAAAAAGCGCGTCAGGTGCTAGGGGCAGGTGTTGATATCTGGAAAAATCTGGCCGAGCAGCAAAATCTGGACGGTTTCGACGCCGTTATTAACCTCGCGGGAGAACCCATCGCCGATAAGCGCTGGACGGAAGAGCAAAAACAGCTGTTATGCAGCAGCCGGTGGAACATTACCGAAAAGCTGGTCGAGCTGATCCGCAACAGCCATACGCCGCCCTCCGTGCTGATTTCGGGTTCCGCAGTAGGCTATTACGGCGATCTTGGCGAGGTGGTGGTGACCGAGGAAGAGCCTCCCCATAACGAGTTCACCCATAAGCTCTGCGCCCAGTGGGAGCGTATTGCCTGCGCGGCGCAGAGCGATCGGACCCGCGTCTGCCTGCTGCGGACAGGTGTCGTCCTCGCGCCGAAAGGTGGCATTCTGGCGAAGATGCTTCCCCCTTTCAGGCTAGGACTCGGTGGCCCCATCGGTAATGGCCGTCAGTATATGGCCTGGATCCATATCGACGATATGGTCAACGGGATTCTCTGGCTGCTGGATAACGATCTGCGCGGGCCGTTTAACATGGTTGCGCCGTATCCGGTGCGAAATGAACAGTTTGCCCACGCGCTGGGACATGCCCTGCACCGCCCGGCGATATTGCGCGTGCCTGCGACGGCGATTCGGCTGCTGATGGGTGAAGCGTCTGTTCTGGTTCTGGGCGGACAGAGAGCGCTGCCAAAACGGCTGGAAGCGGCCGGGTTTGCGTTCCGCTGGTATGAATTAGAAGAGGCGCTGGGGGATGTGGTGCGGTGAATATGGTACATTGACAGGCCATGTTCCGAAGAAATGGCCTAACAATGGTAACCATCACCACACCCCGGCTTCACCTCACCCCTTTCGAACCCTCTGACTGGGCCTTCTTCCGCTCGCTGCGTGAAGATCGCCGCATCATGCGCTATATGGCCGCCATCGCCCCGGAAAAAGAGACCCGACGCGTGTTTGCCGCGCGACTCGCTGCTGCTCATGTGTTTGTCATTCGCGCCCGGGATGATGATACGCCGCTGGGCGATATCGGCCTGCAAATCAGCGCAGAGAATCGTGAAGAGGCGGATATCGGCTATACGGTTGTGCCTGCCGCGCAAGGGAAAGGTATCGCCAGCGAGGCGCTGCGCGCGGTGTGTGATTACGCCTTTAACCAGACCGGCGTGAAGGCGATTAACGCGTACGTGCTGGCGGACAATGGCGGGTCGATACGGGTGCTGGAGAAAGCCGGGTTTGTGCGTATGCAGGTACTGGAAAAGGCGTATGAGATTGACGGCGTGCGCTATGACGACTGGGTGTACCGGCTGGAGTGTAGTGCGGCCTGAATGCCGGGCGGCACTGCGTTTGCCCGGCCTACGGTTTTGTAGGCCCGGTAAGCGAAGCGCCACCGGGCGATTGGGCTGCACTGCGGTCTGATGCCCTCTTACTTCAGGGAGCCTTTAAGGAACTGCTGCAAACGCGGGCTTTGCGGGTTTGCCAGCACCTCGTCCGGGTGGCCCTGCTCTTCAATTTTCCCCTGATGCAGGAAAATCACGTGGTTCGAGACGTTACGGGCGAAGCCCATCTCGTGCGTCACCACCACCATCGTTTTGCCCTCTTCGGCCAGCTTCTGCATGATGCGCAGCACTTCGCCAACGAGTTCAGGGTCCAGCGCGGAGGTCGGTTCGTCGAACAGCAGCACCTCGGGCTCCATCGCCAGCGCGCGGGCGATAGAGACACGCTGCTGCTGACCGCCGGAGAGATGCACCGGGTATTTCATCTGCTGGCGTTCGTCAATGCCCACTTTCGCCAGGTATTTCACCGCGCGCTCGCGGGCTTCATGCTTGCTCAGGCCCAGCACCTGAACCGGTGCTTCCATCACGTTCTCCAGCACCGTCATGTGGCTCCAGAGGTTAAAGTGCTGGAATACCATCGTTAGGCGCGTACGCAGCAGGCGCAGCTGGTTCTTGTCTGCCACCTTCAGCTGGCCGTCTTTGTCACGCACCAGGTTGATATTCTGCCCGCTCACCACAATTGAGCCTTCACTCGGCTTTTCGAGGAAGTTGATGCAGCGCAGGAAGGTACTTTTTCCCGAGCCGGATGAGCCGATGATACTGATCACGTCGCCCGCATTCGCCTGCAGCGACACCCCTTTCAGCACTTCATGTTCGCCGTAGCGTTTGTGCAAATCAATTACGTTTAATTTGTTCTCAGCCATCATCTTTCTCAGTGCGTCGAAGAAGGTTTTATATGCTGCAACCAGCGTTTTTCAGCCTTACGGAACAGGCTAATCAGAACATAAGAGATAATTAAATAGAGCACCGCCGCAATGCCAAACGCGGTAAACGGCTGATAGGTTGCGGAGTTAATATCGCGCGCGATTTTGAGCAGGTCCGGCACCGTCGCGGTAAAGGCGAGCGCAGTCGAGTGCAGCATCAAAATCACTTCGTTACTGTAGGCTGGTAACGCGATACGCAGGGCCGATGGCAGAATGATGCAGCGGTAGAGTTTCACCGACGAGAAGCCGTAGGCCCGGGCAGCTTCAATTTCACCGTAAGGAACAGAACGAATCGCCCCCGCGAAAATCTCCGTGGTGTAGGCGCAGGTGTTGAGCGTCAACGCCAGCACCGTACAGTTCAGACCGCTGCGGAAGAACGCATTCAGCATCTCAGTGCCTTTTACGATCTCAAGCGTATACATTCCCGAGTAGAACACCAGCAGCTGCACGTACAGCGGCGTACCGCGAAAGACGTAGGTGAACAGCCAGATCGGGAACTGGATAAATTTATTGTTCGAGACGCGGCCAATGGCGAGAAACACCGCCAGAATACCGCCCATTACCACGGAGGAGATCAGCAGCCAGAGCGTAATCGCCACGCCGGTAAAGCGGTAGCCATCTGTCCACAGCAGCGATTTCCAGTATTCCTGAATAATCTCAATCACAGGTCAGCCCTCTTCACACCCACGGAGTAGCGACGCTCCAGCAGAAGCAGCACACCATTGGAGACGGTCGTAAAGACCAGATAAATCACGCCACAGACCACCGCAAAATAGAACGGCTCCCAGGTGCTCTTACCCGCCAGCTGAGTCGCTTTCACAACGTCTTCCAGACCGAGCAGCGAGACCAGCGCTGTTGCTTTGAGGATAACCTGCCAGTTGTTCCCGATGCCCGGCAGCGCGTAGCGCATCATGGCCGGGAACATAATTCGACGAAACGTTTGTGATGAGGTAAAACCAAATGCGGTTGCCGCCTCAATGTGACCTTTCGGCACGGCCATGTAAGCACCGCGGAAGGTTTCAGTGAAGTAGGCGCCGTAGATAAAACCGAGGGTAATAATACCGGCCACCATCGGGTCGATATCAATTTGTCCCATGCCCATCGCGTCTGTTATGCCGTTAAGCGCAATCTGCAGACCGTAAAAGATCAGCAGCATCAGCACCAGATCGGGAACGCCGCGAATGAGCGTGGTGTAGCCTTCAAAGATTAGCGCCAGCGGTTTGTTAGCCGAAAGCTTCGCCCCTGCGCCTGCCAGACCTATCAGCACCGCCAGCACCACGGAGCTGATAGCCAGCTCAAGGGTGACAAGCGCGCCCTGTAAAATAACGCCAGAAAATCCGTACAGCATACCGCGAGCCCTGTCGTATCGTGAGTGGTGGAACCGTGTCTTTTCCCCTCCCGCCGTGGGAGGGGCCGCACGTTATATGACGGGGCGATTAGCCGCCGTAAACATTAAAATCAAAGTACTTTTTCGCCAGCTTGTCGTACGTGCCGTCTGCGCGCATTTCAGCGAACGCCTTGTTCAGCGCTTCACGCAGTTCGTTGTCTTCTTTGCGCAGGCCCATACCGGTGCCCACACCAAACAACTTCACGTCCTTAATAGACGGGCCGCCAAACTTGTAATCTTTACCTACCGGCGTTTTCAGGAAGCCTTCGCTAGCCGCGACTTCATCCTGGAATGCGGCATCAATACGGCCTGCCGTCAGGTCAGCGTAGATATTTTCCTGGCCCTGATAGGAGACAATTTCAATCCCCTTCGGTGCCCAGTGCTCGTTGCCGTAGGTTTCCTGAGTGGTGCCCTGCAGCACGCCCACGCGTTTGCCCTTCAGCGATTCCAGCGTAGGCTGAATATCAGACGATTTCGCCACCACCAGACGTGAATCGGCCGCGTAGAGTTTGTCGGTGAAGGCAATCTCCTGCTGGCGTTTTTCAGTGATGGAGAGGGAGGACATGATTACGTCGATTTTTTTCGCTTTCAGGGACGGGATCAGCGCATCCAGCGGGTTCTCAACGTAGGTACACTGCGCTTTGATGCGTTTGCACAGCTCATTGGCCAGATCGATGTCAAAACCGACCAGTTCACCCTTTGAATTCTTCGATTCGAACGGCGCATAGGTAGGGTCGGTACCAATTCGAATTTTCTGCGGAATAGCTGCGAATGCCGCGGTGGCGCTGGAAAAGGCCAGTACCAGTGATAATGACAACACGAGTTTTTTCATATTTGTCCTCAACAAACTGTCTTCATACGGGATTTTTACGACGACGGGGTGGTGCTAATGTGCCATTAATCCCCTCAGTCAGGCAAAGATTAATGCCTTTCCAGCGGGAATTTTTGCATTATTAATGCGTAAGTATGCACACAGCGATCCAATACAGTGCATCAAATGCACCGTATTGGGTCAACCGCTCCCGTAACGCACCTTTCCGGTGCGTCACCGCCAGGTGTTATTCACCGTATACGTTGAAGTCGAAGTATTTCTTCGCCAGTTTGTCGTAAGTACCGTCTTTACGCAGCTCTGCAAAGGCTTTGTCGAAGGCGGCTTTCAGCTCGGTATCATCCTTACGCAGGCCAATCCCGGTGCCGTCGCCAAAGTACTTTTTGTCTTTCACCGACGGGCCTGCAAACGCGTAGTCTTTACCCGCAGGCTGCTTCAGGAAGCCTTCGCTCGCGGCGACTTCATCCTGGAATGCCGCATCCAGACGGCCTGCCGCCAGGTCAGAGTAAATCAGATCCTGGTTCTGGTAAGCCACCACGTCTACGCCCTTCTCACGCCAGTTAGCATTGGCATAGCCTTCCTGAGTCGAACCCTGAAGCACGCCGACATGCTTGCCTTTCAGCGAGTCGATGGTGGGCTTAATCGGGGAGCCTTTAGGCGCAATCAGGCGAGAATCCGCGGCGTAGAGCTTGTCAGAGAAGGCAATCTCCTGCTGGCGTTTTTCAGTGATGGAAAGAGAAGAGATAATGGCGTCGATTTTCTTGGCTTTCAGCGACGGGATTAACGCGTCAAAGTCGCTGCCCACCCATGTGCATTTCACCGCAATGCGTTTGCACATTTCATTACCCAGATCGATATCAAACCCCACGAAATCGCCTTTCGCATCCTTGGAAGAGAATGGCGCGTAGGTTGCGTCTGTACCGATACGAACCGTCTGTGGAAGCGCTGCGTAGCTACCTGCTGCCGCACTTAACCCCACCAGCAAAGACAGAGCCAGAACCGTCTTCTTCATACATTTACCCTCAAGTACCGTGATTTTATTATGTATTGTGTTGTGTGTTGTGTTGCAGGCTTCATCTTGCAGGTCTTATGCCACATTGCCGTCTGGTTAAAACTTCGACGTTAAATATGTTAATAAAACGTTGCGATACTGCCTTAATGGTGAAAGATAGCAGGTCTGCCGAACGAACCGGAGAGAGAAAAAGGGAAAAAACGAATTAAATGTCGAGGATATGATCGCCGTTGCATAATTGCCCTGAAACAGGGCAACGTGTCTTTTCATGCACCGGCTATGTGCACAGATTCAGGCACCCTGCCAGCGGGTGAAGAGATCCTCGGGCAGGTCGATGTCGAACTGATCGAGTACGCGGTTAACGGTCTGGTTGATAATGTCGTCCAGCGTTTGCGGACGATGGTAGAACGCGGGCACCGGCGGCATGATCACAGCCCCCAGCTCAGCAGCCTGCGTCATTAAGCGCAGATGGCCCAGGTGCAGCGGCGTTTCCCGCACGCACAGCACCAGAGGACGCCGCTCCTTCAGCACCACATCCGCCGCACGCGTCACCAGGGTGTCGGTATAGCTGTTCACAATGCCGGAGAGCGTTTTGATTGAACAGGGCAGGATCACCATGCCGGCGGTTTTAAACGAGCCTGAGGAGATGCTGGCGGCGATATCACGGGCATCGTGAACGACATCCGCAAGCGCCTGAACATCGCGCAGGGAGAGATCGGTTTCCAGAGAGAGGGTCTGCCGCGCCGCCTGGCTCATCACCAGATGGGTTTCGACGTTCGCCACGTTACGCAGAACCTGTAGCAAACGTACGCCGTAAATCGCACCGCTGGCACCGCTGAGCCCAACTATGAGTCGTTTCATGATTTTCGCCCTTACTGATTTCAGGGCAGACTGTGCAGGATTTTGCAGGGAGTTGCAAGTGAGGGCATACGCCCTCACCTGCCGGAACATCAACCTTCGTTGTGCATCTCTAGGCTTTCGAGATCGTTTTGCAGCTGAACGGCTTTGGCGTCGTCGTTGCGCAGCGAATCAAGATAGTCGAGGTACTGCTGGTCAACGTCTTTGGTCACGTAAATGCCGTTGAACACGGAGCATTCAAACTGCTGAATTTCCGGGTTCTCGGCACGCACCGCGTCGATGAGGTCGTTGAGGTCCTGGAAAATCAGGCCGTCAGCGCCGATGATCTGGCGAATTTCATCCACTTCACGCCCGTGAGCGATCAGCTCGTTGGCGGTTGGCATATCAATACCGTACACGTTCGGGAAGCGAATCTCCGGCGCAGCAGAGGCCAGATAGACTTTCTTCGCACCCGCTTCGCGTGCCATCTCGATAATCTGCTCAGAGGTGGTACCGCGAACGATGGAGTCATCCACCAGCAGAACATTCTTGTCGCGGAATTCCGCGCGGTTAGCGTTCAGCTTGCGGCGCACGGACTTACGGCGCAGATGCTGCCCCGGCATGATAAAGGTGCGGCCAACGTAGCGGTTCTTCACGAAGCCCTGACGGTATGGCTTATCCAGAATGCGGGCGATCTCCAGCGCGATATCGCAGGAGGTTTCCGGGATAGGAATCACCACGTCGATGTCGAGATCGTCCCACTCGCGGGCAATCTTCTCGCCAAGCTTGGTGCCCATGTTGACGCGCGCGCTGTAGACGGAAATCTTGTCGATGAAGGAGTCCGGACGGGCAAAGTAAACGTATTCAAACAGGCACGGGTTGCTGACCGGGTTGTCGGCACACTGGCGGGTAAACAGCTGGCCCTTCTCGGTGATGTAGACCGCTTCGCCCGGCGCCACGTCGCGCAGGAATTCGAAGCCCAGGGTATCCAGCGCCACGCTCTCCGAGGCAACCATATATTCGGTACGGCCATCGCCGAGGTCGCGCTTGCCGAGTACCAGCGGACGAATGCCGTTTGGATCGCGGAAGGCCACCATGCCGTGACCGATGATCATCGCCACGCAGGCGTACGCACCGCGGATCTGACGGTTGGTCGCGGCAATCGCGGCAAAAATGTTGTCCGCTTCCAGCGGATAGTGGCGGAAGTTATCCAGCTCGCTGGCGAACACGTTGAGCAGGATTTCAGAATCAGAGGTGGTGTTAATGTGGCGACGTTTCTCTTCGAACAGCTTTTTACGCAGCTCATGCGCGTTGGTCAGGTTGCCGTTATGGGCAAGGGTGATGCCATACGGTGAGTTGACGTAGAAAGGCTGTGCCTCAGAGGCGCTGGAACTGCCAGCGGTAGGATAACGAACGTGACCGATCCCCATATTACCTTGCAGACGCTGCATATGGCGGGCTTCAAACACATCGTTTACCAGGCCATTCGCCTTGCGTAAACGGAAGCAGTTGTTTGCATCAATGGTGATGATACCCGCAGCATCCTGCCCACGGTGCTGAAGCACCGTTAACGCGTCATAAATCGACTGGTTTACCGGCATGAAACCGGCGATACCGACAATACCGCACATTCGTCTTTTCCTCGTTAAGCCACATCTCAGGGTTTATGCCCTGGGCAAAAAACTCGACGAGCTTTGCAGATAGTCAAAGAACCATCTGATGATGAAGCTGAACTCTGGAATGAGCTGCGATTTCTGCCAGTCTTCACTTTTGGAGAACCCGGTGAAGGTATCCAGGAAGAACAGGATCGCGGCCACAATCAGCACGCCTCGTAATGCCCCGAAACAGATCCCGAGTACCCTGTCCGTTCCTGACAGACCGGTTTTCTCGACCAGCTGACCTATCACGTAATTGACGATAGCGCCAACAATCAGCGTCGCGATAAACAGCACCGCGATGGCGATTCCATTTCGGACCAGTTCATCTTCAAAGCCCGTGAACCAGACAGACAGGTAAGTGTAGTAATGACTGGCGACAAAGAAAGCACAACCCCAGGTCACCAGCGATAACGCTTCACGAACAAAGCCACGGATCAGGCTAACCAGACAGGAAAAACCAATCACCGCAATGATGGCGTAATCAATCCAGACCATATGTGTCCCACGATTAAACGCCCTGTCATCCAGTTCGGGGCGAATTCTAACAGAAAAAGAAAACGTTTGCGTAGGGATTTCCTTCCCGCGCGTAAATAAAAAAGGCGCTGAAAAAATGTTCAACGCCGTGGCTTATCGCCTCTCTCTTACAGGAGCAGGTCGTACTTAGTTCGCGCTGTAGCCCATTACTACACCGCTCAGGCCGGAGATCTGCTTCAGCTCACCCAGCGACCCTTTCAGTTTGTCTTTAGACGCTTCTGGCCCCACGAGGATACGGGTAATTTTACCCTGCACCGGCGTGGAAGGTGAAGTGTAAACACGATATCCCGCACTGCGCAGTTTACCCACCACCTCATTCACCTTGTCCGCATTTTTCAGCGCACCGAGCTGCACCACGTAGGCTTTGCCCGTTGGGGCAGCAGCGTCCTGCTGCGTCGGTTTTGCTGGCGGAGGCGTCTCTGACGCTGCGGCGAGCTGTTCTGCCGCTTTATCACGCTGCGGTTTCGGCTGCGGCTTCTCAACCGGCTTCGGTTTTTCAACCGGTTTAGGCTGCTCGACCGGCACAGGATCGATATCGCTGTTGCTCGTGGCCGCCAGGCGAGACGGATCGAGCGACGGTGCGGCGGCATCGCCCGCGCGCACCTCTTCCGCCGCCCCTTCCGGAGGCTGAGCAGGCAGCGCCTGCGTCGCCGCGGGCAGCATATCCGGCTCATCGCGGTCGCCCGGTTTCGGCACCAGCGGAATCGCGGCAAACTCATCCTGATAATGCTTTTTCTGCCCGTCGAGCAGCCCGGGAAGAATAATCACCCCGAGCGCGACCAGCACAATGGTTCCTGTTAAACGGTTCTGAAACTTACTCGCCACCGGTTCTCCCCGCGTCCATCACTTCCATGACATGTGCCACCGTGTGGAATGAACCACACACCAGCACGGTATCTTCTGGTTTAGCCTCCGCCATCGCGGCATGCCAGGCCTGCGCCACGCTACTGTAGATTGCACCTTTGCCGAGATGTTCCATCAGCTGCTCAGCCGTCGCGCCGCGTGGCCCCTCCAGAGGAGCACAATACCAGCTATCGACCACACTCTCCATGCAGGCCAGCGTCCCGCCGATATCTTTATCATGAAGCATACCGATAACCGCCAGCACGCGCCCGGTTTTTGGTAACGATTTGAGACGTCCCGCGAGATACGCCGCCGCGTGGGGGTTGTGCGCCACATCCAGAATGAGGCGCGGTGACTCGCTCACAATCTGGAAACGCCCTGGCAGAATCGCGTTTTGTATACCCTCGCGGATCGCCTGTTCGCTGACCACGAGGCCGCTGGCGCGCAGTGCCGCCAGCGCGGTTGCCGCATTTGGCTGCGGGACCTGCGGCAGCGGCAGGTTATCCAGCGCCCCCTGCGCGTCGCTAAAGCGCCAGCCGTTGTCCTGAACCTCATACTGCCAGTCAACGCCGCGGCGCAGCAGCTGTGCGCCCTTTTCGTTCGCCACGTCAGCAATGGTGTGCGGCATGTCCGGCTCGCCCACCACGGCAGGTTTATTTGCCCGGAAAATACCGGCCTTCTCGCGGCCAATGCTTTCACGATCGGGCCCCAGCCAGTCGATATGATCCAGCGCGATGCTGGTCACTACCGCCACGTCTGCATCGACGATATTGGTCGCATCAAGACGTCCGCCAAGACCAACCTCAAGGATCACCACGTCCAGCTGGGCCTGTTTGAACAGCCACAGGGCCGACAGAGTGCCGTATTCAAAATAGGTTAATGAGGTCTCTCCGCGCGCGGCTTCAATTTCCGCGAACGATGCCGTATGCGCGGACTCCGGCAGCTCGCGGTTCTGCACACGAACCCGCTCGGTGTAGCGTACCAGATGTGGCGAGCTGTACACGCCGACCCTGTAGCCCGCCGCCATCAGGACGGATTCCAGCGTGCGGCAGGTGGTACCTTTGCCGTTGGTGCCTGCGACGGTGAACACGAAAGGCGCCGGTTTCAGCACATCAAGACGCGCGGCAACCTGGCTTACGCGCTCAAGCCCCATATCGATGGTTTTACTGTGCAGGTTTTCCAGATAAGAAAGCCACGCGGCCAGGGGCGACGTGGCTTGGGGAATGCTTTTATTTTCCATAATGCCCGGTTGTCATTAACAGATTAGAAAGCAAAAGGGCAGCGCCAACCGGCCCTGCCCTTTTCAGTTATCAGGCCTCGGGTTCCTGATCCGGTACCACCACGCCTTCACGCGGCTCATCCGGGTTCGGCGCTGGCAGATTCATCAGCTTCGCCAGGATGCGCGCCAGTTTCAGGCGCATTTCCGGACGGCGGACGATCATGTCGATGGCGCCTTTCTCAATGAGGAACTCACTGCGCTGGAATCCCGGCGGCAGTTTTTCACGAACGGTCTGCTCGATAACGCGAGGACCCGCAAAGCCGATCAGCGCTTTTGGCTCAGCGACGTTCAGGTCGCCCAGCATCGCGAAGCTCGCGGAGACGCCGCCCATGGTTGGGTCGGTCAGCACGGAGATGTACGGCAGACCGCGCTCCTGCATCTTCGCCAGCGCTGCAGAGGTTTTAGCCATCTGCATCAGGGACATCAGGGCTTCCTGCATACGTGCTCCGCCGGAGGCAGAGAAGCAGATCAGCGGACAGTTGTCTTCCAGCGCCTGCTCAACGGCACGCACGAAGCGCGCACCGACCACGGAGCCCATTGAGCCGCCCATAAAGGAGAACTCAAACGCAGCGGCAACAACCGGCATCCCATGCAGGGTACCTTTCATGACGACCAGCGCGTCTTTCTCGCCGGTCTCTTTCTGTGCGGAGGCCAGACGATCTTTATATTTTTTGGAGTCGCGGAACTTCAGCACGTCTTTTGGCTCAAGCTCGCTGCCCAGTTCTACCAGAGAACCTTCGTCCAGCAGGCTATGCAGGCGGTTGCGCGCCGACATACGCATATGGTGGTCACACTTCGGACACACCTCAAGGTTGCGCTCCAGCTCTGCGCGATACAGAACCTGGCCGCAGCTATCACACTTCGTCCATACCCCTTCAGGAATGCTCGCTTTACGCGTTGGGGTAATGTTGCTTTTAATTCGTTCAATCCAGCTCATTGATAACCTTTCTGCCTGAACCTGGTCGTATGCCAGTTTTGCTATAAGAGGCGAATAATGCCATTTTTGCCTCCAACAGACCATGAATGTTGCACATTAAAACATAACAGCCCGAAACTTTGGATAAAAAAGTGGTCGAACCGCCAGTGTGCATTTACTTCGCTTGCTTTGCCGCCGCACGTTTATGACGAATGATTTCGATAACGCCCGGCAGTACGGAAAGCACAATAATCGCTACAATCAGTAACTTAAGATTTTCCTGAACCACCGGGAGATCGCCAAACAGGTAACCCGCATAGGTAAACAGCAGTACCCAAAGCAGCGCCCCCACGACGTTATACATGGCAAAATGACGATAGGACATATGTCCCATTCCCGCCACAAACGGTGCAAATGTGCGCACAATAGGCACAAAGCGCGCAAGGATAATGGTTTTTCCGCCATGGCGTTCATAAAATGCATGAGTTTTATCTAAATAACTGCGACGGAAAATTTTTGAATCGGGATTGCTGAAAAGCCGCTCGCCGAATACGCGTCCAATCGTGTAGTTGACCGCATCACCGACGATGGCGGCAATCACCATCAGCACCACCATAAGATGCACATTCAAATCGTTGGTGGGCAGCGCCGATAACGCCCCGGCGACAAACAGCAGTGAATCGCCCGGCAGGAACGGCGTGACAACCAGCCCGGTTTCACAAAACAGAATGAGGAACAGAATGGCATAAACCCAGACGCCATACTGCGCGACCAGCTCTGCCAGGTGAACATCAATATGCAGGATGAAATCAATCAAAAAACGAATTACGTCCATATTGTCTAAGCCTTAATTGCACCTTTGTTTAGTCCGCTAAAAACAGCGGCCCCATTGGCGGTTTCGGCAGGTCAAACCGATCCGGATAGTCTACCGAGACCAGATACAGCCCTTCCGCTTTCGCCGTGGCTGCCGCAAGCGTTCTGTCCTTCGCTGCCAGCAGGTCTGCAATCCAGCTCTCCGGCTGGTGTCCGGCACCCACTTCCATCAGGCTGCCCACAATATTCCGCACCATATGATGTACAAAGGCATTGGCTTTGATATCCACCACCACATACGCGCCAAAACGGCTGACGTGAATGTGCATGACATTACGCCACGGCGTGCGGGACTGACACTGCACCGCACGAAACGAGGTAAAGTCATTTTCACCAATCAGACTCTGCGCCGCGCGATGCATGCGTTCCGCATCGAGCGGTTCATAAAAATGCGTCACGCCCTGGCTTAACACCGCCGGACGCAGACGCTGGTTGTAGATGACATAACGGTAACGACGCGCGGTGGCGCTGAAACGCGCATGAAAATCATCCGGCACAGCTTTCACCCAACGCACCGCAATGTCACCAGGCAAATTCGCATTTACACCCAGCGTCCAGGCGGCATCCTTACGCACGGCGGTGGTCTCAAAGTGCACCACCTGCCCCGTGCCGTGAACGCCCGCGTCCGTACGGCCTGCGCACAGGACGTTAATCGGCTCGTTTGCCACCTGAGAGAGCGCTTTCTCCAGTTTCTCCTGGACGCTGCGCACCTCATTCTGACGCTGCCAGCCATAATATTTACTGCCATCGTACTCAATACCGAGGGCAATTTTATGAACCGGCTTTTGTTCCACGTCTGACATCAGTACAGGTACTCCTGCACCAGTTTTTCAGCGATCTTGACCGCCATCAGCGCGCCGCCGAAACGAACGTTGTCGGCAACGGACCAGAACTGAACCTGCTCCGGCATACCGTAGTCGTTACGCACGCAGCCAACGGAAAGATGCGCGCTGCCGGTGGCGTCGCCTACCTGCGTCGGGAACTCACTCTCTTCAGAGAGAACGATGTCTTCCCCGCGGCCAAACGCATCGCGCGCCTCTTCTGCCGCCAGGGGACGCAGCGCTTCAAAGCCGACCATCTGCGCGTGACCGTAGAAGACCGGGGACTGCACGACGCTTGCGGAGATCATCAGGCCATCGTCCTGCAGAATTTTACGCACCTCATCAACGATACGACGCTCTTCGCGCACGGAACCCTCGCGGTCCGGCAGCAGCGGCAGCATGTTGAACGCCAGCTGGCGGCCAAAGAAATCATCTTCGTCAATCGGGATGCCGTTCAGCAGCTTCGCGCTCTGCCCGGCCAGCGCGTCAACGGCCTTTTTGCCGTTTGCGGACGCGGACAGCAGGCTGGTCACGGTAATGCGCGACAGTCCGCCGTCGTCGATCAGCGGTTTCAGGGCGGTCAGCAGCTGGCTGGTCAGGCTGTTCGGTACCGCAATGACGTTACGGTTGCGGTAGTCAGCCAGTACAAACGGGTTCACGTCCGGCACCACCAGCGGCACATCCGGCTCCATGGAGAACAGACCGCTCAGATCGATGACCAGGCAGCCTGCGTTGGTCGCCTCTTCAACGTACGCCGCAGTGGCTTCAGCGCCCGCGGCGAAAAACGCCAGCTGCGCCTGCGTCCAGTCGAACGCCGCCGCATCCTGAACCATGACGGATTTATTGTTAAAACGCAGATGCTCACCCGCGCTATCCGTTCGCGCCAGCGCATAGATATCGCCCACCGGGAACTGACGCTCAGCAAGCGTTTCGAGCAGGGCTTCGCCCACGGCACCCGTGGCACCTAAAATGGCAATGTTCCAGCCTTCAGACATGGTGGTTTACTCCAGAAATAAAAAAGCGTCCCTGTCGGAGTATCCGACAGGGAGCATTAAGAAGACATTAATGCGCCGGGTGATGAACGGCGTTAAACCCCAGCTTGTGCAGCAGCGTCGCCGCCGACGCGTCGTCGCACATCACATAGAGGGAAGACCACTCGCGGCGCTCAACGTAGTTCTTGCGCAGCTTATCAAACTCACCCGGGATTCCCGCCACTTTACGCAGCAGCGCATCATCGCGGCGCACATCATACACCAAATGCACCAGCCTTTTCAGCGTTGCCTGATCGAGCGGACCGTGAAGGGTAATGCGGCCAAATTCAGGCGCGGGGAGTAAGGTATCCAGCGCCACCTGCTGCGGATGGCCGATAAAGGCGCTGTAGGCTTCGAAGACCTGCGTCGTACCGCGGGCTTTCCCTTCGAGGGTATAACCAGCGATATGCGCCGTGCCCACATCAACCTTATTTAGCAGCTCAACGTTGAGGTCCGGCTCAGGCTCCCAGACGTCCAGCACCACGCTGAGGTCTTGTCCTTCGTTCAGACACGTCAGCAGCGCGGCGTTATCGACTACCGGACCACGGCAGGCATTTATCAGAATAGTGCCAGCCTTCAGACGGCGAATTAACGCCTCATCGGCCAGATGCAGAGACTTATACGGCCCCTCTTTAAACAGCGGCGTGTGGAACGTCAGCACGTCGCACTGTTCAACCAGCTCGTCCAGCGAACGGAAATCCCCGTCATCGCCGTTGTCTTTGCGCGGCGGATCGCACAGCAACGTGCGGATCCCTAACGCTTCCAGGCGCTTTTGCAGGCGTCCGCCGACGTTACCCACGCCGACAATCCCCACGGTGCGGTCTTTCAGCGCAAACCCGTCGCGCTCGGCCAGCATCAGCAGCGAGGAGAAAACGTATTCCACGACGGCAATCGCGTTACAGCCCGGCGCGGCGGAGAAACCGATTCCGGCCTGCTTCAGCCATTTATCATCCACATGATCGGTCCCTGCCGTTGCGGTCCCAACGAACTTAATCGCCTTACCGGCGAGCAACGCCTCATTTACTTTGGTCACCGAGCGCACCATCAGGGCGTCGGCATCGTCCAGTTCGTTGACCGGGATCGGGCGACCAGGAACAGCCTTAACGTTACCCAGGCGGCTAAACAGCTCACGGGCGTAAGGCATATTTTCATCAACGAGGATTTTCACGTCTGAGTACCTGTTTGAGAGGAAGAAAACCTGCCAAGTGTGCCATAATCTGGCCGCCAGGCATATACGTCTGCCAGGTTTACGCTGAGTTTTGACTTTAAGGATTTTTGACGATGCAGCCCATTTCAGGTACGCCGCCACGCCCTCCGGGTGAAGGCCCCGTCACGCCAAACGTTGCCGGTGAACAACCGCTATCCACGCAACAGCGCACCGTGCTGGAGCGACTGATCACGCGCCTGATTGCGCTGACTTCGCAGCAAAACGCGGAAGTCTGGGCCGGGGTGAAGCATGATTTAGGCGTGAGGAACGACGCACCGCTGCAGTCGCGCCATTTCCCCGCTGCCGAGCAAAATCTGAACCAGCGTATTACAACCGCGCAGCAGAACCACACCACGCGCCAGATTGTTTCTCAGCTGACGGAGCTGCTGGGCCAGGGAAATAACCGCCAGGCGGTGAGTGATTTTATTCGCCAGCAGTATGGTCAGACCGCGCTGGGCCAACTGACGCCCGACCAGCTCAAAACCGTGCTGACGCTGCTGCAGAACAATGAGCTGTCGATTCCGCAGCCGCAGGTGCGCCCGGCGACCGAGCGCCCGCTACTGCCCGCCGAGCACAATACGCTCAAGCAGATGGTGACGAAGCTGGCCGCGGCCACCGGCGAACCGACGAAGCTTATCTGGCAATCCATGCTGGAGCTGTCGGGCGTGAAGGCAGGCGAGCTGATCCCGGCCAAACAGTTTACCCATCTGGTGACCTGGCTCCAGGCACGCCAGACGCTCAGCACCCAGAGCGCCCCTACCCTGCATACTGTGCAGGCCGCGCTGAAACAGCCGCTTGAGCCGCACGAGTTCGAGGTGATTCGGGATTATGCCCAACAGAACTGGCAGGCCACGCCGCAAACGGTACTGACTACCGCGCAGGTGCAGGATCTGCTCAACCAGATCTTTGTTCGCCGCGCCGAGCGCGAAGGCGGCGTACCAGAGGTGAGAAATATTCAGCCGATCTACAGCCCGCTGTTTGCGCCGGTCGTGGAGACCTTCAGAACACTTTCTGCGCGTCCGGGATTGATGTTTATTGCATTACTGATTGCGCTGGCGATTTTCTGGCTGGTTGCCTGATATTTTGCCCGGTGGCGCTGCGCTTACCGGGCCTACAACGGCTTGAACCGTAGGCCGGGTAAGCGCAGCGCCACCCGGCAACAACGACTCACGTTCTGCGAAACGCCACCAGCGTCACCACGATCCCCACCCCCGCGGAAACCGCACCGGCCAGGAAGACGGACGGATAGCCAAACGAGGTGGCTAACACCCCGGCCAGCGGCCCGGTTACTCCGTATGAGATATCCTGAAACGCCGCATAGCCGCCGAGCGCCGTCCCGCGCACCTGCGGAGCCACGCGCTTCACCACTTCAACGCCCAGCGCCGGGAAGATCAGAGAACAGCCGCAGCCGGTCAGCGCCGCACCAAGCAGCGCAACGGATGCCACGGGTGCATTCCACAACAGCAGAAGACCGATGGTTTCAATGACCAGCGACGCCACCGCCACCTTCACGCCGCCAAAGCGATCCGGCATCCAGCCGAAGAAGACGCGCATCAGCACAAACGCGCCGCCAAACGCGGTAAGCGTAAAACCGGCCATTGCCCAGCCGCGGCTCATAAAATAGAGCGAGACGAACGTCCCAATCACCGCAAAACCCACGCCCTGCAGCGCCAGGCCCAGGCCCGGCTGCCAGATTTGGCCGACCACGCTCCACAGGGAAGGACGCTCGCCTTTGTGCGCGGGCACCTTACGCACCGAGCCGTTAAACGCCCATGCCACCAGCGGCAGCGCCATGGTGGTGGCAGCCAGCGCCGCAAAACCGAACTGGCTGTTGATCAGCAGACCAAGCGGTGCCCCGGCGGCCAGCGCGCCGTAGATGGCCATGCCGTTCCAGGACATCACCTTGCCGGAACGTGCTGGCCCCACCAGCCCCATTCCCCAGGTCAGGGTGCCGGTCAGCAGCTGGCTTTCACCGAAGCCGAGAATTAAACGGCCCAGCACCAGCAGCGCAAATTTATACGCGGCATCGACCGGCAATAGAGCCGCCAGCAGCCATGCGCCGCCCGCCAGCCCACAGGCAAACATCCCCTGCAGCGCCGAGCGTTTGGCACCGTGCTGGTCCGCCAGACGTCCGGCGTAGCCGCGGGTTAATACCGTGGCTAAAAACTGAATGCCCACGGCAATGCCGACCATGGTGTTGCCATAGCCCAGCTCCTGATGAACGAACAGCGGGATCACCGGCAGCGGCAGGCCAACGGTCATATAGGTCAGGAATACCGCAAAGGCGATACGGAACAGCGAGACGTTCGCTGAAGGGGTTGTTTCTGTTTGAGTTACTGCAGTCATGCTTTACTCCGAAATGAAGAGTAAGGCGGGGAAATGCCACGCCCCCTCTACCTGATTATCAGGATTAAGGTGCGTTGGTTGACGTTAAACGCTTACGCATTATCGTGAGGATAATGTTGAGTGGTGAAGTTTGCCTGTGAGATCAGCCGCTTGTCAATGCATAAAAAAGGGAGCCTTATGGCTCCCCTTTCGAATCAAACATAAAACTTATGCTTTCAGCTTACGCATGACCAGCGTGGCGTTGGTGCCGCCGAAACCGAAGCTGTTGGACATGACGGTAGTCAGCGTCGCGTCCGTTGGTTTGGTCACGATGTTCAGGCCAGCAGCCTGCTCGTCCATCTCTTCGATGTTGATGCTTGGCGCGATAAAGCCGTTTTCCAGCATCAGCAGAGAGTAGATCGCTTCCTGTACGCCAGCCGCACCCAGAGAGTGACCGGTCATGGCTTTGGTCGCGGAGATTGCCGGGCTGTTGTCGCCGAAGACTTCACGGATCGCACCCAGCTCTTTCACGTCGCCTACCGGCGTAGAAGTACCATGAGAGTTCAGGTAGTCGATTGGGGTGTCAACGCCGTGCATCGCCATCTTCATGCAGCGCACCGCACCTTCGCCGGATGGCGCAACCATGTCGGCGCCGTCGGACGTTGCGCCGTAGCCCACGATCTCAGCATAGATGTGCGCGCCACGTGCCAGAGCGTGCTCCAGCTCTTCAACCACAACCATACCGCCGCCGCCTGCGATAACGAAACCGTCACGGTGCGCATCGTAGGTACGGGAGGCTTTGTCCGGGGTCTCATTGTACTTGGTGGACAGTGCGCCCATCGCGTCGAATTCACAGGCCATTTCCCAGCCCAGCTCTTCGCCGCCGCCAGCAAATACGATGTCCTGCTTACCCAGCTGGATCTGCTCAACAGCGTTACCGATACAGTGTGCGGAGGTCGCACACGCGGAGCTGATGGAGTAGTTCACACCGTGGATTTTGAACGGGGTCGCCAGGCACGCGGAAACCGCAGAACCCATGGCTTTCGTGACCACGTACGGACCTACCGCTTTCAGACCACGCGGGCTACGCATTGCGTCAGCACCGAATACCTGCGCTTTAGATGAGCCGCCGGAACCGGCGATCAGACCCACGCGCGGGTTGTTCTGATAAACCTCTTCACTCAGGCCGGAATCTTTGATCGCTTCCTGCATGGAGAGATAAGCATAAATAGAGGCATCGTTCATGAAACGAACCACTTTGCGGTCGATCAAACCGGTGGTGTCCAGTTTGACGTTACCCCATACGTGGCTACGCATACCTGAATCTTTAAACTCTTCAGAGAAAGTGATCCCGGAGCGTCCTTCACGCAGAGATGCCAGGACTTCCTGCTGGTTATTACCGATGCTGGAAACAATGCCCAGGCCAGTAATCACTGCACGTTTCATTCAATACCTCTGTAAGTCGCACTATAGTAAGTTTCGAGTCGCACAATAGCGTACACTTGTACGCCGAACAAGTCCGATCAGACATTTTCTGCGGAAATTTGCACCGATGGACTCACATCGTTAAGATCGTGCCACTGCCTGTCAGACGAGTAACTTACGTGAAACAAAACGCTATACAACCCGCCAACCTCGAATTCAACGCTGAGGGTACACCTGTTTCCCGAGATTTTGATGACGTCTATTTTTCTAATGATAACGGACTCGAAGAAACTCGCTATGTTTTCCTCGACGGAAACCAGCTCAGCACCCGCTTCCCGGCGCACCCGCGGAGCCTGTTTGTGGTCGCGGAAAGTGGATTCGGCACCGGTCTGAATTTTTTAACCCTCTGGCAGGCGTTTAATCAGTTCCACGCTGCTCACCCTGAGGCTACGCTACAAAGATTACATTTCATCAGTTTCGAAAAATTCCCGCTCACCGCGCACGATCTGCGGCTTGCCCACCAGCGCTGGACGGAGCTTGCGCCCTGGGCAGAACAGCTTCAGGCGCAGTGGCCGCCCCACATCGGCGGCTGTCACCGTCTGATTCTGGACGGTGGACGCGTCACGCTGGACCTATGGCTCGGCGACATCAACGACCTGACCGACAGGCTCGATGATTCGATGAATCAGAAGGTCGACGCGTGGTTTCTGGACGGTTTTGCCCCTGCCAAAAACCCGGACATGTGGAGCCAGCATCTGTTTAACGCGATGGCGCGGCTGGCGCGCCCTGGGGCTACCCTTGCCACCTTCACCTCGGCGGGCTTTGTCCGCCGTGGGCTGCAGGAGGCGGGCTTTACCATGCAGAAGACCAAAGGCTTTGGCCGCAAGCGCGACATGCTGGTCGGCAGGATGGAGCAGACGCTGGAGATCCCCGCTCAGACGCCCTGGTTTGCGCGCCGCGCCAGCGCATCGCGCGACGTGGCGATCGTTGGCGGCGGGATCGCCAGCGCCCTGCTCTCGCTCGCCCTTCTCCAGCGTGGCTGGCAGGTGACGCTCTACTGCGCTGACGACGCGCCCGCCAGCGGCGCATCCGGCAACCGTCAGGGGGCGCTCTATCCGCTTTTAAGCGCACACGATCCGGCCCTGTTCCAGTTTTTCCCGGCAGCCTTTACCTTCGCCCGCCGCCTGTACGACGCGCTGCCAGTGGCATTCGACCACGACTGGTGTGGCGTGACGCAGCTCGGCTGGGATGAGAAGAGCCAGCAGAAGATCGCGCAGATGCTGTCGCTGGGCCTGCCGGAAGAAATTGCCCGCGCGGTAAGCGCGCAAGAGGTGGCGGACACCGCTGGCGTGGAAACCGAGTGTGGGGGCATTCAGTACCCGCTCGGCGGCTGGCTGTGCCCGGCCGAACTGACCGCGGCGGTCATAGCCCTGGCGCAGTCGCGCGGGCTGACGCTGCACTATGCCCACAAGGTGGAATCGCTCACCCGGACAGAACGCTGGGCTCTGCGTTTTGCTGATGGCAAGGAGGCGAGCCATGCCAGCGTTGTGCTGGCCAACGGGCATCACATCAGCCAGTTTATCCAGACGGCAGCGTTGCCGGTTTATCCGGTCGGCGGCCAGGTAAGCCATATCCCCACCGCGCCTGCGCTCGGCAAACTGCGCCAGGTGCTGTGCTATGACGGCTATCTGACGCCGCAAAATCCGTCTAACGGCCATCACTGCATCGGGGCCAGCTATCATCGTGGCGAAACGGATATGCGCTATAGCGAAGCGGATCAGGCGCAAAACCGCCAGCGCCTGATTGACTGTTTCCCGGATGCGACGTGGGCGAAAGAGGTTGACGTCAGCGAGGGTGACGCGCGCTGCGGCGTGCGCTGTGCCACCCGCGATCATCTGCCGATGGCGGGCAACGCGCCGGACTATGACGCGACGCTTGCGGCCTATGAAGATCTGGCTGAAAACAAGGAAACGGCGGTGGCCGCACCGGTGTATCCGGAGCTGTTTATGCTGGGCGGGTTGGGTTCCCGTGGGCTGTGCTCTGCGCCGCTGCTGGCTGAAGTATTAGCCGCGCAAATGAGCGACGAGCCAATTCCGCTGGACAGGGTTACGCTTGCGGGACTGAATCCGAATCGCTTGTGGGTAAGGAAACTGCTGAAGGGGAAAATGGTTAAGTAAGGTGCGGCCTGGTGCCCTCACCCTAACCCTCTCCCACAGGGAGAGGGAAAATTAGTAGGCCCGGTAAGCGCAGCGCCACCGGGCGAAAAACAATGACTTAGCGTTTAGCCTGCTGGAACAGGTTGTCCCACATGCCCAGCACCAGTGACTGGTCCCGCGGAGAGAGCTCCCCGGCCTGAATGGCTTTCTCCAGACTGCGGGTCACTTCCTCATGAACAGCGTCGGCAGAGTGATCGTCACCTGCTTCCAGCTCGGCTACCGCGAGCGTCAGGTGACCACGCAGATAACCGCTGGCGAACAGCTCATCATCGCTGGCGTGTTCCACCATGTCATCAATTAACGCCAGAATGCGTGATTCAAATTCTGCGATCATCTTCTTTCCTCTGTTAAAGATCTTCCGGCCAAGGGAAGCTTTCCGCCGCAATCGCCGGCGTGTGGTAATAATTCTGTAAGGCCTCGATCAGGCGCGCCGGACGTGCCGGGATGCCTTTCTCAAGGTATTCCATCACCTGCGCATGCACGCGGCGCTGGAAGACAATACGGTCTGGCTCGAAGTCGCCTTCGAGGTTGTCGCAGCTGACGTTGAACGGGAAACCCGCCGCCACGCAGAACAGCCATTCCAGCGCCTGCGGCTTCACTTCCACATCCTCAAACTGCCCCTGCGTCGCGGCGTCTCGCCCGTCCGGGCAATACCAGTAACCGAAGTCCACCAGTTCGCGACGCGCTTTTCCGGCGATGCACCAGTGCGAAATTTCGTGCAAACCGCTGGCGTAAAAGCCGTGCGCAAAGACGATGCGGTTATACGGAACCTCGTCATCAGCAGGAAGATAGATCGGTTCGTCGTCGCCTTTAATCAGACGGGTATTAAAATCGTCAGCAAAACAGCCGTCAAAGATCTCAATCAGCTGTTCATATTTATGCGTACTGTTCATTAGTGCATCCCCAACCAGGTGAGGATCTCCTGTCCATGGCTGTCATAAAGAAGTTTGGCGCTCATCACGGCCGAGACGATAACGATCATCGGACGGATCAGCTTTTGCCCTTTGCTTAATACCAGACGCGAGCCTGCGCGCGCGCCCAGGAACTGCCCTGCCATCATCACAAACCCGGTTGCCCAGATAACCTTGCCGCCAATGATAAACAGCAGCAGGCCGCCGACGTTCGAGGTCGCGTTGAGCACTTTGGCATGGGCGGTAGATTTGGCGAGGTTAAACCCGGCCAGCGTCACGAACGCCAGCGCGTAAAACGAGCCTGCCCCCGGGCCGAAGAAACCGTCGTAAAAACCGACGCAGCCCCCGGCAATCAGCGCAAACGGCAGGCCGTGCAGACGACGCTGACGGTCTTCCTCGCCGAGCTTCGGCATCAGCAGGAAGTAGAGACCGATACAGATAACCAGAACCGGCAGGATCTGGCGCAAAATATCCGACTGCACGTGCTGCACCAGCAGCGCGCCCGACGTGGAACCGATAAAGGTCATCAGGATATTGAGCTTCTGGTCGGCCAGGTTCACCACCTTGCGGCGGATAAAATAGAGCGACGCCGAAAGCGAGCCTCCGCAGGCCTGTAGCTTGTTAGTGGCAAGCGCTTGCGCCGGGCTCATGCCCGCCGCCAGCAGCGCGGGTACGGTTAATAGCCCGCCGCCGCCCGCAAGGGCATCAATAAAACCGGCCAGCATAGCCACAAAGAACAACACCACCAGCAGCAGCGGTGACACCATAAACAGATCGACGAAATTATCCATTAAAGTACATGCTCATCCAGTAGCGCCTGGCAGGAAGGCGGCAACGGAGGCGGTGTCTTCTTCTCAGGCTTAGAGGTTCCAGGTTTTGCCGGTTCAAACCAGCTTTGCAGTTCCGCACCACAGCCATCGCCTGGCGGCGGTAGCGGCTGATCTTCGCATTCCAGGCTATTCGCCGGGCAGCGCAGACGAACGTGCATGTGCGCACGATGCTGGAACCACGGGCGCACTTTGCGCAACCAGTCGCGATCGGTTCCCTCATCGAGGCAGAGCTGTTGCTTGATAGCCGGGTTGACGAAGATCCGCGTAACGTCGTTATCTTTTGCCGCCAGCTTAATCAGGCTGAAGATATCCGGCGTCCACAGTGAGGGCACAACGCGCTTACCGTCGCTCGACACCAGATCCAGCGCCTGCGGTTTCAGCAACTGGGCTGAACTCCAGCGCGCTTTAGGCAGCTGCAGGAATATATCGACATCCAGTCCGGTCTGGTGACTGGCGTGTCCACCGTTAAAACGCCCGCCCGCAGGCATCCCCATATCGCCGATCAGCATCGTGCCCAGCCCCAGATTATGCACCTGGTTTCCCAGCCGCTGGATGAACAGCACCAGATCCGGGTGGCCGAAGTAACGACGCTGGTCGGTACGCATCACCTGATAGGTATCCGATTGCAGCGGAAGTTCCTGAGCCCCCACGATACAGCCGTTAGAAAAGGCGCCGATGGACTGCGCGCTCCCCGCCACCGGATGGGTGATTTTTTGCCACGGCGTGGCGGCCAGACTGGCTCCACTGGCAAGCAGCGCCAGCAGAGCAATTGCGGTTTTTTTCATGTTTACCAGCGTGGAATGGTGGTCGTCACATCCGCATTCTGCGCGCGCTGGCGCAGGAAGTGATCCATCAGCACGATCGCCAGCATCGCTTCTGCGATCGGCACCGCGCGGATCCCCACGCACGGATCGTGACGTCCTTTAGTGATCATCTCAACTTCTTCGCCATCGCGGTTAATCGTGTGGCCCGGCACGGTAATGCTTGAAGTTGGTTTCAGCGCGATATTGGCAATAATCTGCTGCCCGCTGCTGATCCCGCCCAGAATGCCGCCCGCGTGGTTGCTCTGGAAGCCCGCTTTCGTGATTTCGTCGCGATTCTGGCTGCCGCGCAGGGATACCACGTCAAAACCGTCGCCAATCTCAACGCCCTTCACCGCGTTGATGCTCATCAGCGCGTGCGCGATGTCGGCATCGAGACGGTCAAATACCGGCTCGCCCCAGCCTGGCGGGACGCCGTCGGCCACGACGGAGACTTTCGCCCCAATGGAGTCGCCCTCTTTTTTCAGACCGCGCATCAGTTCGTCCAGCGCGTCCAGCTTGTCGGCATCCGCACAGAAGAACGGGTTTTGCTCGACCTGATCCCAGTCTTTGATCGCCAGCGGAATGTCGCCCATCTGGGTCAGACAGCCGCGGATCACGATGCCAAATTTCTGCTGCAGGTATTTCTTAGCAATGGCGCCAGCCGCCACGCGCATCGCGGTTTCACGCGCGGAGGAACGTCCGCCGCCGCGATAGTCGCGGAAGCCGTACTTTTGTTCGTAGGTGTAGTCGGCATGGCCTGGACGGAACACGTCCTTGATGGCGCCGTAGTCCTGGGAGCGCTGATCGGTGTTTTCAATCAGCAGACCAATGCTGGTGCCTGTAGTGCGTCCTTCAAAGACGCCGGAGAGAATTTTGACCTGGTCTGGCTCGCGACGCTGCGTGGTGTAGCGAGAGGTGCCCGGACGACGACGGTCGAGGTCGTGCTGCAAATCGGCTTCGGTCAGTTCGATGCCTGGCGGTACGCCATCAACGATACAGCCCAGCGCCAGCCCGTGCGACTCGCCAAAGGTGGTCACGCGGAATACCTGTCCAATACTGTTTCCTGCCATCACGGCTCCGATGTTGTTGTTTGTGTTTGAGCGTTGTGAAACGGGCCGAAGCCCGCTGGATTAATCTTTATAGATGCTGAAGTGTTCGCGCGCGTCGAGCAGCTGCGCTTTGGTCAGCATAAAGACGCCGTCACCGCCGTTGTCGAACTCAAGCCAGGTGAACGGCACATCCGGATACTGCTCTATCAGATGTACCATGCTGTTGCCCACTTCACAAATCAGAACGCCGTCGTCGGTCAGATAATCCGGCGCGCAGGCCAGAATGCGGCGGGTCAGCTTCAGGCCGTCAGAGCCCGACGCCAGACCCAGCTCCGGCTCGTGGCGGTATTCGTTCGGCAGATCGGACATGTCTTCCGCATCGACGTACGGCGGATTGGTGACGATCAGATCGTACTGCAGCGTCGGCAGATCGCGGAACAGGTCAGAGCGAATTGGCGTAACGTGATGGATCAGGCCGTGCTCTTCAATGTTGTGCTCGGTCACGGCCAGCGCGTCGGTGGAGATATCAACCGCGTCCACTTCCGCTTCCGGGAAGGCGTAAGCGCAGGCAATGGCGATACAGCCGCTCCCGGTACACATATCCAGAATGTGCTGCGGCTGATGGCCGATCAGGCCTTCAAAGTGGTTGTTGATCAGCTCACCAATCGGCGAGCGCGGCACCAGCACGCGTTCATCGACATAGAACTCGTGGCCGCAGAACCAGGCTTTGTTGGTCAGATAGGCGACCGGAATACGCTCGTTCACGCGACGGATTACGCGCTCAACGATGCGGTGTTTTTCGCTCGAGGTCAGGCGCGCGGTGCGCATGTCTTCCGGAATATCCAGCGGCAGGTAGAGGGACGGCAGCACCAGCTGCACGGCTTCATCCCACGGGTTGTCGGTACCGTGTCCGTACCAGATATTGGCGGCGCTGAAGCGGCTAACCGACCAGCGCAACATGTCCTGTATGGTATGCAGCTCGTTTACTGCTTCATCGACAAATATTTTATCCACTCTTTCCTCCAGGGCATGCTCGCATAATTTTCGGCGGCTAGTTTGCCATGAAGACGGCGATAAATCAGCAATGACGCGTACCGCTTGAGGTTAAAAAATGCGTTTAGTCGGGTACACTATCGGAAATACGAGATGAGAATGACGAATGAAAAAGAAAACATCGCTCAGCGAGGAGGATCAGGCGCTCTTCCGACAGCTGATGACCGGGACGCGGAAAATCGCGCAGGACACGATTGTTCATCGCCCGCAGCGTAAAAAAATCAGCGAAGTCCCGGTCAAACGGCTGCTGCAGGAGCAGGCCGATAACAGCCACTACTTTTCAGACGAGTTTCAGCCGCTGCTTAATACCCAGGGCGCGGTGAAATACGTGCGCGAGGACGTCAGCCATTTCGAACTGAAAAAGTTACGCCGGGGAGATTATTCGCCGGAGCTGTTTCTGGATCTGCACGGCTTAACGCAAATGCAGGCGAAACAGGAGCTGGGGGCGTTGATTGCCGCCTGTCGCCGCGAACATGTTTTTTGCGCCTGCGTGATGCATGGCCACGGGAAACATATTCTCAAGCAACAAACGCCGCTGTGGCTGGCTCAGCACCCACACGTAATGGCGTTTCATCAGGCACCGAAAGAGTATGGCGGAGATGCCGCCTTGCTGGTGTTGATTGAAGTTGAGGAGTGGCAGCCGCCAGAGTTGCCCTGACAGAAGGGCGGGAAAGATATAGCACCCCGCCCTGTCACACGTCACGTCAGATCGCTTTTGCCATCTTCAGGTTGCACGGGCTCATTTGCCAGTTGAAGACCCCTTTGCCGGTTTCGTCGAGGGTGACGTTGGCAATCGCGGAAGTGGTGAACATAGGCGGCGTTTCGCCCGGGCACAGCTCAGATACCAGATAGCCGACCAGCGGCAGGTGGGAAATGACCAGTGCGGAAGCGACACCTTCATTGCACAGCGCCTGAAGATAAGCGCTGACAAGGCCGACATCACCGCATGGTGTCAGTTCGGGGAGAACATCCACACTGGACGGCAGGTTCATACACTCCCCTACCACATCCAGCGTCTGTTCTGCACGCAGGAACGGACTCACAAGAACGCGTTCAATGTCCACTTTTTGACCTTTAAGCCAGGTTGCCATCAGACGGGATTCGTCGCAGCCAGAGACGGTTAAAGGACGTACTGAGTCACTGGCGGCATCGAGTGCCGCGTCGCCGTGACGCATGATGAAAACTTGCATATTGCACCGCTTTTGTTAACCAGAATCACCGGCGTTAACTACCCGCGATAAATGCTAAGAGGTAGAAAACCCGATGGCCGGGCATTGTGCCTGATCCATTCGATGAATGAAACGCTGTTTTTTACCTCAATGGCGTAAGTATAGTCAATCTCTGTTTACAAAATCGCCAGAACAGGTTCATTCACCTCAGGATTTACCCTTCTTTGACTTCAGTTTACGAAATCAGTTTCCCGTGCAGGCCAAAATGTCTGGCCCCGTTCCGCCATCTGCAATAATTCGTCACACGGTGTAAACCGTGGGCCATATTGCGAGGCCAGACGTTGCAAAATGGCAACCACTTCACCCGCGCCGAGTGTATCCATGTAGCGGAACGGGCCGCCAAGGAACGGCGGAAAACCAATACCAAATACCGCGCCGATGTCGCCATCGCGTGCGCTCTTGATTACCTGCTCACCAAAGCAGCGCGCCGCTTCATTGAGCATCATCATCACGCAACGTTCAGCGCACTGAACGGCAGACAGTTTTCCCTGACCGGTGGTCGAAATAAGCCCATAAACCGAAGGGTCGACCTGTTTCTTGCTTTTACGCCCTTTCGCGCCGTAAAGATAGAAACCGCGTTCATTTTTTCTGCCTTTGCGATCGTCCTTCAAAATTGCAGAAACAATGTTTGCAGGCGGGCTAAAACGATCGCCATAAGCCTCCTCCAGCACAGGTATAATTTTAGTGCCGGTGTCTATTCCCACCTCATCCAAAAGTTGGATTGGGCCAACGGGGAAACCAAACTTTACCAGCGCCTCGTCGACGTGCTCGATCTTCTCGCCTTCCGTCAGCAGCCGCATGGCTTCATTAATATAGGGCGCCAGAATACGGTTGACGTAGAAGCCGGCTTTATCTGCGACCACGATCGGCGTTTTACCCTGCTTCTTCGCAAGTTTGACTACCGTGGCGATGGTTTGCGGACTGGTGGTCGCGTGTGGAATAACTTCCACCAGCGGCATTTTTTCTACCGGGCTAAAGAAGTGCAGCCCGATCACCTGCTCCGGACGTGCGGCTTTCGCCGCGATATCGCCAATCGGTAATGACGACGTGTTAGAGGCAAAAATGGTATGCGGGGCGCAATGCTGCTCAACGTCTGCCACCATCTGCTGCTTAAGGGCCAGATCCTCAAACACGGCTTCAATCACCAGATCGCGGTGCGCAAAACCGCTGTAATCCGTCGTACCGGAGATCGTCGCCAGGGTTTTATCACGCTCGCTTGCCTTGATATGGCGGCGTTTGACCTTTTGATCAAGGTTCTGCCAGCTGTACTGCAGCGCGTGGTTGATTCCCTTAGGGTTAATGTCTTTGATGCGTACCGGCAATTTGCCTTTGCTGGCGGTAACAAAAGCGATACCGCCGCCCATGAGCCCCCCACCCAGTACGCCAATGGCACGCAGAGGCGCAGGCTCCGCCTTGCTGCCGGGATCTTTTTTGACGTCAGTGCTGGCGAAGAAGATGCTGCGCAATGCCTGTGACTGCGGCGTCATCGCCAGTTCACCAAAGGCTTTGGCCTCCGCGGCAAAGCCGCTGCTGCTGCCCTGCGACAGCCCGGTTTCGATCACGTCGAGGATCTGCTTTGCCGCCGGGTAATTGCCTTTGGTTTTTTGTTCGGTCTTTTTGCCCACCATATTGAACAGGAGCGTTCTCCCCAGCGGACCGGCCAGCACGCGCTCGCGAACCGGCAGAGGACGTTTTGCCTGACGCCCTTTCAGCGCAAGCTCAACGGCGGCCTCCAGCAAAATGGACTGCGGCACGACGTCATCGACCAGACCGGCTTTCAGCGCCTGACGGGCACGCAGCTGTTTACCGGTTAAGATCATCTCCAGCGCCGTGCTGACGCCCACCAGCCGCGGCAGACGCTGCGTTCCGCCAGAACCTGGCAGCAGGCCCAGCTGCACTTCCGGCAGGCCCAGAATGGTTTTCGCATCGTCAGTACAGATGCGGCTGTGGCAGGCCAGCGCCAGCTCCAGCCCACCGCCCAGACACGCACCGTGGATCGCTGCGATGACCGGGATTGGGAGACTGTTGATCTCCGACATCACCTGCTGGCCCTGACGCGCCAGCTCTTCGGCTTCCAGCGCGCTTTGCGCCCGGGCAATCATGTTGATATCCGCCCCGGCGATAAAGTTGTCGGGTTTGGCAGAGATAAACACCAGGCCGCGAATGGCTTTGTTCTCGCGGATCTGCTTTAGCATCGCGCGCACCTGAACGCCAAATTCGGCCTTCAGGGTATTCATCTTTTCATCAGGCACATCAATAGTGATAACGGCCACGTTATCGAGGCGAACCGTCAGATTAAATGCAGAGGGCATATCCATTATTCAGCCTCCAGAACCATTGCTGCGCCAAGGCCGCCCGCCGCACAGGCGGTAACAAGGCCAAACCCGCCGCCACGGCGACGGAGTTCATATAATGTTTGCGTGATCATCCTCGCACCTGTAGCGGCAAACGGATGACCGTAGGCGATAGAGCCGCCCAGCACGTTGAATTTACTCTGATCCACTTCGCCCGTGGCATGCGCGCGACCCAGCACATCACGTGCGAAACGCTCGCTTGCCAGCAGCTGGACGTTTGCCAGGGTTTGCGCGGCAAACGCTTCGTGCATATCAATCAGGGTTAAATCAGCCAGCGTCAGTCCCGCGCGATCCAGCGCCAGCGGCGTGGACCATGCCGGACCTAACAGCATGTCCTGCCAGACGTCAATGGCGGTGAAGGCGTAGCTGCGTAAATAGCCCAGGGGAGTAATGCCCAGCTCTTTCGCACGGGATTCGGTCATCAGGATCACGGCGGCAGCCCCGTCCGTCAGCGGCGTACTGTTCGCCGCCGTCACGGTGCCGTGCTTGCGGTCAAACGCCGGGCGCAGTTTGGCGTAATCCGCCAGCGTTGACGTGCCACGAATATTGTTATCTTCCGCAAGCGGTTCGCGATAGGGCGGAATATAGGCGGTCATGACCTCATCGGTCAGCTTGCCTTCCGACCAGGCTTTTGCCGCAAGCTGATGTGAACGATGCGCCAGCGCATCCTGCTGTTCACGAGTAATGCCGTAGGTTTTGGCCATCTGCTCGGCGGTGTCGCCCATGCGCAGGCCGGTGGAGTATTCAGCGACGGCAGGAGGTACAGGCATCAGGTCGCGCAGACGTAAACGCGAGAAGAGTTTGAGCTTCTGACCCGTCGTGCGGGCTTTGTTGGCATCCACCAGGATGCGCGCCAGCTTTTTACTGACCCCAATTGGCAGTACCGAAGAGGAGTCCGCTCCCCCCGCTATCCCGGCGCGAATGGTGCCCGCCATCAGGCTTTCGGCGACGTTAGCCACGGCCTGGAAACTGGTTGCGCAGGCGCGGCTGACGCTGTAGGCGTCGGTATGAACATTCATCCCGGTACCGAGGACGATTTCCCGCGCAATGTTGGGGGCTTCAGGCATCTGCACGACCTGGCCGAAGACCAGCTGTTCGATGACCTCCGGCGGAATTTCGCTGCGAGCCAGCATCTCCCCCACTACCATTTTCCCCAGGTCGACGGCCGGTATGCCATGAAACGCCGTTGCCTGACGCGCAAATGGCGTGCGCAATCCACTGACTATGGCAATGCGATCGCCCTGACGGGTAATAAGCGGTAATGCCTGACTCATAACACTCCCCTGTAAAAAAATATTCGCAAACACTAAGTGGTCTGACCTGATAATAGTCTTAACCATTTTTTTACATTCAGCCAATCGGGGAAACGAAAAAGTGCGAGCTAAAACACAGAGAAGAAAAAGAAAATGCCCCTGCATGGCAGGGGCATTTGTGCGGTATGTTGCCGGGTGCGCAAGGTAAAAGCAAAACGGTAACCCGTAGGTTACCGTTTTTAATGCTTGCGCCCTCTCCCGTGGGAGAGGGTCGGAGTGAGGGCATCAGGCCGCTGAAATTAACGCAGACCCAGCTGGAAAATCAGCGTTTCAGCTTCGCAGGCAAAAACAAAGTCGATATCCAGCTTCACGCCGCCTTCCACTTCGGTAAAGGTCGACTTGATTTCACACGGCTCGGATTCAACATCACGCGCACGCTTGCTCAGCGCGGCCAGGGTCTCTTCCGCTTCGGCGCGGTTGGTGAACACACGGCTGTAAGACGCGGTGCAATCGGAGTTGTCCATGATGGTGCCAACATCCATACAGCAGCAAACCGGGGTTTCATCAGCACTGCATTTACTCATAGCTCAATTTCCTCTGTATTCGCGCAGCGCGCGAGATAAACACGATGCTGATATTTTACGCCCCGGCGCGGGCTCTCTCCAGCCGTTAATGGCGCAAAATCGGATAAGTGACCAATATCACACTAAAAAATGATCTAAAACAAAAACCACCCTTTTGGGTGAGTCGCGATGGTCACAATTTTGCCAACCAGATCTCGTTTCACGAAACATGTTTGAAAATATTAATAAACAAACTTGCAACATTCAGGCTGGTCGGACCTATACTCTGGCCACTGGTCTGATTTGTCTGTCATACCTCAGACCCTACACTTCGCGCTCCTGTTACGGTATGTAACAATTATTGAATAAAAATAACTCAATGAGGTTATGGTCATGAGCCAGAAAACCCTGTTCAACAAGACTGCGCTGGCAGTCGCAGTGGCACTCGTCTCCACTTCCGCATGGTCAGCGGGCTTTCAGTTAAACGAATTTTCTTCCTCTGGCCTTGGCCGCGCGTATTCAGGGGAAGGCGCTATCGCTGATGATGCGGGTAACGCAAGTCGTAACCCCGCATTGATCATGATGTTTGATCGTCCGACCTTCTCTGCCGGTGCGATTTTCGTTGATCCGGGCGTTGATATTACGGGCCGTTCACCTACCGGTGCCAGTCTGAATTCAGATAACATCGCGCCAACGGCGTGGGTGCCAAACATGCATTTCGTGGCGCCTATTAACGACCAGTTTGGTTGGGGTGCCTCCGTGACCTCTAACTACGGTTTAGCGACCGAGTTTGGTGATAACTATGCCGCAGGGGCATTTGGCGGTAAAACCGATCTGGAAACCCTGAACCTAAACCTCAGCGGTGCTTACCGTCTGGATAGCCACTGGAGCTTCGGCGTTGGCTTTGATGCTGTGTATGCCAAAGCGAAAATCGAACGTTACGCGGGCGACCTGGGCAAAGTTGTTGCTGGCTCAGGTGCACTGCCGCCTGCCCTGGCGCGTCAAGTTGCGGGTATCCCAGCAGACACTCAGATCGCTTATCTGAAGGGCGATGAGTGGGGCTTTGGCTGGAACGCCGGTATCCTGTATGAACTTGATAAAAACAACCGTTACGGCTTTACCTACCGTTCCGAAGTTAAAATCGATTTCGATGGCGATTATAAGAGCAGCCTGCCTTCTGCCTATAACCAGATCCTCGGCAACTTCGGCCTGCCGATGGGTACCAACGGTAGTACCACTGGCGGTTCTCTGAGCCTGCACCTGCCGGAAATGTGGGAACTGTCAGGTTATAATAAAGTGGCACCGCAGTGGGCAATTCATTATAGCCTAACCTATACCAGCTGGAGTCAGTTCCAGGAACTGAAAGCAACCAACAGCAAAGGCGACACGCTCTTCTATAAAGATGAAAGCTTCCGCGACGCTTACCGCATCGCGCTGGGGACAACCTACTATATGGATGATAACTGGACGTTCCGTACCGGTATTGCCTTCGATGACAGCCCGGTTCCTGCCGACAAGCGCTCCATCTCTATTCCGGATCAGGACCGTTTCTGGCTGAGTGCAGGTGCTACTTATGCCTTCAACAAGGATGCCTCAATTGACGCCGGTATCTCTTATATGCACGGTCAAAAAGTTTCCTTCAAAGAAGGCCCGTATGAGTTCTCTTCCGAAGGTAAAGCCTGGCTGTATGGTATGAACTTCAACTACGCGTTCTAATCGCGCAGGAATTGAAAAAGGTGAGCATTGCTCACCTTTTTTATTTACTCCGAATCGATATCTTTTAGTTCGTTCTCGATCGCCTTCGCGTTTGGATTCTCTTCCGGTTTCAGCTTACCGCCGTTAGCAATAAAGTCATGATTCTGGAAGTACGCTTCTCGCACCATAATATACGGGTCAGAAGACTGGCGCAGTAAGCCATCAGAGTCGAGCAGTTGCGCACGGGTTTCAATCCCTTCCACCGTCCATTTACCCACCGACAGCGGCCAGGTCAGCCACGACAGAACCGGATACAGCGTATCAACCATATCGCCGCCGTCATCACGAAGGGTGAAACTACCGTAGAACGGTAATTGCATGTACGGACCGTACCCGACGCCATAATGTCCCATTGTGCTGCCGAAACGGTGCGGCTGCTCACGCTGCAGTTTCGGATTCGCCATGCCTGCCACGTCAATAAAGCCGCCCATCCCCAGAATGGAGTTCAGGAAGAAGCGGGTAAAGTGCACCATCCCTTGATACGGGTCGCCCTGCAGGAAGTAGTTCACCATTACCGCAGGCTCTTCGAGGTTGCTGGTAAAATTACTTAACCCGTTACGCGCGGGCTGTGGAACATAATCGCGCCATGCTACTGCCACCGGGCGAACCACATACGGGTCCAGCACGTTGTAGTTGAAGTTATACATGGAGCGGTTAAATCCTTCGAGAGGATCGGAGCGTCCCGTTTGCTCCCCGGAGCTGGCGCAGCCCACAAGCATCGTCGCGCCAAGCGCAAGCGCCGACAGCCGAAGTTTCATAAATATCTCCCTGTTCAGTATGGCTATCGTTGATTGCCATCCGTAACGGAGCCGTTGATGCTCCGTCTGTAAACGTGCAAGCGATTGTAACAGCACGTTTACCGATGTCTATGAGCACAATTACGGGCAGTAATCACCGTGACTCTGATCTCAGCATAGCCTGGCTTTTGGAATTCGTTTCGCTGGCAATTTTATAATGTCTTTGAAAGAGATGTATCACCTTTGTTGTCATTGCCGCCAATTTAAGAGCATCCCCACAGGCATCCCGATAAAAGCCGCTACGCTTAACAGAAAGATCAACCTCCGGGAGCAGATATGAAAGAAGTGGACGAAGAAAAAATTGGCGAGAGCGATGAGGAACTTGAAATTGAAAGCGAGGAGAAAGCGCGTGGCGAGAAAATAGAAATTGATGAAGATCGCCTCCCTTCCCGCGCGATGGCCATCCATGAGCATATACGCCAGGACGGTGAAAAAGAGATGGAGCGCGATGCCATGGCCCTCTTCTGGTCAGCTATCGCCGCAGGGCTCTCAATGGGCGCATCTCTTCTCGCCAAAGGGATATTTCATGTTCAGCTGGAAGGTGTGCCGGGCGGTTTTTTACTGGAGAATCTCGGCTATACCTTCGGCTTTGTGATTGTCATCATGGCCCGCCAGCAGCTGTTTACCGAAAACACGGTGACCGCCGTTCTGCCGGTGATGCAAAACCCTACCCTCGGCAATTTCGGTTTATTGATGCGTCTGTGGAGCGTCGTCCTGCTGGGTAATATCATCGGCACGGGCATCGCGGCCTGGGCGTTTGAGTACATGCCGATCTTTGATGAACCCACCCGGGACGCATTTGTAAAAATCGGCATGGATGTGATGAAAAACACCCCGATCGAAATGTTCTCTAATGCCATCATCTCTGGCTGGATTATCGCCACGATGGTCTGGATGTTTCCTTCAGCAGGGAGCGCCAAAATTGTTGTGATTATATTGATGACCTGGCTGATTGCGCTGGCTGACACCACGCATATTGTGGTCGGTACCGTAGAAATACTGTATCTGGTCTTTAACGGTACGCTTCACTGGAGCGACTTTTTCTGGCCGTTCGCCTTACCGACACTAGCAGGAAACATCTGCGGCGGAACGTTTATCTTCGCGCTGTTAAGCCATGCCCAAATCCGTAACGACATGTCGAACAAACGCAAAGCGGAGCTTAAAGCGCGGGAAAATGATGATAAATCGACAAAAAAATCGTCCTGAATGGTGACTCTTTGAGCAGTCAGGCGGCGATGCGCTTAACGCAAAGTGTAAATGACGCTATACTCGTGCCGCCTCGTCCCCTTAGTTAAATGGATATAACGAGCCCCTCCTAAGGGCTAGTTGCAGGTTCGATTCCTGCAGGGGACACTTTGACCTTCACGCGCATTCACCTGTCTATCGCCAGAATTCACTGAGCAGAAGAATCCTGTTTTATTTGAGCGTAACGCGCAGCAAGCTGTCTTAGGCGCAATTCCAGCTGGGTCTTTTCGGCTTCAGGAAGCGCATCTCCGGCTGGATGCTGTGACAGGCGTCGGAGTTGTTCTTCAGCCGGTATTGTTTGGTTAAATGACTGTATAGTCGAAAAAACCACCGATTTAAGCTCACTCACCGTGATATATTTTCCTTTTTGCTCATCCAGACTGCTCAGCCGATGACTCAGTTGCTGAAGCTTCATCATTCCCTCATACCAACTGTTCATAGCGTCGACAGGCAACGCTGCCGCGTTAAATTTTTGCTGCCACTGTGAGGTGAGCGGCTTCGCCTCCTCCGGCCGCAATGTCTGGAGTTGCGCTAACAACTGAAGGCTGTAGGAAATATTCCAGTCAGGAGGCAGCTTATCCAGTCGGGCAAGCTGCTGCTGCGTTTCAGTGATAAATGTGGACGGCAAAGTACCTTGCTGTGCTAACGCGTCTTGCTGAACAGGTGTAAGCACTTCAGGTAACGGCGCCAGAGATGCATTAGCCTGAGTCGTTAAGGGATCGGGTCTGGACAGAAAGCCCCCTCCCCACGCCGCGGCGAGGCTGACCACCAGCATAGAACACATCCCGGCGACAAAGGGCTTCCATGGTCTGACCGACCCGTGCGCTGTCGTAAGACCCTCTGCATCAGGCTGATTCTCCGGCTGCACAACATAGACCCATTTCACTTCGTCAACCGGCTCTGCCCTTTCCTGAGGTATTTCGCAACCGGGCATCATGAGTGCATTCAGATCTGATGCGTCATTACTCCTTTCCAGCCGTTCAGCATTCGAACGTATCATTGTTCGTAACGTATCGAACTGGCTTAGGTGCTTCAGTTCAAGGCGCTGGAGCACCGAACCCAGCCGGGTAAGCAACGCTTCAGCGCTATAAAGCTCACTGAGATGGCTGTTGTTGAGTGGAAGCATACGCATGCGCTGCTGCAGTCGCGGGCTCAGGCCGCTAAGAATTTCCATACGAGCGTGTAGCGTCTTCGGCCAGAAAACGTCCCACTGGTGGCTAATCAGTGCCTCCAGAATCGCCAGCCCTTCGTTCAGGCCAGCTAACCCCGACAGATGAGTCCGGGCAAGGGTGTACCAGGCTGCAGTCTGCAACTCCACACCGTTCTGTTCGAACAGAGAGAGACAGCGTCTTTCGACACACTGCCAGTTCACATCCGGGCGAGCAGGATGCGTCAGCTTGCTGAGTTCATCGCGGAGGGCGGCGTAATCTGGCAGCGTGCGCGGATCGCCGCCGGTTTTCAACGTTAAATGTGTGGTCATCCTGGAGGGCCTGCATATCCGTTTCGGTTAATTTCGTTAGTTGATCTGTAGGGCTATTTGGCGATTTAAAATGCAATGACGCATTAAAGGAATGAATGTTATCGCTATGGCAGCAGCGCTAAAATCAGACCGAAAAACACACCTTCATCCAATAGTTGTCCGGATCGGGATGAGGTATCAGGGGGTGTAAAGATCCAGCCATTTGCGCTCCCCACCCGCATGAACAGGCGTCCTTGAGAAATCACCTTATCCCCGGAACAGAAAGTCACTTCGACACAACCGGCGACGCCCTGTCCATACAGAAAGATCGGCATAAATTTTACTGCCCGGCTGTCATAACGCAGAACAATACCGGAAATTTCAAAAGCTCCGCCCTCCACCAGCAGATCCGGAACGGATACGGTCAGTGGCTCCAAATTCAGTCCCGTATCCGTCAGCCACGCGTCCATTTGCTCCTGAAGCTGAGCCATCCGCTGGCGAAACTCTGCAATATCAGCCTGACTCTTGCTGATGGCAGGAACTGGTGCAGGTTGTCGTGCCTGCAACTTTTTCAGGAACTGTGATTTTACTGACATGATGTTATCAAACCTTATATACGGAGGGTCGTATCGAGATACTGTTGTTGCCTGAGATGCCTTAACAGGACCCGTCCTTCGGGCATAAACTCAGTCCCGTAGCGCACCAGACCAATCCCTTTAAGTTCAGCGTCAATGGCATAGCGCAGTTCGCCGGGGACGTTCTGTTCCAGCAGGACAACGGTTATTTTTTTCAGGCGTGGTTCATATTTGAGCAGGACGGCAGACAATGTGCCCATCAGCTCATGGGCCGTTCCCGGCATGCCCTGCAGGATTTTGGTCATATCCGGCAGGCCGTAGTCCGGCAGGTGCGACAGCGTACCGGCACGACAGTTGAGAACGCGCTGCATGTTATCCAGCACCGAGAGGATGACCTGATTTTCTTCACTGACCTGACTAAGGTTGAGTCCGCCTGTAAAATTTCCCGTTAACATTTCATACAGCGAAGGCGCGTTATGTCCGTAGGGCATCAGTCTTCCTTAAGCGGCTGTAGCGTCAGAGAGTTATCACCTGCTTCCAGGATACGTGGTTTATCCGGATCCAGGTCACTGCGTTTGATAACCTGCTTCCAGGCGTTGTTGTCCATATCCGGATGGCGGAAGAGCCCTACCACCGCGACAAACTGCGCCTTTTCTTCCATTGGCATATCAAGGTTTGCATCGCCACCCGGTTTCACCACGACATCACGACTGGCCAGCATGTCGTCTTTCAGAATGGTGCTATCATCCTGAAGCAACTGCTGATACACCGTCTTATCAAAGGTTTTGCGGTCTTTGAGCTGATAAACCCTTATCACCACCGGCTGAGACAGCGAGTTACTTTCACGGGAGTCGGTGTTCAGCGCCTCACGTGCGGTGAAATCGAGGTGCAGCACCTTGATTTTTTTGTAGAACACGGCGTTAAACGCCGATTTAGTGCCATCGGTGACGCTCTGCGTCACCCCGCAGCCTGCCAGGCTGAATGTCAGCAGCGGTAGCAGCCAGCGCGAAGTCTTAATTGAATTTGTACGTAACACGTCGGTTTCCTTGTTGTGGTGTTGAGGGCTGCAGGCCGGTGTAATAGCCCAGTTCCGTCGTGAAGGTCTGCGGGATATCGTCCAGGAGATATTCGTCTTCCGCGCCCAGCACGCCATTCATCCCCAGCCAGAAGCGACCTTCACCGAGCGGCGGCGCAGCCAGCAGGCAGGTCCGGGTGGTCAGAGTAATTTTTGCCTTAAAACGCCACCCGAGATAAACCCGCAGCATCACCAGAAAGTCCTGATACAACAGACCGTCCGGTTTCCAGCCCTGCGCTTCCTGTTCGTTATCCGTCGTGAGCGCAATCAGCAGCTGACTGCTGGCATCCATCGCTTCGTCACCCAGAGGCGTATTGCCATCAAGCAGAAACTCTTCGTCACCGTAAAAACCCAGCGGCCTGTCAATCTCTACAGGCCGGAGACAATACGGACTCACCTGCACCGTCGTATCGGGGGCCAGCAGGCGCACCAGTGCCTGCATCCCTTCCTGAGTTTTGCCCGGCTGCTGCAGCACACCCAGTAGCGCCAGAAAGCGGGACACTGGCGTGGCTATATGATTCGCAGTGCCCGGTATTCCCAGACCAACCAGACCCAATAACGACTGCGAAATGCTGTCGGTGCCGCCGGGCTCAAACGTGGCCGGATACGAGTATTTACGCCAGACGCGGTAAAACTGCGTCAGGATGCGATGACTGAAAATATCCAGAAACCCCTGCAGCGCCTCATGTCCTTCCCGGCGCTGGGAAATGTCATCGAGATAGGCGGTCGGTAGAGGCGAATCAACACCGTACATCCCCATAAAGGTCGTGCGGATAAGCGGTGGCCTGCTGTCATCATCCTCGTCATACTCGACAGCCTTCAGTTCACTGGCCGGGAACCCCATTCCAGGGTGCGGCGCAAAGCGTACCGGGTCATCCGCCGGATGGCTGGTAGAGCCCATCAGCGGCCTGTCCGGATGGCGCTTCTCCAGTAGCTGGCATAAACGATAAAAGTTGATGCGGTGAAGATCGGCCTCCAGCCGCGGGGTCAGCCGGGAATGCGGCGGTTGTGCTTCTCTTCCCATTCCAGGCGCTCTCCGGTCGGTTGCAGAATAATAATCAGGCGGTTAAACAGATAGATATCGGTGTACAGTGCAAAGAAGCGGCTCAGCATCTCGCCGAACAGACAGATATCGCCGCGCCCGGCAAAGCCGTTGCTCTCAAGCGTCACCTCAATCTGCACCCCGCGCACCAGATATCCCTGCTCAAAGCGTTCCGTTTCACTGTGCTTCACATCGATAATCGCCTCCAGACGACGGCGGTTCATCTCGCTGTCAGTCCACTCGTACAGCGCCAGCGTGCCGCGCAGCACGTCGGCATTGTCCATCATCGACAGGAAACCGCTGCCGAGATGGCTCAGCACACGCCAGTGAAAGCGATCCTGCGCCGGGGGATAACAAGGCAGCGTCGGCGCACACAGGTTACGCACGGCGATACTGGCTGAAGTGGTTTTCATCACTGTATCGAGCACGGTACTTTGCAACGCTCTGCGAGGTAGTTGGCCATTGGTGCCGGTTAGCGTCAGCGACAGGCTTTCATCCTCCGGCACCGTGTGGTTATCAAACGCTTCCCCGCCGAGGATAAGCCAGGTGTTATGCAACCCCGACGGGCCACGGCGCACGCGGGTGTGATAGTAATATTCCGGGGCTTCATGGCGCATCATTCCGCCCTTGTGGCGGAAGCTTGAAAATGGCACGTAGGTATGCTGGCTCGATGACATCACCGAATCCACCGCATATATCTCGGTGTGGCCATCCTGCACGCGCATCGGGCGCAGCATGTATTCGGTCTGCAGGGAGTTTAGCGTCAGCGGGTCAGATTCCAGCGGGAACAGGTTAATCACCGGCACACAGTTCAGGCGCAGATGCTTTTCGGTAAAGCTGAAATCATGCTCCCAACGCTCTGCCAGCACCACGTCGATTTCAAACCATGGGAGCTCAGCCGGAAAGGCCACTGTCTCCAGCCCGCGCAGGCCGGTGAACATGAATTTCTCGCGGAAGGTGAAATACTCCAGCAGCAACTGGTAGCCGCTGAAACTGCTGTCTCCCTTCGGCCACAGCCTGTCATCATCACCAAACCCCAGTGCGGTGAAATACCCGTCCATCGGTCTTCTGTCCGTGTCACCCGGCATGCGCAGCCAGAGACGGGCCGTGTTCATGGTAAAGGCTTCATGCATGGCGCAGGCCAGCGGTGCGTCAGCATTGAAGTAAAATGGGATCTGGCTGAGATCGACACGGCTCCAGTCGGCAAGGAGGCTGCAGTTAAAACGCAGGCTGATGACCGAACGCCCGTCAGGGTCAGTCGACAGGCGGGCCTGCTCCAGCGCCAGCGGCTGAAGGGTCATCTCTCTGGTGGTGGTGTACCGACAGCGCGTGCCCTTCTCACCGATCGGCCTTGAGTTCACCTCAAAGCCTTTGACGATACGCATCGACTCTTTCATTTCGCGCCAGTCAGGGGTGAACTCCACCACTGACATCGACGGAATGGTACGAAGATAATGCGGCCACAGCAGGCTGACCAGCCCTTCGGTAAGTTCAGGCAGGTCGTCATCGAGCTTTTCACGCAAGCGCCCCATCAGGAAGGCAAAGCCCTCGAACAGGCGTTCAACATACGGGTCGCGCGCACCGGCTTTATCGAGGTTGAGCATTGCTGCCTGCTCGGGGTGAGCACGCGCAAACTCTTCGCCGGCTTCCAGCAGATAGCGCATTTCGGCGTCATAATAACGCAGGGTTAAGTCGTCCATAGAAAACCAATATGATTGAATGTTTAACAGTATTCAGGGATCAAGTGAAGCCATCACAGCCTGCAACTTATTGATATGGTATCGACTAATATTTCTTGCTTACTCGCTTAAACACCATAAGAGAGACAATATAAATAACAACAAAAGCAATATTCGAAGAACCATAAAACAGCCAAACAATGGAGTAGGTTTCGTCAACCAAATAATCCAGAGTTGTTCCAATTAACACGGATTCAAAAGTGTATTTGATATCCATGAGTGAAAGGGAAAGAATTGTTGTACTGACCAGTAAAAACAAGGCTACAGGCACAAAAGCTAGCAGTATACGCTTAATCATTCTCAATTCCCTGGGATTGGCTGAATGTTGTGGGGGCATAACCGCTCGAGCCTTTTCCGGTGAGCCCACTTCCTTTGCCTATTGCCCCGGCAGTTTCATTACCGCTGCCTACACCATCAATTTCTTTATAATCTGAAGCGTTATGATAGCTGCCCTTAAATTCGTCAGTCATTTTAATTATTCGCATATCAGCTGGATTTAGAGCTAAATCCTCCAGATAAGCATTCAAAGACGATGGGATCGCAAAGTCTTCACTGTAACCCAAAGAGTCTAGCAGTCTCACGTCAAATATTCCTGTACCTGCTTTTTTAAGTCCCGTTACTGACGTTGTAGTACAGTTGTTAACTGCCAGGTTATATCTATCAATAACGCACCCATCTTCTTTTATTTCCGCACTGGTATTTTTTCCATCAGGGTGAACGCTGCTGGATGACCATAAAGCATTAAATATTGATAGCGTGTTGGATTCATCGACGTCCAGTATTTTAAAAACTGACGCCCTCATTCGATAAAGTTCTTTTGCGTAAAACCTGGTGATGCTGCCAACTTACTGATTTAGTGTATGATGGTGTTTTTGAGGTGCTCCAGTGGCTTCTGTTTCTATCAGCTGTCCCTCCTGTTCAGCTACTGACGGGGTGGTGCGTAA